>NZ_JBHUEA010000014.1:0-97996 GCF_042680685.1 Amnibacterium endophyticum | reverse complement strand
GGGTGCGGCGGCGGGCGCGGCCGCGCGCGTGGTCGCGCAGAACGGGGTGGAGCACGCCGAGCGCGTCGCCCCCTTCGCAGGCGCCGCGCCGGTGGTGCCGCTGCTCGCCTACACGCCGGCCGAACGCCGCGGCCCCGGCCTCGCGGTGCTGACGCGGCCGGGCGGCCGCGAGGCCGTCGTGCCCGACGACGCGCCCTCCCGCGAGGTCGCGGGGCTGCTCGGCCCGGGCGGCCTGGCCGTCGAGACCGCGGCCGACTTCCGCAGCGCCGCGTGGCGGAAGCTGGTGCTGAACACGGCGAGCATGACCGCGACGACGCTGACCGACCGCCCGATGGACGTGCTGCGGGAGCCGGCGGTCGCGGCGTTCGCGGAGCGGCTGCTGGCCGAGGTCGTCGCCGCGGGCCGGTCGGCGGGCGCGCGGCTCGCGGACGACCTGCCGCGCGAGTCCGTCGCCTGGCTGCAGTCGATGCCGGACGGCACGACGACCTCGATGCTGCAGGACCGGCGAGCGGGCCGGCCGCTCGAGCACGAGGCCGTGCAGGGCGCCGCCCTCCGCGCCGCCGACCGGGCCGGGCTGCCCGCTCCCCTGCTGCGGTCGGTGACCGCGCTGCTTTCGGCGCTGCGCCCCTGAGCGTCAGCCGGCCGCTGCGGCCCGCTCGTGGTGGGCGCGGAGCGTGCCGCGCAGGTACTCCGACGGCGGCGCCGTCGTGTCCATCCCGACCACCACGACCCCGCGGCTGTGCCGGGCGTCGAGGTCGACGAGCGCGCGATCGAGCGCCTGGAACGGGTAGAAGCCGGAGACGAGGATCCGCACGTTCCACTCCGCGACCAGCTCGGCGACGTCGCGGAGCCGCACCGCGAGGCGCGGGTCCGCGCCCGCCGTCCAGAGCTCGATCTCGGCGTCGCGGCGGCGCTCGGTGCGGACGAAGCGGTCGCCCGTCACCTCGAGCGCCTCGGCGAGCGCCTCGTAGCGCCCGTAGTTGTCGAACAGCGCGGTGACGGGCCTCGAGTCCGCGGCCTCCCGCACCGCCTTCTCGACGTCGTCGCCGTACGCGACGGGCTTCACGCCGATCGAGCGCAGGTAGTCGTGGTTCTCCCGGCCGGCGATGCCCACCACGCGGGCGCCCGCGAGCCGGGCGAGCTGGCACTCGATGTGGCCGACGCCGCCCGCCGCGGCCGTCACCACGACGACGTCCTCCGCCCCGAGCCGCACGGACTGCACCAGCTCGTACGCGGTCAGGCCGGTGAGGTACAGGCAGCCGGCCACCTCCCACGACAGGCGCCGCGGCTTGCGCACGACCGCGGCGGCGTCGACGACGACGTGCGTCGCGTGGGCGCCGTGCGCCGGGTCGTGCCCGAAGACCTCGTCGCCGACCCGTAGCTCCCGCACGCCCTCGCCGACCGCGCGCACGATGCCGGCGAGGCTGACGCCCTGGCGCGCTGGCAGGGCCAGCTCGATCGCGTCCTGGAAGCGCCCCTCGCGCACGTAGGCGTCCATGTGCGAGACGCCCGCGGCGACCACCTGGAGCAGCACCTGGCCGGGGCCCGGCTGCGGTCTCGGGGCCTCCTCGACCCGTACCTGGGACACGTCGCCGTACCCGTCGAACACCGCGATCATCGTGGGCCGCTTCGCCATGCACGGAACCTAGAGCCCGTCGCTCCCGCGTCGGGCGGGCGCACAGCGTCCTTGCAGACGAGGAGGCCGTCGCGCGACTCGACGCTCGCGGCTCCCCGCGATCGGCGCCGGCGGGACGTGCGCGCCGAAAGCGGACCGAAAGGGCTCCCGGCGGGTGCGGGCGCGCGTCGGTACCGTGCCCGCATGCGCGTGCTGGTCGTCGAGGACGAGGAGGGCCTGGTCGGCGCGCTGCGGGTCGGGCTGCGGCGCGAGGGCTACGCCGTCGACGCCGCGCTGACGAGGGGCGAGGCGGAGCAGAAGCTCGCCGTGCACGCGTACGACCTGCTGCTGCTCGACGTGAACCTGCCGGACGGCAGCGGCTTCGACCTGGCGGACGCGGTGCGCGGCGGACGGGTGGACGTCGCGGGCGACGGCCCGCGGATCCTCATGCTGACCGCGCGGACCGGGCTCGCGGACCGCGTGCGGGGCCTCGACGCGGGCGCGGACGACTACCTCGTCAAGCCGTTCGCACTCGTCGAGCTGACCGCGCGGATGCGGGCGCTGCTGCGCCGCGACGGCGCCGCCGGCGGCTCGGTGCTGCGGCACGGGCCGATCGTGCTCGACGACGCGCGGCAGCTCGCGCACCGGGGCGAGCGCGAGCTGCCGCTGACGCTGAAGGAGTTCGGCGTGCTGCGGTACCTGATGCGGCGCCCGGGGCACGTCGTCAGCGCGGAGGAGCTGCTCGAGCACGTCTGGGACGAGAACGCCGACCCGTTCACGCAGACCGTCCGCGTCACGGTCGGCACGCTGCGCCGCAAGCTCACGGTCGCCGGCGAGGCGCCGGCGATCGAGACGGTCACGGGCCGCGGCTACCGGCTGCGCGACCTGCCCGAGGACGCGGGCTGATGCGGATCCCGCCGGCGCTCCGCACGATCCGGGTCCGTCTCGCGCTGACCTACTCCGCGCTGCTGTTCGGGATCTCCGCGCTCGCGATCGGCGCGGTGCTGCTCGCGCTGTCGGCGACGCTGCCGAACGAGCCGCTCAGCCCGGTGACGCTGAAGAAGTTCACGCGCCTGTCCGACGGCACGCTCGTCTACAAGCCCGGCGAGCAGGTGCAGGTCGCCGACATCGAGAGCGTGCAGCGCGCCGTGAACTTCCAGGCGCTCACGGCCATGCGCGACTACTCGATCGCGGCGCTCGCGGTGATGTTCGTGCTCAGCCTCGTCATCGGGTGGTGGGTGGCGCGGCGCGCGCTCCGGCCCGTGGCGCGCATCACGGCGACGGCGAAGGAGATCGGCGCGACCGACCTGTCGCGCCGGGTCGGCGCGAGCGGCCCTCCCGACGAGCTGCACGAGCTCGCGGACACGATGGACGGGATGCTCGACCGCCTGGACGGCGCCTTCCGCGCCGAGCGGATGCTCGTCGAGGACGTCAGCCACGAGCTGCGCAACCCGGTCGCGGTGATCCAGGCGAACGTCGAGGCGGTGCTCGCGACCGAGGACGCCAGCCCGGCGGAGCGGCGCGAGGCGGCCGCCGTGGTGCTCGGCGCGACCGAGCGGATGCGGCGCCTGCTCGAGGACCTGCTCGCCTCCGCCCGCATCCGGTCGGCCGCGTTCGAGGAGCGGGAGGCCGACCTCTCGGCGATCGCGGCGGCCGCGGTGGAGGAGCACCGGGTGCTCGCCGGGCAGCGGGACCTGCCGCTCGACGAGCGGCTGCCGGGCGGGCCGCTCGTGTTCGCCGACCCGGTCGCGCTGTCGCGGGCCGTGGGCAACCTGCTGTCGAACGCCGTGCGGCTCGCGCCCGCGGGCAGCACGGTCGTGATCGCCGCGGGCAGCCGCGGCGGGTGGGCCTGGACGGCCGTGCGCGACGAGGGCCCCGGCATCCCGCCGGACGAGCGCGACCGCGTCTTCGAACGGTTCCACCGGGTGCCGGGTGGCGACCGCGGCGGCTCCGGGCTCGGTCTCGCGATCGCCCGGCAGATCGTCGAGAGCCACGAGGGCCGGCTCGCGCTGGTGCCGGCGGGCGCGGGCAGCACCTTCGTGCTCTGGCTGCCGGACCGCGCCACCGTCGCGCCGGACCGCCGCGGCGCTCCCCCGGCCGCCGACCCGCTCGCCTGAGCGACCCGCCCTCGGTCCGCGTCGCGACCCGGCACGGTGCAGCGGCGGCGCACCGTGCCGCGTCGCGACGCGAGCGCCCCGGTCAGGCGGGGGCGAGGGCCTCGTCGATCGCGCCGACGAAGTCGTCGAGGTCCTTCGGGTTGCGGCTCGTGATCAGCGTCCACCCGTCGCTGTCGTCCACGACGACGGAGGAGTCCTGCCAGTCGCCGCCGGCGTTGCGCACGTCGGTCTTCAGCGACCAGAACGAGGTGAGGCGCTTGCCCTTCACCCGGCCGGTCTCGATCAGGGTCCACGGCGCGTGGCAGATCGCGGCGACCGGCTTGCCCGCGGTGATGAAGCCCTCCGCGATCGCGACCGCCTTCTCCTCCAGCCGCAGCTGGTCGGCGTTCACTGAGCCGCCCGGGATCAGCAGCAGGTCGTACTGCGACAGGTCGTCGATCGCGTCGAGCGTCGTCGTCGCCTCGACCTCGCGCCCCTGCTCCTTGTCGTCGACGAGGGTCTGGATCGCGCCGTCGTCCGCGGTCGCGATGTCGACGGTCGCGCCGTCGCCGCGCAGGTGCTCGACCGGGACGACGATCTCGTCCTGCTCCACCCCGTAGTTCGTCGCGATCGCGAGCACCCTCTTGCCCGTCAGGTCCACGTGCGCCATCTGCTGCTCCTCCTGCTCCCCGCGCGGTCCGCGCGGCCCGAGCACGCTAGGCACGCGGGATCGGAGCCCGCCGGGCAGCGGCTGCACGCCCGCTCAGTCGGGGCAGACCAGCCGGGTGGCGCGGGCCGGGTCGGCGCTCCTGATCACCTCGTGGCGGTCCATCGGCGCCCCGCAGAGCGGGCAGGGCGCATCCGTGCGGCGCACCTCCGGCGCCTCCGCGTAGCCGACGCCGACCTGCGCGGGGCCGAGGAACGGCAGCAGGGACCGGTCCAGACGACGCGCCCAGCCGCGCATCCGCTCGCGTCGATCCGCCATGCGCCCAGCCCTCCCGGTCGGAGCAGCCAGGGTACTCGCGCGCCCGGAGGCACCCGCGCGGTCAGACCGACACCGCCTCGGGCTCGTCCTGCGCCTCCCGCTCCGCGTCGGCGATGTACTCGTCCATCCGCTCGCGCGGCAGACGGCGGGAGACCGCCAGCGCGTAGACCGCGATCGAGATGACGGCGATGATCGGGAAGCCGAGCAGGAACAGCGTCGGGTGCGTCTCCGGATCGAGCAGCCAGGCGACGAGGGCGAGCGCGCCGAGCCACGGCAGCACCCACCAGCCGGACGCGAGCTCGAGCGGCGGCTTCGTGCCGCTGCGCCGCCCCACGAGCTCCAGCACGACGAGCACCGCGTACCCGATCAGGATCGTGATGAACAGCTTGGAGTTCGTCGCCCAGCCGGTGAAGTAGACGATGAGGTTCGCGCTGAAGAAGCCGAGCAGCGGGATCGCGTGGCCGCCGGGCAGGCGGAACGGCCGCTCGCGGTCGGGCTCCGTGCGCCGCAGCGCCGTCACCGCGAGCGGTCCGGCGGCGAACGAGATCACCGTGCCCGAGGTGATGAACCCGACCAGCTGCTGCCAGCTCGGGAAGGGCAGCAGCAGGACGAGGCCGATGCCGTAGACGAGCACGAGGCTCCACCACGGCACCCCGCGGGCGCTCGTCGTCGCGAGCCAGCGGGGCGCGTTGCCGTTGCGGCCGAACGCGTAGGAGACCCGCGAGGCGATCGTCGTGTACACGAGCCCGGTGTCCGCCGGGGAGATGATCGCGTC
The DNA here is from genome assembly GCF_042680685.1 of Amnibacterium endophyticum. Classification (NCBI taxonomy): domain Bacteria; kingdom Bacillati; phylum Actinomycetota; class Actinomycetes; order Micrococcales; family Microbacteriaceae; genus Amnibacterium; species Amnibacterium endophyticum. The sequence goes on along the minus strand of NZ_JBHUEA010000014.1, from coordinate 92,525 downwards.
GGCGTAGAGCAGGATCGCGAGCCAGGTCAGCCCTGCGGCGCCCGCGATCGCCGCGAGCGGGCCGAAGTCGTTCTCGAGCGACAGGGACCGCCAGCCGTCGGCCCGCGCCAGCGCGTCGGCCGGGACCGCGAGGGTGAAGGCGACCTGCAGCAGCGCGTAGATCCCGGCGACGACGAGGGTCGCGGTGATCACGGCCCACGGCACGTTCCGCTTGGGGTCCTTCGACTCCCCCGCCAGCTCGATCGACTGGCGGAACCCGAGGAAGGAGAACACGATGCCGGCGGTCGAGATCGCGATCATCACGCCGTCGAAGCCGCCGGGCGCGAACTGCTTCGTGCCGTAGTTGGCGAACCCGCCGGTGCCGCCGAGCCCGAGCAGCGCGGTCGCGATGAACACGGCGACGACGAGCGCGATCACGCCGAGCTTCCACCACACGAGCACGTTGTTCACCTGCGCGAACAGCTTCACGCCGACCGCGTTGATCGCGACGAAGACGGCGAGCAACACGGCGGCCGTGCCGATCCCGAGCGGGGTCAGCGTGTAGACGGTCTCGCCGCCGACCTGCTCGGGCGACGTGAACGGGGCGTACTGGGTGGCGTACTGGAGCGCGCCCTCCACCTCGATCGCGGGCACCGCCGCGGTCGAGATCCACGTGATGAAGCCGAGGGAGTAGCTGCCGAACGAGCCCCACACGATGTGCGGGTAGCGGATGACGCCGCCGGAGATCGGGAACATCGGCCCGAGCTCGGCGTACGAGAGCCCGATGAACAGGATCATCACCCCGCCGATGAGCCAGGAGAAGATCGCGGCCGGACCGGCGATCGCGCTCGCGTTGAACGCGCCGAAGAGCCAGCCGGAGCCGATCATCGACCCGATCGCAGCGAAGAGCAGCCCGATCCGGCCGACGTCCCGCTTGAGCCCGTGCTCCGCCATGACGCCCCGCTTCCCCGGCCCGCGGCCGACGCCCCGGTCTACTCCCCGCTGGGCGTCCTCTTCCTGAACGCGCAGCGGAAGCCCAGGAGCGCGCGGGGCGGCGTCAGCGGTGGCGGAACCAGTCGAGCAGTGCGGCCGCCCGGCCGGCGCCGGCCGGGCCCGCTCCGTCGGCGGAGCCGAACCACTCGGGCACGGCCTCCCGGTCCGACTCCTCGATCCCGCGGTACGCCATCGACCAGGATCCGAAGCGACGCGCGCCGACCCGCTCCTCGTCGAGCACCCACACGCCGCTGTGCCGCGGGTCGGCCGCGATGGTGGCGAGCAGCCCGCGCACCGCGCGCTCCGGCCCCTCCAGCACCTGCATGAACTGCCCGTCGCGGTGCAGCAGCAGCCCCGTGAGGTCGCGTCCGGCGTTCCGCGCGCGGCTGAGCGCGAGCAGCTCCACCAGCGCTGCGTCGCTGAAGGGCCGGGTGGCGACGCTCGAGTAGACGACCGAGAGCAGCACGCCCTCGAGCGGCGGGTCGTCGATGCGCTGCGGCACGGGGGCGTCCTCCTCCTGCCCGCGCCGTGCGGGACGGAGCACAGGATGCAGGATCACCGCGCTCCCGCGCTCGCCCTCGAAGTGGGCGTGGATGCGTTGCCCCGCGCGCCCTATCGGGTCGGGAGGGGTGCTCGCCGGGCCGCGACCCGGCCCTGGACGCATCGCGGGTCGGCTAGGCGCCTGCGCGCTGCGTGGCCGACGGCGCCTCGCCGAAGGCCTCCCGGTAGTGGGCGCTGAAGCGACCGAGGTTCGTGTAGCCGAGCCGCCTCGCGATCGCGCCGACCGGTTCCGTCCCGCGGAGGAGGGCCGCGCGTGCGGCCTCGAGACGCATGCTGCGCAGGTGCAGCAGCGGCGTCGAGGCGCGCTTGCGCTGGTAGAGCAGCTGCAGGCCGCGCAGCGAGACCCCGGCCGCCGCCGCGATGTCGGAGACGGCGAGCGGCTCGCCGAGCCGCTCGCGCATCCAGGACTCGGCGCGCTGCAGCACGGCCTCGTCGCGATCGAGGTCCGAGTCCGCCCGGTCGACCAGGTCGAACGCCTCGATCGTCGTCGCCGCGAGCACGTCGATCATCTGCGCCCGGACGAGGTCCCGCTGGTACAGGTCCGGCGCCTCGAGCACCGTGCCGGCGAGCACGCGGGCGAGCCGGTCCCACAGCTCCCCGAGCTCCGGGGACTGCGGGGTGATGCGCGCGTCGGACAGCCTCGGCGGCCGCCCCTCGGCGCTCAGCAGCCGGACCATGGAGGAGGCGCCGATCGAGACGGCGTCGACGACGACCCCGTCCCAGCGCAGCTCGGCCGCGGTGCCGGTCGGCACGAGGCCGAGATCGCCGGGGCCGAGGTCGGCGGAGCCGCCGGAGCGCGCCAGCGTGAGCCGCCCCTCGCGCACCGCGAAGACCACCAGCTCGGGCGACGGGCCGGTGTCGAGGCGCACCCCGCGGCCCGAGGAGGCGATCCGGGTGACCGTCACGCCGTCGTCGACCGCGGAGAGGATCTCGAGCGACACCCCGCCGTCCGCGGTGACCGCGCCGTCGCCGAGGACGGACCGCACGGCGGTGGTGGCGTCCTCGGCGTTCGCGGCGGCGAACCGCTGACGGAGCAGGGCACCGGGCATGGGTACGACGCTACGGGAGCCCCCGGCGCCCGACCGCACGCGGCGCGGCGGTGTCGGTCACCTCTGGCGCACCACCCGGTCGAGCACCGCGGTCGCGGCGAGCACGCAGCGCAGGTCGTCGGCGTCGAGGCGCTCGTCGAGCGTGCGCGCCAGCCACTCCTGGCGCGCGGCGCGGTCGCCCGCCCAGCGCGCGTGCCCGGCGTCGGTCAGGCGCACGACGGCGCGGCGCGCGTCGGCCGGGTCCGCGGCGCGGGCGATCAGACCGCGCTCCTCGAGCGCGCCGAGGGTCGCCGCCATCGACTGCGGCCGCACGCCCTCCGCCGCGGCGAGGGCGGCCGCGCTGTCGGCCTCCCCGCGCGCCAGCCGGGCGAGCACGGAGGTCTGCGAGGCGGAGAGCGCCCCCTCGTTCGACACCTCGCGCAGCCGCCGCCGCAGACGCCCGACGGTCGTGCGCAGCTCCCGCGCGGCCTCGGCCGCGAGCCGCTCCGACGCCTCCGCCACGGATCGGCAGCCTAGGCCGACCGCCGCGGCAGGTGCGGGGCGGCCCGACCCGCTCAGGCGCGCAGCACCGCCCAGCCGCGCCCGGCCTCCAGCGCGGCGCCATCGATCTGGCCCCCGTCGAGATCGAGTACGACCTCGACGGCCTCCGCGCCGTCGCGGCGGGCCACCCGGAAGCGCAGGCGCGTGTTCGCGGTCTCGAGCACCTCGAGGCGCCCGTCGACGAGCCAGGGCAGCCGGCGGCGCAGCGCGATCATCCGCTGGTGCAGCGCGAGCACGGCCGGGTCGCCGGGCTGGTCCGCGGGCGCGTCGGGCAGCACGGGGCGGATCGCGTCGTCGCCGCCCTCCCGCTCCTCCTTCACGCCCTCGAGGCCGACCTCGTCGCCCGCGTAGACGAGGGGGTGCCCCGGCAGCGTCGCGAGCAGGACGACCGCGTGCTCCAGGTGGTGGCGGTCCGTCAGCCGGGAGGCGATCCGCGTGACGTCGTGGTTGCCGACGAAGGTCATCGGCACGAACGCGTCGACGAGGGCCGCGTGCCGGGTCAGGGCGTGCGACAGCTCGAAGAGGTTCGCGTCGTTCAGCGAGCTCCAGACCGCCTTCCACAGCTCGTACTGGGTCACGGAGTCGAGCCCCGACTCCGCCGCGAAGGCGGCGTAGTCGCCGTGGATCACCTCGCCGTAGAGGAAGGCGTGGGGATGGCTCTCCCGGATCGCCGCCGCGACCGTCCGCCAGAACGCCGTCGGGACCGCGTAGGCGGCGTCGAGCCGCCACCCGTCGACGCCGCGGTCGAGCCAGTGCCGCAGCACCGCGATCACGTGCTCGGCGACGGCCGGCTCGTCGTGGTCCAGCGCGACGAGGTGCCCGTGGCCCTCGAACACCGCCCAGCCGTCGCCCTCCCGGCGGAACCAGCGCGCGGCCTCCGGGTCCCCCGCCTCCGCGGCCCGGAACCGCTCGAACGAGCGCCCGACGTGGTTGAAGACCCCGTCGAGCACGACCTGCACGCCCCGCCCGTGCGCCTCGGCCACCAGCCGGTCGAAGTCGGCGTCGTCGCCGAGGCGCGGGTCGATGCGGAAGTGGTCGGTCGTGTCGTAGCCGTGCGTCTCGCTGGCGAACACCGGGCCGAGCTGCAGACCGTTCGCGCCGAGCTCGACCACGCGGTCGAGCCACGGCAGCAGGCGCGGCAGGCGGTGCCGCACCCCGTCCGCCTCCGCCGCCGTCCGCTCGGCGCCGGTGGCCTGCAGCGGGAGTACGTGCCAGAGGATCGTGTGCTCGAAACGCATCCCTCCAGCCTGGCCGACGCCCGCTGGCAGGTGCCGCCCGGGCAGCACCGCCCGCTCCGGGCCGCGCTGCGGGAGGATCGGAGCCATGCAGACGCCGATCGAGGACACGCTTCCCGACGTCCCGGACGACGCCGACACCGTCGCGCTCGCGGAGGTCGTCGACGAGCTCGCGCAGATGAACAGCGACGACTGGTCGACCTTCGTCGACTCCTCCACCACCGGGGAGGCGCGCGTCGAGTTCGCCTTCAGCGCGCCGAACGAGGACGTCGCGACGACGCTGTCCGAGTCGCTGATGGACGACGCCGCCTACGAGGCGGGCACGAAGGCGCCGGAGGACGAGCTGGCGGAGTGGACCGTCGAGGGCAGGACGCCCGGCGTCTCCGTCACCGAGGCGGGCCTGCGGGTCTGGGTGGAGCGCCTCGCCGCCTACGGGATCGACCACGACGGCTGCGTGCTCGACGGCTGGGCCGTCGTCCTGCCCTGAGCCGACCCCGCTGACATGGCCGCGGACCCGCTGGTCGCCGCGCGCTGCACCGCGCAGCGGCTCGCGGGCGAGCCCGCGACGTCGGCGCAGGACGCGGTGCGCCGCGTGCTCGCGGTGCAGGGGCAGGACCCGCGCGGCTTCCGGCTCGCGGTCCGAGCACGCACGGCCGGCGTCGCGGCCGCGGACCTCGACGCCGGGCTGACCGACCGGCGCAGCCTGGTCGTCTCCTGGCTGAACCGCGGCACGCTGCACCTCGTCGCGGCCGAGGACTTCTGGTGGCTGCACGCGCTGACCACCCCGCAGCTCGCCGCGACGTCGCTGCTGCGGCTCGGGCAGGAGGGCGTGACGCCGGAGCTCGCGGAGGTCGGGGTCGAGGTCGTGCGCCGGGAGGTCGCCGAGCACGGCTCCCGCAGCCGCGACGAGCTGCGCACCGCGGTCGCGGCGGCCGGGGTGCCGACCTCCGGCCAGGCGCTCGTGCACGTGCTGCTAGCCGCGACCCTGCGGCACCGGCTGATCCGCGGGCCGGTCGACGGCGGCGACCACCGCATGGTGCTCGCGGAGGACTGGCTCGGCCCGGCGCCCGACCTGCCGCCGCGGGAGGTGCTGCTGGCCCGGCTGGCGGAGCGCTACCTCGCCGCGCACGGGCCCGCGTCGCCGCGCGACCTCGCGACCTGGGCCGGGCTGCCGCTGCGCGACGCCCGGGCGGGGCTCGCCGCGATCGAGACCGTGCCGGCCGGGGACGACCTGGTCGACCTGCCGGGCCGGGCGGCGCCCGCGGCCCCTCCCCCGCGGCTGCTCGGGAACTTCGACCCGCTGCTGCACGGCTGGCGCTCGCGCGCCGCGGTGCTCGGCGCGCACGACGCCGCGGTCGTCACGGGCGGGATCTACCGCTCGTGGGCGATGGTCGACGGCCGTCCCGTCGTGCTGTGGCGCATCGAGGGCGGCCGCATCCGGATCGCGCCGTTCGCCCCGCTGCCGCAGCGCACCCGGGTCGCGCTCCTCGCCGACGCGGAAGCGGTGCGCGCCTGGCTCGCCCTGCCGGACCGCGCCCCGCTCGTCCTCGACCCCGCCTGATCTCGCGGATCCGCAGTTCCTGCGCCGGTCTGCAGTTCCCGCGCGACACGCCGCGGTCGGGCGCATGAGCGCGGCGTGTCGCGGAGGATCTGCGGATCCGCGGGAGGCGGACGCTCCACCGATCGGTCGATGCGCGCACGGCCGGCCCCGGCGAGGCTCGGCGCATGGACGGATGGACCCTGCTGGTGGCGTCGCACGCGACCGCCGCGACCCTCGCGCTCGTGACGGGGGCGGCGCAGCTGCTGCGCCGCCGCTACGGCGACCGGCTGCATCGATGGAACGGGCGGGTCTGGGTCGCGCTGATGCTGTTCGTCTCCGCGTCGTCGTTCTGGATCCGGGATCTGCGACCCGGGCACCTCTCCTGGATCCACGTGCTCAGCGTCGTCACGCTCGTGAGCCTGGTCCGGGGCGTCGTCGCGATCCGGCGGCACGACCGCATCACCCACGCGATCACCATGAGCGCGACCTTCGCCGGGATGGTCGGCGCGCTGATCGGGGTGGTCGCGGTGCCGGTCCGACTCGTTCCGCGGTCGTTCCAGGCCGACTGGCTCGCGATGAGCGGCATCACCGCGGGGATCGCGCTCGCGGCCCTCGCCGGCATCGCGGCGCTGTCGTTCGCCGCCCGTCGTCTGCCGCACCGCCCGGACCGGCGGACGGACGAGGATGGGCTCGATGTGGATCGGATGGATCGAGTTCGACTTCCTGCTCGGTGACGTGCACTCGCTGAAGCAGAAGCGCGCGATCGTGAAGCCGATCGTCACCGAGCTGTGGCGGCACCACCCCGTCGCGGCCGCGGAGGTCGGGGACCAGGACCTGCACCGCCGCGCGAGGGTCGGCATCAGCGCCGTCTTCGCGGACCCCGCTCGGCTGACCGAGGTGCTCGACCGGGCCGAGCGCGCGATGGCGGAGCGCCCCGAGGTGCAGCTGCTGTCGGCCCGCCGCCGCATCGTCAGCAGCGACGACTGACGCCGGGTCAGCGGTTGCCGGAGGCGACGACCGCGGTCGCCCGGACCTCGATCCGCGGGCCCGGCACGACGGACTCGTAGGCGGCGCGGAGCCGTGCCCGGCCGTCGGCGCCCTCCGCCCGCCAGGTCGCCCCGATCACACCGATGCCCGCCTCGACCGCGGACCACAGGTCGTCGCGCGGCAGCGGGGTCGTGAGCGGCACAGCCTCGGCGCGCACGGCCGCGAGCCCTGCGTCGGACAGCAGGGCGGCGAGCCCGTCCGGCGTCCGGGCGAAGTCCCGCTCGGGCGGCAGGCGCGACCCCGGCAGCGGTGCGACGCCCGCGCGCGCGAGCACCTCGCTCCACAGCGCCGAGAGCGAGGCCGGGCCGGTGCCCCAGATCGACACGGCGACGGCACCGCCCGGCGCCGCGACGCGCACGAGGCCCGCGACCCCGGCCCGCGGGTCGGGCAGGTGGTTGACCACGAGGTTCGCGGCGACCGCCTCGAACGCGCCGTCCTCGAACGGGAGCACCGGGAGCGCGCCGTCGACGGGCTCGAGGCCCGCTGCGCGGGCGAGCCGCCGCATCGCGGGCTCCGGCTCGACCGCGGTCACCGACCAGCCGCGCGCGGCAGCGGCGAGCGCGAGCGTGCCCGGCCCGCTGCCGACGTCGAGCAGGCGCCCGCGCGGGGTGCCGCGCGCGTCGAGCGCCGCGGGCACGGCGTCCGCGCACACGACCGCGAACGAGCACGCGTAGGCCTCCGCCCCCGACCAGTCCGCCACGGGAGCGATCCTTCCCTGGTCGGTCGGAAGCCGCGCCGTCGTGGCGCGGTCGGAGCGGACCGAGCACCGACCGACGGCGTCAGCGGGGGCGGAGCCGGGAGAGGAACGCGCGGGTCGACTCGTGCTGCGGGTCGCGGAGCACCTGCTCGGGCGGCCCCTGCTCGACGATCCGCCCGCCCTGCAGGAAGACGACCCGGTCGGCGGCGTGCTCCGCGAAGTGCATCTCGTGCGTCGTCATCAGGATCGTGGAGCCCGCGTCCTTCAGCTCCGCGACGAGGTCGAGCACCTCGCCGACCAGCTGCGGGTCGAGCGCTGAGGTGATCTCGTCGAGCAGCAGCAGGCGCGGCTCGGTCATGATCGCCCGCGCGATCGCGACCCGCTGCTGCTGGCCGCCGGACAGCCGGTCCGGGTACTCGCCGGCGCGGTCCGCGAGCCCGACCCGCTCGAGCAGCCGCCGGCCGCGCGTCTCGGCCTCCGCCTTCGGCGTGCGGTGCACGTGCCGGGCCGCGAGCGTCACGTTGTCGAGCACCGAGCGGTGCGGGAAGAGGTTGAACTGCTGGAAGACGACGCCGATCCGCGCGCGGACCGCGTCCGCGTCCGTGCGCGGGTCGGTCACGTCCTCGCCGTCGAGCCGGATGCGGCCGTCGTCGACCGGCTCGAGCAGGTTCACGCACCGCAGCAGCGTCGACTTGCCCGACCCGGACGCGCCGATCAGCACGACGACCTCGTGCTCGGCGACCTCGAGGTCCAGCGCGTCGAGCACGACCTGGTCGCCGAACGCCTTCACGACGCCCTCGAGCGCGAGGACGCTCACACGACGCTCCCCTGCAGCTCCCGGGCCCGGGCCCGCCGCTCGAGCAGGTCGGTGACCCGGATGAAGGGCAGGCTGAGCAGCACGAACAGCAGCCCGGCGACGACGTACGAGGTGTAGTTGTACGAGTTCGGCACCTCGATGCCCGCCTGCCGGATGACGTCGACGACTCCGAGCACGCTGATGAGGCCGACGTCCTTCTGCATCGAGACGAAGTCGTTCATGAGCGCCGGGGTGACGCGGCGCACGCCCTGCGGCAGCACGACGAGCCGCAGCGTCTGGCCGTACGTCAGGCCGAGCGAGCGGGCGGCGAGTCGCTGGGAGGGGTGCACGGACTCGATGCCGGCCCGCAGCACCTCCGCGACGTAGGCGCAGTAGCAGATCACGAGCGCGACGCCGCCGAGCAGCCGGGGGTCGATCAGGCCGAAGAGCCCGAGCGCGGGGACGCCGAACCCGATCAGGTAGAGCATCACGATCACGGGGACGCCGCGGAACACGTCGACGTAGACGGTCGCGGCGAGCCGCAGCGGCGCGAGGACCGGCGCACGCGTCGTCCGGACGATCGCGAGCGCCGTCGCGCCGATCGCGACCCCGATCGCGGCGAAGACGAGCACGTAGACGTTCACCCAGAGGCCCGCGAGCAGCGCGGGCAGCACCCGCACCGCCTCCGCCGGGTTCAGGAAGGTGCGCTGCGCGACCGCCCACCCGGGCGACGCCACCAGCACCCCGGTGAGGATCGCGGCCACGACGACGGTGGAGGCGACGGCGACGAGCGCCGACCGGGTGGACCGGCTGCGCCGGTACGCGCGCCGCCCCGCCTCGAGGTCGCTGACCGGGCGGCCGCCGGGCAGCGTCGCCGCGCCCGTCACGTGAGGACGGGGACGTCGACCTCGGACGACAGCCAGCGGTCGGTGATCGTCTGCAGCTCGCCGGACGAGCGGAGCGCGTCGACCGCGTCCGACACCGGCTGCGTCAGCGGCGAGCCCTTCGGCAGGACGTAGGCCAGCTGGTCGCCGCCGCCGCTGGACGCGAACTGCGCGCTGACCACGCCGTCGTCGAGCTGGGCGCCCGCGATGTAGAAGGCGCCGGGCAGGTCGGTGACCAGGGCGTCGATCTGATCGTTCTTCAGCGCCTGCACGGCGTCGTCGACGGAGTTGAAGACCTGCGGCTGCTTCCCGAGCTGGTCGGTCGCGACGGTCAGGCTCGTGGTCGCGGCCCCGACACCGACCCGCAGCGGCTTCAGCGCGGCGAGCGTCGTCGCGGACGCCGCCTTCGAGCCCTGCTTCGTCACGACCGCCTGCGCCGTCGTGTAGTACGGGCTCGAGAAATCGACCGCCTGCTTCCGCTCCGGCGTCACGCTGAACTGCTGGATGTTCATGTCCCAGGGCTTCGCGCCGGGCGTGATGGCGGAGTCGAAGGTGGAGCGCACCCAGACGACGTCCGACTTCGCGTAGCCGAGCTGCTCCGCGACCGCGTAGGTCACGGCGGACTCGAAGCCCTTGCCGCTCGACGGGTCGTCGTCCTCGACCCACGGCGAGTAGGCGGGCTGCCCGGTCGCGACGGTCAGCTTGCCGGGCGTCACGGTCTGCAGCGATGCGCCGCTCGCGGCCGCGGAGCCGCCGCTCCCGGCCGTCCCGCCGGCGGCGGGCGCCGACGTGCCGCTGCACGCGGTGAGGACGAGCAGTGCTGCGGCGCCGACCGCGGCGAGCGCGGCGCGACGGGTGGGGCGGGGTCGGGTCATGGCCGGCTCCTCAGGTGCGGGGAAGGGCGTCCACCTGCCGCCTCGTCGCGGGGTGCTCGATGCGACCAGGCTATTGGGACGCGCCGACACGTCGAGCGCCGAAAGTCGCAGGACGTCACGTCCAGCCTGCGGAGGGCACGCTCGACCGGGTGAGCGCCCACCCGACCAGCGACCACCCCGAGTTCCCCGGTGCGACCGAGCGCGAGGACGCGCTGCTGCGGCACGTCGTCTTCACCGGCACGGTCTGGTTCTGCGGGGCGGTGGTCGCGGTGCTGCTGCCGCTGACGGGACTGCTCGCCTCCGGGTGGCGTCCGCACGACCTCGCAGGCGGCGCGCAGGCGGTCTGGTGGTCGGGCGGCGCCGTCGCGCTCGCCGGGGTGCTCGGCATCGCCTGGGCGGGCTGCCCGGTCGTGTCCGCGGATCCGGGCCGCGCCGCCGCGCGCAAGTCCGTGACGATCCGCGCGGGCATCGCGCTGCTGCTCTTGGGCTTCGTCGTCGCGGTGACGACGACGCTCGTCGCCTGAGTCAGCGCTCCTGGGCCGCTGTGTACCCGCGGCCCGGCCAGTAGGGCCACTCCTCGAACTCGACCGCGAGCCCGTCCTCGGCGAACCGCAGCACCCACAGGTCGACGTACTCCTGGTCGGGGTCCCTGTAGTGCACGCGCGACCGGATCACGGCGCGGTCGCCCTCGGCGGCGACGACCTCGGTCTCGAGGTCGAAGACGGCGCCCTCGTCCTCGGCCCAGATCCCGCGGATCGCCTCCAGGCCCACGACCGGCGGCTCGACGGGCGAGCGCCGGTAGACGGCGTCGGGCGTGAAGAGGCCGTCGAGCAGCGCCGGGTCGGCGGCGCGCCAGGCGCGCTCGTAGCCGTCGGCCCAGGCGGCCGCGGCCGCGCGGTCGGTCACGGCTCCGCCAGCGCGAAGTCGGCGAAGTCGAACCCGGGACTGACGACGCAGCTCACGAGCGCCTCGCCCGCCGCCGGCAGGGTGCGCTGCCAGACGCCTCCGGGCACGAGCGCCTGCGGGGCGGTGGCGTCGAGGGTGCGCCGCTCCCCCTCCTCGGGCGCGTCGCCGTCGCCGCCGAGCTGCAGCACGACGGGGTCCGGACCGTGCCACAGCCACACCTCGTCGGAGGCGACGCGGTGCCAGGCCGACGCCTCGCCGGGCGGCAGCAGGAAGAGGATCAGCGTGGCCGCCGCCCGCTCGCCCGCGTCCGTGGGCACCGCGGCGGACGAGGCCCAGGTGCGGCGGTACCAGCCGCCCTCCGGGTGCGGCGCGAGCCCGAGCGCGGCCGCCCGGGGCGGCACCTCCAGCTCCTCGAGCACGTCGCCCTCGACCGAGTACCGCACCGCCGTCGCCATCGCGCCCCTCCCCACCTCGCCGACATGCTGCCGCACGCGTCGGACCGCCGCTCAGGCGACCCAGAGGTCGGCCCCGGAGCGGGGCTCGCCGCCGATGACGGTGGCGCGCGCCTCGGGCGCGGCCTCCGCGAGCTCGGCGAGGGCGTCCGCCTCCGCACCGACCGCCATCGGGAATCCGGCGAGGTCCGCCAGCGCGCCGACGGCCAGGTAGCCGAACCGGGCGGGACCGGTGTCGAGGCCCATCGCGACGGCGCCGCCGAAGGTCGCGGCGGCGAGCAGCCGGGCGTGCAGGTCGCGCTCGCCGTAGCCCTGCCGGCGCGCGATGCGCACGAGCTCGGCGACGTCCGCCATCGGGTCGAGCGACGGGCTGGACGCCGACGAGTCGGTGCCGACCGCGATCGGGCTGCCCTCGGTCAGGTAGGCGGCGACCGGCGGCGCCTCGAGCCCGATCACCTCGTTGGAGCGCGGGCAGAGCGCGACCGAGGTGCCGCGGGCGCGCAGCAGCGCCCGGTCCGCCGCGGTCATGTAGACGCCGTGCGCGACGTGGCAGTCGGGCCCGAGCACGCCGAGCCGGTCGACGAACGCGGTCGCGCTCGCGCCGTAGCCGGCCTCGCGCAGCGCCCGGAAGCTCGGCACGCCCGCGAAGTGCCAGTCGGGGCTCTCGCCGTCCGGTCCCGGCCGCTCCCCCTCGAAGTGCGACTCCCCGAGGTGGATGTGCAGGCGGCCGCCGTGCGCGCGGACGATGTCGGGGATGTCGAGCAGCGGCTCCGCGTCGAGCGAGTACGGCGCGTGCGGTGACAGCCCGGAGCCGGGCGTCGTCGGCAGCCGCTCCAGCTCGGCGATCACCCGCTCACGGCCGCCCGCCGCCCAGGCGGCGTTCGACCAGTTCATGACCTCCCAGAAGGCGATGCCGCGCAGGCCCGCGTCGGCGAGCGCGGGCGCCGCGGGCGGGTCGGTGACGATGTCCGCCGCCGCGGTCACGCCGTGCGCGATCGAGCGCCGCGCGCCCTCCGCGGCCGCGGCCCCCCAGTCCTGCCCGCGCTCGTAGACGCGGGTGAAGGCGGCCGCCCAGTCGTCGAAGCCGCGGTAGCGTCCCTCCCCCACCTCGCCCATCCGCGTGTACTGCAGGTGGGTGTGCGCGTTCACGAGGCCGGGCAGCAGCGCGCCCGCCAGGTGCCGCTCGTCGACGTCGCGGCCGCGCAGGTGCTCGAGCACCCACGCGCGCGTGCCGACGTGGAGGATGCGGCCGCCCTCGACCGCCACGGCGCCGTCCGCGATCGGCGGGGCGGTCATCGGGACGACGAGGTCGGCGGAGTAGACCGTCACGCCCTGCACCCGACGAGCCTAGGGATGCCGGACCCCCACGGCAGGACGTCCGCCCTTCGGCAGGACACCCGCCCGTCGGATCTCCTGCCGCACGTCAGCTGTCCTGCTGCAGGGCCTCCCCCGCGGGCAGGTCGAACCGGGTGCGGCGCCAGTCGACCGTCGACGGCGCGGGGGCGGGACCGCCGCCGGCCGCAGCCCGGTCCTCGTCCTGCGTCAGGCGGTGGACGCCGAGCGGGAGCGCGGGCCCGAGCAGCCGGCGGATCGCGGTCAGCTGCACCGCGAAGGACAGGTCCATCACGTCGATGGGGTTGCCCTCGCCGGCCACGATGTTCACGCAGTCCCCGCCGGCGAGCAGCCGGACCGCGCCGCCGCCCGGCAGGTGCAGCCGCTCGAGGTGGGGGCCGAGCCGCTCCGCGCGGGTGGCGGGCGGCGGCAGCACCTCCTCCGGGGCGCCGCCGGCGACCGCGACCGCCGCATCGGGCGCGCAGGCGGCGAGCACGGCCGCGTCGACGGTGCGCGGCGCACCGGTCGCCGAGACGACGAGGTCGGCGGTGCGGACCGCCTGGTCGAGCGGCGCGACGCGGTGCCCGGCGAAGCGAGCCGCGAGCGCCCGGCGCGGGTCCAGGTCCGCGACCGTCACGCGGGCGCCGAGCGCCGCGAGCCGCTGCGCGACGCCCTCCCCGACTGGCCCGAACCCGGCGACGACCGCGTCGCGGCCGGCGAGGTCGTCGCCCAGCACGCGGATGATCGCGAGCACGCAGGTCTCGCCGGTGCCGTGCCGGTTGTCGAACCACGACTTCGTCACGGCGTCGTTCGCCGCGATCACCGGCACGTCGAGCGCGTGCTCGGCGTGCATCGCCTCGAGCGGCCGCACCCCGCTCGTCGTCTCCTCGGACGCGCCCGCCATGCCGGCGACGACGTCCGGCCGCTCGCGGTGCGCGAGCCGCAGCACGTGCGCGCCGTCGTCGACGAGCACCCGCGGCCGGGCGTCCAGCAGCGCGAGCGCGTGCGCCCGCTCCTCGGCCGGCGTCGCGGTCGCCGACGCGTGTACGGCGACGCCGCGGCGGCGCAGCTCGGCCGCCACCGCGTCGTCGGTCTCCATCGCGAAGGCGAACACGTCGACCTCCGCGCCCGCCTCCTGCAGCAGCAGCGCGAGCACCGCGGTCTTCGGCTCGAGCACGAGCGACAGCCCGACCCGCACCCCGCGCACGGGCAGGCCGGCCGCGGCGGCGCGCGAGGCGGGCATGTGGGCGCGGGCGAAGTCGATGCGCTCCGCGGCGGAGGGCCCGCGGGTGGCGCCGTCCGCGAGCCGCAGGCCGTCCGCGTCGAGCACGAGGTCCGCCCCCTCGTCATCGACCCGCGCGCCGAAGCCGGAGAGCAGCGCGGCGTCCCGGTCGGTGCGCACCACGCGACCGGCGAGCCCGAGGTTCGTCGCGGCGGAGAAGGCGAGCAGCGCCGCGACGGGCGAGTCCGCGATCCCCGTCACGCGGTCAGGCTAGCGAGCGCCGCTGTCGCAGGGCGCGGCCAGGATGGAGGCCATGGCCGACGCCTCCCGCCCGCTGCACCTGTCGACGCGCGCGATCACCGCGGGCCGGCCGGCGCCCGGACCGGACGTGCCGCTGAACCCGCCGCTCGTGCTCGCCTCGACCTACGGCTCGTTCGGCGAGATGGAGTACGGCCGCTACGCGAACCCGACCTGGTCCGCCTTCGAGGAGGCCCTCGGGGCGCTGGAGGGCGGGCGCTGCGTGTCGTTCGCGAGCGGCATGGCGGCGATCGGGGCGGTGCTCGACCTCGTGCCCGTCGGCGGCCTGGTCGTCGCTCCGCGCCACTCCTACACGGGCACGGTCATGCGGCTGCGGCAGCTCGAGGAGCGCGGTGCGGTCCGCGTCGCGTGGGTCGACGTGACCGACGCGCGGCAGGTCGTGCACGCGGCGGAGGGCGCCGCGCTCGTGTGGCTCGAGTCGCCGACGAACCCGGCGCTCGAGCTGGCGGACGTGCCCGCGGTGGTCCGCGGGGCGCACGCGGCGGGTGCGCTGGTCGCGGTCGACAACACCTTCGCGACCCCGGTGCTGCAGCGGCCGGTCGAGCACGGCGCCGACCTCGTGGTGCACGCGGTCACGAAGTACCTGGGCGGCCACAGCGACCTGCTGATGGGCGCGGTCGTGACGCCCGACGAGGACCTCGCGGCGCGGGTGACCGCGCAGCGGTCGCTGCACGGCGCGGTGCCGTCGCCGTTCGAGGCGTTCCTCGCGCTCCGCGGCATGCGGACGCTCGCGGTGCGGGTGGAGCGGGCGCAGGCGAGCGCGCAGCGGCTCGTCCGCCGGCTCGAGGGGCACGCCGGCGTCGTCGAGGTGCGGTACCCCGGCTTCGGCGGCATCGTCTCCGTCGTGCTCCCCGACGCGGCCGCCGCCGACGCGCTGGTGCACGGCGTGCGGCTCTGGATCGCGGCGACGAGCCTCGGCGGGGTCGAGTCGACGCTCGAGCGGCGGCGGCGCTGGGCGGCCGAGGCGCCGACGATCCCGGAGGGGCTCGTGCGGCTGTCGGTCGGGCTGGAGGACCCGGACGACCTGTGGGCGGACCTCGCGCAGGCGCTCGCGTGACCGCCGTCGAGCACCGCTTCCGCGCTCCCGACGGCCGCACGATCGCGGTCGTCGAGCGGGGCGACCCGGCCGGCGTCCCCGTGCTCGAGCTGCACGGCACGCCCGGGTCGCGGCTGGACGGACCGGACGGGTCCGCGCTCGCGGGCGTCCGGCTGCTGTCCGTGGACCGGCCCGGGTACGGCGGCTCCGACCGCCTGCCCGGCCGTCGGGTCGTCGACACGGAGGCGGACGTCGCGGTCGTCATCGGGGCGCTCGGCCTCCCGCGCGTCGCGGTGACGGGCGGTGGCGGCCGCGGTCCGCACGCGCTCGCGGCCGCCTGGGCGCTGCCGCACCGCATCGCCGTCGCGGAGTGCCGCACCGCCCTCGCGCCGGCGGACGCGGACGGCCTCGACTGGTCCGAGGCGCTGCCTGCGTCGCTCGTCGCGGAGCTCGGCTGGGCGCGCGAGGGCGTCGCGCGGCTCGGCGCCGAGCTGCACCGCGAGGTGCTCGCGGACCTCGACGGGGCCGGTCCGGTCGCCCCCGTGACCGCGCCGACGCTCCCGGACCTCGGCCCCGGCCCCGCGGCGCGGCCCGCGTCCGGGAAGGACCTCGGCGAGGCGCTCCGCTCGGGCGTCCACGGCTGGGTCGACGACGACCTCGCCCTCGTCGCGGCGTGGGGCTTCGACCCGGCGGAGATCGAGGTGCCGGTGATCGTGCGCTGGGACCCGCACGGCCCCGCCGCCCCGCACGGCGCCTGGCTGGCGGGCCGCATCCGCGGCGCCGAGCCGGTGCCGCAGCTGGCGGACGACCCGGCCGAGCGCTCCCGGCAGCTGACCGAGCTGGCGGCCCGCCTCCGCTGATCGCTCCGCTCCGTCCCGTCTGCGCTCCCGCCGACGCGACCCGCGGACTTGCCCCTACTTGTCGCGACACGCGGGCGCGGACCACAACAAGCGGCAAGCCCGCGCTCCCCGCACCGCGGACTTGCCGCTGCTTGTCGCGACACGCGGGCGCGAACCGCAACAAGCGGCAAGTCCGCGGTTCTGGGTGAGAGGGAGGAGCACCGAGCGGACAGGAGGAGGTGGAGGCGCCGCCCGGGCGCCGGAGCAGAAGGAGCCGCCGTGCGCCGCCGCCTCGTCCCCGCCCTCGCCGGCCGCCGCCTCGTCCCCGCCCTCGCCGTCGTGCTCGTCACCGCGGGCGCGCTGACCGCCTGCACCGCTGGAGCGTCGAGCGGCTCCACCGCGGGCGGCGGCGCGAGCAGCGCCCGGTTCCAGGCGGGCGAGGGCCGGATGCCGACCGCGAGCGGCGGCACCGCTGCCGCCGCCTCGAGCCAGGCGCGCTCGGTCGTCACCACCGGCACGGTGCGCCTCGTCGCGGACCGGCCGATCGCAGCGGCGGAGGCGATCACCCGGCTGGCGGAGGGGGCCGGCGGCCGGGTCGGCACCTCGAACGAGGACCCGGCGGGCCGCGCTTCCGCCCGGCTCACGCTGCGGATCCCGGCGGACCGCTTCGACGACGTGCTCGCGGGCGTGAAGCGGCAGGGCGAGGTCCGCGACGTCTCGATCGACGCCACCGACGTCACCGCGCAGGTCACCGACTTCGCGGTGCGCATCGCGAACCTGCGCGCCTCCATCGACCGCCTGCGCACGCTGCTCGCGCAGGCGCAGGACGCCGACGCGCTGGTCCGCATCGAGAGCACGCTGACCGAGCGGCAGACGTCGCTGGAGCAGCTCCTCGCCCAGCAGCGGGACCTCGCCGACCGCGTGTCCTACGCCACCCTGTCGGTCTCGGTCGTGACGCCGGCGGCCGCACCGGCGCAGGGTCCCGGGGACTTCCTCGCGGGCGTCGCGGTCGGCTGGGACGGCCTCGTGCGGGCGGTCGCCGCGACGCTCGTCGGGCTGGGGGTCGCGCTGCCGTGGCTCGCCGTGCTGGCGGCGGCCGGCGGTGCGGGCCTGCTGATCCGCCGCAGGGTCCGGCGGCGCCCGTCGTCGGCGTGAGCGTCGCGCTGCCCGGCGGCACCGCCCGCTGGCAGGATGCGGCCGAGCAGGAGGTCCGGGTGGAGGGTGCGCCGAGCGACGCCGTCCTGCTCGCGCGCACCGGGCGCGGCGCGGACGCGGGCTTCGCGGAGGTCGTGCACCGCCACTCCGGCCCGCTGTACGCGGTCGCGTACCGGCAGCTGCAGTCCGCTGCGGACGCGGAGGAGATCGTGCAGGACGCGTTCGTGCTGCTCTGGCGCAAGCGGGCGCGGGTGCATCTCGTGGGCGAGTCGGCGCTGCCCGCCCTGATCGTGATGGTGAAGCACCTCGCGTCGAACCGGCGACGGGCGCGGGCACGGCGGCAGGCGCACGAGGGCGAGGTGCGCCCGCCCGCGCCCCTCGCGCTCGACGAGGGGACGGCGGTCGCGGACCTGCTCGCCCGCGCCTTCGCGGCGCTGCCGCCGCTCGACGCGCAGGTGGCACGGCTGTGCCTGGAGGAGGACGTGACGTACGCGGACGCCGCGACGCGGCTGGGCCTCACGGAGGGCGCCGTGCGCAACCGGCTCAGCCGGGCGCGCGCGCGGCTCAAGCGGGACCTGGAGGCGGACCGGTGAGCGACGGGCTGCCCACCGACGAGCAGCTGCGGCGGATCGCGCGCGGCGTGCACGAGCGCATCGACCGTCGGCGGCGGGTCGTCCGCGGGATCGCCGGCACGACCGCGGGCGTGCTGCTGCTCGCGGGCGGCGTCGCGCTGCTGCCGCGCACCATCGGCGCCTTGTCCGGTGCCGGCGGCGGGTCCGGCGGCTCCGCCGCCCGTCCGGCGTCGCAGGCCGCCGAGGGCTCAGCCTCGTCCGCCGCCTCCGTCGTCCAGGTGCGCTGCCACGAGCGGGGCGGCGGGGTCCGCACCACGACCGCGGCCGACGACCCGGCGAGCATCGCCGCCGCCTGCGGCACGGTCGACTTCCAGTCCGGAGCCGGTCGGATGCCGCGCCCCGCCTCCACCCCGCCCGCCGACCTGCCGAGCATCGCCTCCGCCTCGCCGGTCGTGGTCTGCCGCGCGGACGACGGCGTGCGGGACGTCTTCCCGGCGGGCGACGCGCCCCGCACGCTCTGCGAGCGCCGCGGGCTCCGGCCCTCCTGATCGCGCTCGCCCGGCTCGCCCAGGGATCCGGCACCCTCCGCCGCCAGGATGGCCGGATGCAGACGAGGGGCTTCGGGGCAGAGCTGCCCGCCTGGGTGGACGAGGAGGTCGCGGCCGCACCCGGGCTCGCGACGGACGAGGGGCGGATGCGGCTGCTGAACCGCCTCGCGAAGCGGAACGTCGAGGACGGGGGCGGTGGCCCCTTCGCCGCGCTCGCGGTGCGCGACGGCGGCGAGGTCGTCGCCGCGGGCGTGAACCGGGTGCTCGCCTCCGGCCTGTCGTCGATGCACGCCGAGGTCGTGACGATCTCGGTCGCGCAGGCCCGGCTCGGCACCTGGGACCTCGGAGCGGAGGCCGATCCGCTGCAGCTCTGGGTCAACTGGCGGCCGTGTGCGATGTGCTTCGGGGCGGTGCTCTGGTCCGGCGTGCGCACGCTGGTGATCGCCGGCGAGGGGCCGGAGGTCGAGGAGCTGACCGGGTTCGACGAGGGCCCGATGCGCGACGACTGGGCGGCGCAGCTCGAGGCGCGCGGCATCGCCGTGCGGATCGGCGTGCTGCGGGACGAGGCGGTCGACGTCTTCCGCGGCTACCGCGACACCCCGGGCGTCACCGTCTACAACGCGCGGACCTCCTCGTGAAGGACGTGCTGATCGTCGGGGCGGGCCTCGCCGGTGCCGCCTGCGCCCGCGTCTGCCTCGAGGCGGGGATCGCCGTGCGGGTGCTGGACCGCGGGCACAGGGCCGGCGGGCGGATGGCGACCCGCACGCTGCGCGACGCCCCGGGCGGCGAGCACCCCGTCGACACGGGCGCGCCCTACTTCACCGTCTCGGACGACGGCTTCCGCGAGGTCGCGGACCGCTGGCGCGACCGCGGCCTGATCCGCGAGTGGACGGACACGTTCTGGACGGCCGGGCCGTTCGGCCTGCGCGAGCCGAAGCCGGGCCCGATGCGGTACGCGTCGACGCGCGGGATCCGCTCGCTCGTGGAGGACCTGCTCACCGGGATCGAGGTGCGGCAGGAGGCCGACGTCGACGCGGTCGGCGTGCACCGCCTGGTCGACCGGGCGCACCCGGAGATCGTGGTGCTCGCGATGCCGGGCCCGCAGGCGGCACGGCTGCTGCAGGCGCACCACGCCGACCTCGCGGCGCTCGCCGACCAGGCCTACGCGCCGGCGCTCGCGCTCGTCGCCCGGTTCGAGGAGCGCACGTGGCCCGAGTTCGACGGCGCGTTCGTGTCGAACGTGCCGGAGCTGTCGTGGATCGCCGACGACGGGCGCAGCCGCGGCGACGGCGCCCCCGTGCTCGTCGCGCACTCGACGCCCGAGCTCGCGGCCGACCACCTGGACGACCCGTCCGCGGCGCAGCCGGCGCTGCTCAAGGCGCTGCGCGGGGTGCTCGGCGTGCACGCGGACCCCGTGGAGGCCCGCGTGCAGCGCTGGACCTACGCCAAGCCGACGAGCGGCCGGCAGTCGACCTTCCACCTCAGCGCGGACGGCATCGGCCTCTGCGGCGACGGCTGGGCGGAGAAGAGCAAGGTCGAGGCCGCGTGGGTCAGCGGCACCGCCCTCGGCGAGGCGATCGTCGACCGCCTCGCCTGACCCGTGCTTCCGTTTCGAAGGTGATCCGGCGCAGCCGGATCACCTTCAGAACGGAAGCAACGAGGTGAATCGCACGCGGGTGTAACGCCTCCCCGCCCTGCGGACATGTCCGGGCATGATGACGACGGTGCCGGACGAGGTCGCGCTCTGGTCGCGTGCCCGCTCCGGCGACGGACGGGCCTTCGCGGCGCTGTTCGACACCCACCGCGACCGCGTGTACCGCCACGTGCTGCGGCTCGTGCCCACCGCCTCCGACGCGGAGGACGTCGTCGCGGGCGTCTTCCTCGAGCTGTGGCGCAAGCGCGACGCCGTCGCGGTCGTCGACGGCTCGGTCCTGCCGTGGGCCCTGGTGACGGCGACGAACGTCGCCCGCAACACGCACCGCGGGCTGCGCCGCCACCGCGCCGCGATCGACCGCCTGCCGCGCGCCGAGCACCTCGTCGACCCCGCCGAGTCCGCGGAGGAGCGCGTCGAGCGCGAGCGGCTGCTCGCCGCCGTCCACGCGCTCGGCACCGCGGACGCAGGCCTGCTCCTGCTCGTCGCGCTCGAGGGCTACGGCGTCGCCGAGGCCGGCGCCGCGCTGGGCCTCTCGCCCGGCGCCGCCCGCGTGCGCCTGCACCGCGCCCGGAAGCGCCTGCAGGCGCGCCTCACCGACCCGCTGCCCGTGCTCCAGGAGGGAGACGCCCGATGAAGACCCGAGAGTTCGACCCCGTCCGCTCCGCCGCGCTGCGGAACGAGCTGGAGTCGCTGCCGACCGCGCGCAGCGCGCCCTCCGTCGCCGAGCGCCTGTGCCGCCCGCAGGTGTGGGTCACCGCCGTGACGGCGATCCTGCTGCTCGCCGCGACGGTCGGCGTGCTGCAGGTGACCGCCGCGCACGAGCCGCAGCCGGCGCGCACCGGCGGGCTGGACGCGCTGCAGCAGGTGACGGATCCCGATTCGGGCGCGTTCGTCGCCCGCGCGGTGCACGTGCTGCTGCAGGCCCGCGGCGAGGGGCTCGGGGAGCGCCGGTTCGAGGTCCCGAGCGGGACGGGCTCGGTGCGCGTCCTCCTCGTCTGCGCGAGCGACGAGCACTTCACGATCGACCTCTCCGGAGGCGGGGGCGCCCCCGCCTCCGGCGCATCGACGCTGTCCGGCGGGTGCGGGAGGACGATCGGCGGGACGGGCGACGTGCCGGTCGAGGCCGGAGCGCACCGGGTGGCGGTGCACACGCCCGCCGACGTCCGGTGGGACCTGCTGGTCATCCGGACGCCCGATCCGACCGTGAGGACGGGACCGGTGATCGACCCGCTCGCGGCCGTCCGCGACCCCTACGACCCGGACTCGCTGCCCGGCGACACCCGCCCGCTGCTGCAGGGCAGCGGCCGCGGGTCGGACCGCGTCTCCGGACCGACCGCGCCGGCCGGGGTCCGGCTCCGCGCCTACCTCGTCTGCTCCCCGTCGTCGTCCTCGACCACCGCGACGATCGACGGCCACCGAGTGCGCGGTTGCATGAACTCGATCGCGCACTGGTTCGACTTCACGCCCACGGACGGCCGCCTCGTGGCCGACGTCCGCGCGTCCGGGGACTGGGCGCTGCTGGTCGTCCGGGCACCGGCCGGAGCGGCCGGCGACTCCCCGGACGCGACCGTGCTGCCCTACCCGGCGGAGCAGCACGACGTACTGGCCCGGACTCGCGGATCCGGCGCGAGCGCCTCCGGCACCTATGTCCGCCGGTCCGCCTGGCTGACGCTGGTCATGACCTGCCGAGGCAGCGGCTCGCTCGAGGTCGAGACACCGGACGGCGGCACGCGGCTTCGCGGACGCTGCGACGGACACCCCATCGAGACGAGCTTCGGCGGCGAGGACGACGGCATCGGGAGGACGCGCACCTGGACGGCTGTGCCGCACGGCGACATCTCCTGGACCTTCCAGATCCTGGACGGCTCCTAGGCTGCGGCGACACCGCGCCGACCCCCTCCCGAACGACGGAGTCCTCCCCGACCCGTACCTCGAGATCGGCGTGTTGCTCCGTCGTTCGGGGAGGACTCCGTCGATCGGCGGGATCTCCGTCGTTCGAGAGCGGGTCAGGCGCCGTCGCGGGCCTGGGCGGCGAGGGCGCGCTCCGTGCGGCTCAGGTGCTCGGCGACGATGCGGCGCAGCGGGCCCGGCGCGTCCGGGTGCTCCTCCAGCCAGCCGCGGGTCGCGGTCGCGAGCCGGTCGGAGGCGAGCGGCGCCGGGTACAGCCCCTTCGCCAGCTCCTCCGCGATCACGAAGGACCGGGACGACCACAGCCCCTCGACGGCCGCGAAGTAGCGGTCGACGTAGGGCTCGAGGAGCGCAGGGTCCAGCACGCGCAGGAAGCCGCGGGTCGTGGACCGCACCTGCTCGTTCGTCAGGTCGTCCGCGTCGACCACCGACGACCAGGCCGCGTCCTTGCCGGCCGGCAGCGCGGCGCGGGCCGCGATCGCGGACTCGCGACCGGTCGCCGTGTCGTCCTCGTCGTGCATCGCGGCGATGCGTGACTCGTCCGCGCGGCCGCCTGCGACGAGCGACGTCAGCAGGGACCAGCGCAGCTCCGGGTCGAGCGGCAGGCCGGGCGCCGCGCCCGACTCGAGGTCCGCGACCCCGTCCAGCTGCTCGTCCGTCCGCGCGGCGCGGGCGAAGGCCCGCGCCAGCTGCAGCTGCGCGTCGCTGCCGGGCGCCGCCTCCGCCAGCAGCCGGTGCAGGCCGTCGGCGTACCGGGCGAGCACCTCGTCCCGCTCCCCCGGCGCGACGTACTGCTCGCCGGCGAGCTGCGCCTGCTTGAGCAGCGTGTCCCGCAGCGCCGCGCTCGTCTCGGCGCCCAGGTGGTCGAGCACCAGCTGCAGGAAGTCCGACGGCCGCGCCTCCCCGTCCCGGGTCATGTCCCAGATCGCGCTCCAGAGCAGCGTCCGCGGCAGCGCGGCGGGCACGTCGGAGAGCCGCTCCTGCGCGACGGCGAGCGACTGCGGGTCGAGCCGCACCTTCGCGTAGGCCCAGTCGTCGTCGTTCAGCAGCACGATCGCGGGGCGGTCGCCGTCGGCGAGCGCCGGCAGCTCGGTGCGCTCCCCCGTCACGTCGACGTCCTCGCGCTGGACGCGCACGAGCTGGCCGTCCTCGCCCTCCGGCTCGTACAGGCCGATCGCCAGCCGGTGCGGCCGCAGCACCGGGTCGCCGACCGGCGCGGGCTCCTGCCGCACGCAGAAGCGGGTGACGCCGCCGCGCGCGTCCGCGTCGATCTCCGGCACGAGCGTGTTCACGCCGCTGGTCTCGAGCCAGAGCGCGCTCCACGCGGTCAGGTCCTGCCCGCTCGCCTCCCCGACGTGCCGCAGCAGGTCCGCGAGCGTCGCGTTGCCCCACGCGTTCTCGGCGAGGTAGGCGGAGACGCCGGCGAAGAACTCGCGCCGGCCGACGTGCGCGACCAGCTGCTTCAGCACGCTGCCGCCCTTGGCGTAGGTGATGCCGTCGAAGTTCACCCAGACGTCCTCGACGGAGGCGATCTCGGCGACGACCGGGTGCGTGGAGGGCAGCTGGTCCTGCTCGTAGCCCCAGTTCTTCTCCGTCGTGGTGAAGATCGCCCAGGCGTCGGTCCACCTGGTCGTCTCGGCGGTGGCGAGGAACGACATGAAGGTCGCGAACGACTCGTTCAGCCACAGGTCGTCCCACCAGCGCATCGTGACGAGGTCGCCGAACCACATGTGCGCCAACTCGTGCAGCACGACCATCGCCCGCTGCGCCCGCTGCGCGTCCGTCGGGGTGGAGCGGAAGACGTAGACCTCGTTGAAGGTCACCGCGCCCGGGTTCTCCATGGCGCCCCAGTTGTACTCGGGCACGAAGACCTGGTCGTACTTGTCGAACGGGAAGGGGATGCCGAAGGCGTCCTCGTAGAAGCCGAAGCCCCCGCGGGTCGTCTCGAACACCTCGTCGGGGTCGATGTGCCGGGCGAGCGAGGCGCGGGTGGCGACGCCGAGCGGGATCGTGCGGCCGTCGCTCGTCGTCAGCTCGCTCGAGTGCACGACGTAGGGCCCCGCCATCAGCGCGACCAGGTAGCTGGAGATCGGGCGGGTGCGCCCGAAGCGCCACCAGGAGGCGCCGTCGCCGACGTCCTCGCGCGCCTCGACGGGCTGGTTGCCCATCAGCGTCCACTCCTCCGGCGCCGTCACCTCCAGCAGGAAGCGGCCCTTCAGATCCGGCTGCTCGAAGACGGGGAAGACCCGCCGGGCGTCGGTGACCGCCAGCTGCGTGTAGAGGTACACGCGCTCGTCCGCGGGGTCGACGAAGCGGTGCAGGCCCTCGCCGGAGGTCGAGTAGCGCATCGTCGCGACGACGGTCAGCTCGTTGCGCTCCGCGAGACCGGGCAGCGGGATGCGGACCCCGTCGCCGTGCGGGATCTCCCGCCCGTTCAGCCGCACCGACTCGACCTCGACGGTGAGGGCGTCGAGGAAGGTGTCGGCGCCGGGCGTCGCCGCGAAGCGGATCGTCGTCGTCGACCCGAAGGTCTCCGGGCCGCGGGTCAGGTCGAGCGCGACGTCGTACTCGAGGTCGGAGACGACGCTCGCGCGCTCCTCCGCCTCGACGCGGGTGAGGTTCTCCCCAGGCATGGCGACCATCTCAGCGCATCCCGCCGACGTCCCGCTCCAGGCGGGTCGGGAACCGGGCGGCCCCGGTCGTGACGGGGTCGCGCTCAGACGTCGGCGACGAGCGGGGCGACCTCGGTGCCGAGCAGCTCGATGCCGCGCAGCAGGTCCTCGTGCGCGAGCAGCGGGTTCGTCATCTGCAGCGACATCCGGTCGACGCCGCCGACCTGCGCGGCGATCCGCCGGATCTTGTCGGCGACGGTCTGCGGGTCGCCCATGAAGAAGGCGCCGTCGGGGCCGGAGGTCGCGTCGAACTGCGCGCGGCTCGGCGGCGCGAAGCCGCGCTCGCGGGACACGGCGGTGAACATGCGGTGCCAGCCGGGGAAGATCGTGTCCGCGGCCGCCTGCGTGCTGTCGGCGACGAAGCCGAAGACGTGCAGGCCGACCTGCAGGCGCTCGGGCGCGTGCCCGGCGTGCGCGCCCGCGCGGCGGTACAGGTCGATGAGCGGCGCGAACTGGCGCGGCTCGCCGCCGATGATCGCGACCATGAGCGGCAGGCCGAGCAGGCCCGCGCGGGCGAAGGACTCCGGGGTGCCGCCGACGCCGACCCAGATCGGCAGCGGGTCCTGCAGCGGCCGCGGGTAGACGCTCTGCTGGTGCAGCGGCGGCCGGTGCCGGCCCTCCCAGGTGACCTCGACGGAGTCGCGGAGGCGCAGGAGGAGGTCGAGCTTCTCCTCGAACAGCGAGTCGTAGTCGGCGAGGTCGAGGCCGAACAGCGGGAACGCCTCGGTGAACGAGCCGCGGCCGACGACGAGGTCGATGCGGCCCTTCGAGATGAGGTCGAGCGTCGCGAACTGCTGGAAGACGCGCACCGGGTCGTCGGCGGAGAGCACCTTGACCGCGCTGCCGAGCCGGATCCGCTCCGTGCGCGCGGCGGCCGCGGCGAGGATCACGGGCGGGGCCGAGTCGTAGTACTCGGCCCGGTGGTGCTCGCCGATGCCGAAGGAGTGCAGGCCTACCCGGTCCGCCAGCGCGATCTCCTCGAGCAGGTGGGCCATCCGCTCCGCGGGCCCGACCACGTGGCCGGTGCGCGGGTCCTCGACCGCGGAGACGAAGCTGTCGACACCGAGATGCATGGCTCGATCCTCGCAGCCGCGGCGCCTCCGCCGGTCCCCGCGCAGCTGCGGCCCCCAGGTGCAGTTGCGGCGCACCGTGCCGCCGCAACTGCACCTGACGACCGCACGGGGGCGCGGCGCTACGGTCGCCGGCATGGACGACCTGCACATCACCGGCGACGAGGCCGCGGACGCGCTGCTCTCCGCCGACCCCCTCGCCCTGCTGACCGGGATGCTGCTCGACCAGCAGGTCCCGATGGAGACCGCGTTCGCCGGGCCGGCGAAGATCCGCGAGCGGCTGGGCCGCTTCGACGCTGCGGCGCTCGCGGGCGAGGACCCGGAGCACCTGACCGAGGTCTTCCGCGTCACGCCCGCGGTGCACCGCTACCCGGGCTCCATGGCGGGCCGCGTGCAGGCGCTCGCCGGAGCGGTGCAGGACGAGTGGGGCGGCGACGCGAGCGCGATCTGGACCCGCGACGACCCGGACGGCGCGGAGGTGCTGCGGCGGCTGAAGGCGCTGCCCGGCTTCGGCGAGCAGAAGGCCCGCATCTTCCTCGCGCTGCTCGGCAAGCGCGGCCGTTTCTCGGGCACGGGCTGGCGGGAGGCCGCGGGCGACTACGGGCAGGACGGCTTCCGCAGCGTCGCCGACATCACGAGCCCGGAGTCGCTGGCGAAGGTGCGCGAGCACAAGCAGGCGCAGAAGGCCGCCGCGAAGCACTGACGCCGTCCACGGCAGTCCGCGCCGGCCCGGCCTGCGCCCCTCGCGGATCCGCAGAAGTCCCGTCGATCCGCAGAAACCGGTCGACACGCCGCTGCTCGGGCGCGAGTGGCGGCGTGTCGCGCCAGAACTGCGGATCCGCGCAGGAACTGCGGATCCGCGAAGGGGCGGGCGGTCAGACGCGGACGGGGTGCCGCGCGGCGAGCGTCGCGGCGAGCACGCCGAAGACGAGGAAGCCGGCGGTCGTACCGAGCACCACCAGCATCGGCGCGAACCACCCGCCGACGACCTGGTGCACCGCGCCGACGACGGGCGGTGCGGCGGCGGCGACGAGGTAGCCGCACGATTGCACGAAGGCGGAGAGCGCCGTGGTGCGGCGGGCGTCGCCGCCCACCTCCGAGATGATCGTGAAGATCGCCGTGAAGCCGCCGCCCTGCGCGATCCCGCCGGTGATGCTGCCGATCAGGAAGTGCTCCGGCGCGACGAGCAGCACGACCGGCAGGCTCATCCAGAGCACCCCGAGCAGCGCGATGACGGTGCGCGGCCGGAACCGCAGCGCGAGCACCGGCACCCCGATCGCCCCCGCGATGCCGGCGAGCTGGAACACGGAGGACGCGGATCCGGCGGTCGTGGCCGAGTAGCCGCGCTCGTCCGCGAGCAGCGTCGGCAGCCACGTCGTGATGCCGTAGTAGCTGCTGGACTGCGCCGCGAAGGCGGCCGCGAGCAGCAGCACGAGGGCGTCGGGGCGGAAGCGCGGGGACGCGGCCGTGGGCGCGGGCGGCGCGTCGACGGTGCGGCCGCGGCGCAGCACGACCAGCCAGACTGCGGCGGTCAGCACCCCCGCGATGCTCCAGACGGCGACGGCCGGCCGCCACCCCACGGCGGCGGCGAGCGGCACCGTGATCAGCGCCGTCACCATGGTGCCGACGTTGATGGCGACCGAGTAGACGCTGGTCGCGGCGCCGCGGCCGCGCGCCGGCACGTCCCGCCGGATCACGGTGGGCACGAGCACGTTGCCGATCGTGATCGCGAGCCCGAGCAGCACGACGGCGGCGAGCGCGAAGCCGAACCCGTCGATCGAGCGGAGCACGGTGGCGACGACGATGCCGCCGACGCAGACCTCGATCGCGCCCTCGAGCCCGACGCGGCGGGCGAGCCAGGGGGCGATCGGCGTCGCGAGGCCGAAGCAGAGCAGGGGCACGGTCGTCAGCAGCCCGAAGGCGGCCGGCGACACCGCCCAGTCCCGCTGCGCCTCGCCCGCGACGGGCGCCAGCGCGACGAGCGGGCTGCGCAGCTGGAACGCGAGCAGGACGATCGCCGCGAGCAGCAGCCCGATCCCGCTCCCCCGCCGCACCCCGCAACCCTTCCAGGCCGACGCTGAGCGCGCGGACGGCGCACCGGACGACGCCGTCCGCCGTGACGACGGGCCTCCCGCCCGGAGGGGCGCGGCGCCAGAATGACCGCGACGCGCGAGATCCGCCGCGTCGGGTGAGGAGTGGCGACGTGCTGATCGGCGTGCCCGCGGAGGTCAAGAACAACGAGTTCCGGGTCGCGGCGACGCCCGGCGGGGTCGTGGAGCTGTTGCGCCGCGGCCACGAGGTCGTCGTGCAGGCGGGCGCGGGCGTCGGCTCCGGCTTCGCGGACGCGGCCTACGAGGCGGCGGGCGCCCGCATCGCGCCGGACGCCGCCGCCGTGTGGGGCGACGCCGCGCTGCTGCTGAAGGTCAAGGAGCCGGTCGAGTCCGAGTACGGCCTCCTGCGCGCGGACCAGACCCTCTTCACCTACCTGCACCTGGCCGCCGACCGCCCGCTCGTCGACGCGCTCCTCGCCTCCGGCACCACCGCGATCGCCTACGAGACGGTGCAGCCGGCCGACCGCAGCCTGCCGCTGCTGATCCCGATGTCGGAGGTCGCGGGTCGCCTGTCCGTGCAGATGGGCGGCTTCCACCTGCTCGCCGCGGAGGGCGGGGCGGGCCTGCTGCTCGGCGGCGTCGCCGGCACGCCGAAGGCGAAGGTCGTCGTCATCGGCGGCGGCACGGCGGGCGAGCACGCGACCGCGGCGGCGGTCGGGCTCGGCGCCGACGTGACGGTGTTCGACATCAGCCTGCCGCGCCTGCGGGCGCTCGAGGTGCGCTTCGGCGACCGCATCCAGACCCGCACCAGCACCTACGCGGAGATCGGTGACCAGGTCGCCGCGGCCGACCTGGTGGTCGGCTCGGTGCTGATCCCGGGCGAGCGCGCGCCGAAGCTCGTCACGGACGAGATGGTCGCCGCGATGCGGCCGGGCAGCGTGCTGGTCGACATCGCGATCGACCAGGGCGGCTGCTTCGAGGGCTCCCGCCCGACGACGCACGACGACCCGGTGTTCCGGGTGCACGACGCGATCTACTACTGCGTCGCGAACATGCCGGGCGCTGTGCCCGCGACGTCCACCCGGGCGCTGACGAACGCGACGCTGCCGTACGTGGTCGCGCTCGCGGAGCAGGGGCCGGAGGCGGCCGTGGCCGCGGATCCCGCGCTCGCCGCGGGCGTGAACGTGCGAGCCGGCGACGTCGTGAACCCGCACGTCGCCCACGCCCTCGAGCGCTGAGCTCCGTTTCGAAGGTGATTCCGCCTGCCGGGATCACCTTCGAAACGGAGCTCAGGGGCCGGCGAGGGCGTCGCCGAGCGGCGTGCGGCGGTAGACGACGGAGCGCGCGAGCCGGCTCCGCGTGACCAGCCCCGCGTCCAGCAGCACCCGCAGGTGGTCGCCCGTCGCGCCGAGGGACGCCCCGGTCAGGCGCGCCAGCTGGGTCGTGGACGACGGCACGGCGAGCGCCAGCAGCAGCCCCGCGCGGGTGCGGCCGAGCAGCGGCGCGAGCGGGTCCACCGGCGCGGGCGCCTCCTCGAGCACCAGCCCGGCGCCCCGGGCCGGGTAGACGACGGTCGGCTGCCAGGGGGCGTCGTCGATCACGGCGAGCCGCTGCGCGACGAGGAACACCGAGGGCACGAGCAGCAGGCCCCGGCCGGCGAGGTCCTCCACGCCGTCCGCGGACGACTCGATCTCGACGCCGCCGTCGCGCCACGCGAGGCCCGCGTGCACGCCGGACAGCGCGGCGGACCACCCGTCGCGCGCGAGCCGCTCGGCACGGAACCGCACGTCGCGCTCCAGCACCGCCCGCACGCGCGCCCAGTCCGGAGCGAGCAGCCGGTCCCACGCCCGCTGCACGCCGTCGGCCAGCCGGGAGGTGACGTCCGGCGCCGCGAGCAGCGCGCCGACGGCCGCGTCGGGCCGGCGGCGGCGCAGCACCTCGCGCAGGCCGGTCGCGACGTCCGCCGGCTCCGCACCGCGGAGCGCGCGGAGGTCCGCCTCGATCGTCTGCTCCATGCCGGTCGGCGGCGGGGCGGCGAAGGAGGCGCCGTAGCCCGGGCCGTGCAGGAAGACGAAGGCCCGGACCGCGTCGTCGTCGCGGAGCGCGTCCAGTCCGGAGCCGAAGCGCCGGGTAAGCGAGCGGGGCGGCGAGCCGACAAGGGCGCGCAGCAGCATCGCCAGCTCGAAGACCGGCGAGACGGCGAACCGGGTCGCGGCGAGGTCCGCGGGCCCGACGAGGAGGCGCAGCACCGCTCCTCCTTTCGCCACACGGCGAAACTCTCGCACGGGAGGCCTGCTCGGCGCACGCTGCTGCCGTGACCGAGGCGCGCACGACCTACCGCTCCGTGTTCGCCTCCCGCGGCTTCCCCGCGCTGTACGGGGGCGCCGCGCTCGCGATGGCCGGCGCCTCGCTGCAGGTGCTCGCGTTCTCGGTGGCGGTCTACGACGCCACGGGGAACCCCGCGCTGTCGTCGGCGGCCTTCGCCGCGGGCTTCCTGCCGCAGGTCGTCGGGGGCGCGGTGCTGCCCTCGCTCGCCGACCGGGTGCCCGCCCGTCTGCTGCTGCCGCTCGGCTCGGTGACCCGCGCCGTCGTCGCGGCGCTGCTCGCGGCCGGGCTGGGCGGCGTCGGCGGCGGCATCGCCCTCGTCGCCGCCGCGGCGCTCGTCCAGCCGCTCTTCACCGCGGGGCAGTCGGCGCTCGTCTCGCGGCTGCTCACCGGCGACCGGTACGTGCTCGGCCGCAGCCTGTTCACGATGACCTCGATGGTCGCGCAGCTCGCGGGCATCGCCCTCGGCGGCGCGACGCTGCAGGCCCTCGGCCCCGCCCCGGCGCTGCTCGTCGCGGCGGGCGTGGAGGCGCTGTCCGCCGTGGTGCTCGCCGTCGGCCTGCCGCGGCTGCCCGTGCCCGCCGCCGCGGAGCGCTGGCACCTCGCCCTCACGCTGCGCGGGTACACGGCCGTGCTCCGCGCGCCGCTGCTGCGCGGCCTGCTGCTGCGGTGGTGGGTGCCGCTCGGGCTGTTCGTCGGCGCGGAGTCCCTCGCCGTCGCCTACGCGGGCGAGCTGCGCGCCGACGGCATCACCACGGCGCTGCTGATCGGCGCGCCGCCGGCCGGCGCGTTCGCCGGCGAGGTGCTGATCGGCCGCTTCTGCCGCCCCGCGACGCGGGAGCGCCTGGTGCTGCCCCTGCTGCTGCTCCTCGGCGCGGCGCCGCTGCCGCTCGCCCTGACCCCGCCGCCGGCGGTCGCGGTGCTGCTGCTCGGGGCGTCCTCCGTCGGCCTCGCCTACGCCCTCGGCGGGCAGGCGGCCTTCCGGGAGGGCCTCCCCGCCGGCCGGGAGGCGATCGGCTTCGGCCTGATGGGCGTCGGGATGATGACGGCGCAGGGGGGCGGCCCGCTGCTCGCCGGCCCGGTCGCCGCCGTCGTCGGCGCCGGACCCGCGATGGCGGTCTGCGGCGTCGCGGTGCTGGTCGTCGCGGTGCCGCTCACCCGCTCCGCACCCGCGCCGCAGCCCGCCTGAGGGGTTCGCGGATCCGCGAGCGCCGCGGGCGCGCTCAGGCGGCGGCGCGGCGCAGCAGCACCACGGGCACGAGCAGCACCGCGAGCACCCCGCAGCCGATCGCGAGCGCGCTGTAGCCCGCCGCCGCCGCGACCACGCCCGAGATCGCGCCGCCGCCCGCGCCGGAGAGCGCCACCAGCACGTCGACGGAGCCCTGCACCCGGCCCCGCTCCTCCGGGGTCGTCGCGTCGACCACCATCGCCGTGCCGGTGATGAGGCCGATGTTCCAGCCGAGCCCGAGCAGCACGAGCGCCGTCGCGGACGCCGCGACCGAGTCGCCGAGCACCGCCGCGGCGACGCCTGCGGTGAGCAGCACGACGCCCGCCGCCACGGCCATCCGCGTGCGGCCGATCCGGTCCACGAGCAGGCCGGTGCCGAGCGACGGCAGGTACATCGCGGCGACGTGCAGCCCGATGACGAGCCCGACGGCCCGCAGGTCGTGGTGGTGCTGCGCCAGGTGCACGGGGGTCATCGTCATGATCGCGGTCATCGCGACCTGCGCGATCACGAGCACCGTCGCCCCGACGAGCACGCCGCGGCGGAGCCCGCCGGGCGGCGCCGCGTCCCGCACCGGCGTTGCCGCGCGGAGGCTGCGTGCGAGCAGGAACGGGTCCGGGCGGAGCAGCGCGGTGAGCACGGCGGCCGCGGCGAGGTAGGCGGCGCCCGCGAGCAGGAAGGGGCCGACGAGCGCGGGCAGGCCCCAGGCGGCCGCGAGGGCGCCGGTCGCCGTGACCAGGTTCGGCCCGGCGACGGCGCCCGCGGTCGTGGAGACGAGCGCGATGCTGACGGCCGTGGCACGACGCTCCGCGGGCGCCAGGTCGGTGCCCGCGTACCGCGCCTGCAGGTTGGTCGCCGACCCCGCCCCGTAGACGACGAGCGCGGCGAAGAGGAGCGCGGCCGAGCCGGTCGCGCCGGCGACCACGACCCCGGCCGCTCCCACCGCGCCCGTCGTGAAGCCGGCCGCGAGCGCCGGGCGGCGCCCGTACCGCTGCACGCCGCGGCCGATCAGGAAGGCGGAGACCGCGGACCCGAGGGTCAGCGCCGCGACGGGCAGGCCCGCGTAGACGGCGCCGCCGAGCAGCTGCGCCGCGAGCAGCCCGCCGACGGTGATGCCGGCAGCGAGTCCTGCGCCGCCGAGCACCTGGCTCGCGACGACCACCCGCAGCGTCCGCCGCTGCACCGCGACCGGGTCCGCCTCCACGCGCACATCGTCCCGCACCGCGGCGGCCCGCGCTCCGGCGCGCCGCGCGCGATGCATACGGAGTATTGCAATACTCCGTATGCATCGAGAGAGGAGGGCGCATGAGCGTCCGACAGAGCCTGCTGGCGATCCTGGATCAGGCCCCGTGCTACGGCTACCAGCTGCGCGGGGAGTTCGAGTCGCGCACCGGCGGCACCTGGCCGCTGAACATCGGGCAGGTGTACACGACGCTCGAGCGC
The DNA here is from genome assembly GCF_042680685.1 of Amnibacterium endophyticum. Taxonomy (NCBI): domain Bacteria; kingdom Bacillati; phylum Actinomycetota; class Actinomycetes; order Micrococcales; family Microbacteriaceae; genus Amnibacterium; species Amnibacterium endophyticum. The sequence continues at coordinate 59,601 of NZ_JBHUEA010000014.1, read as the reverse complement.
CTGGAGCGCGACGGGCTCGTGGACCGCGACGGCGCCGACGAGCAGGGGCGCGTGCGCTACGCGGTCACCCCGGCCGGCTCCGCCGAGGTCGCGACCTGGCTCGGCAGCCCCGTGGTCCGCGTGCAGACCCGCGACGAGCTGGCGATGAAGCTCGCGGTCGCCTGCACCCTGCCGGGGCTCGACGTCGCCGCCCTGATCCAGACCCAGCGCACCGCGACGATGCGGGCCCTGCAGGAGCTCACCCGCACCAAGGCGGACCAGGCGACGCCCTCCACCCCCGCCGACCTCGCGTGGTCGCTCGTCGTGGAGTCCATGCTCTTCGCCGTCGAAGCCGAGGCCCGATGGCTCGACCACGCGGAGGCGACGATCGCGCGGGCGACCCGGACCGGCGCGATCGGCGCCGCGCCCGTCGCCGCGCGCCCCGCCCGGACGACCGCCGAGGAGGGCCGGCGATGAGCGCGCCGCTGCTGCGCCTGACCGGTGTCGTCCAGCGCTACGGCACGGGCGAGACGGCCGTGACGGCGCTCGACGGCGTCGACCTCGAGGTCGTCCCCGGCGAGCTGGTCGCCGTGATGGGCACGTCGGGGTCCGGCAAGTCGAGCCTGCTGTCGATCGCGGGCGGGCTCGCCGCGCCGACGTCCGGCACCGTCGAGGTCGACGGGGTCGACATCGCCTCGCTCGCGCCCCGCCGGGTCGCGGCGCTGCGGCGCACGACGCTCGGCTTCGTCTTCCAGGACTACAACCTCGTGCCGACGCTGACGGCGGCGGAGAACGTCGGCCTGCCGCTCGAGCTGGACGGCTGGCCGCGCCGGAAGGTGCGTCGGGCCGCCCTCGACGCGCTGGCGGCGGTCGAGCTGTCCGCGCAGGCGGGCCGCTTCCCGGACGACCTGTCGGGCGGTCAGCAGCAGCGGGTCGCCATCGCCCGCGCCGTCGTCGGGCCGCGCCGGCTGATCCTCGCCGACGAGCCGACCGGCGCCCTCGACTCGCACACCGGCGAGATCGTGCTGCGGATGCTGCGCGCCCGCATCGACGCGGGAGCGGGCGGCGTGCTCGTCACCCACGACGCCCGGCACGCCGCCTGGGCGGACCGGATCGTCTTCCTCCGCGACGGCCGCGTCGCCGACACCGCCCGCGCCTCCCGTCCGGAGTCGCTGCTCGAGGACGTCCGCTGATGCGCGGCCGGCTCGCCCGCTGGCGCGTCGCGCTCCGGATCGCCCGCCGCAGCGCGCTGCGCTCCTGGGGCCGCTCCCTGCTGATCGTCGCGCTGATCGCCGCACCCGTCGCCGGTCTCGCGGCGGGCGCGGTGCTGCTGCCCAGCGCGCAGTCGACCCGCGCGGAGCGGGTCGCGAACACCCTCGGGCACGCCCAGGCGAAGCTGACGGTCGTCGGCAGGCCGGGCGACGGGGTCCGGCAGGGCGTCGAGGGCGGCGCCGACTACGTCGTCGGCGACGCGACCGGGGACGCGGCCCAGGTCGATCCGCGCACGCTGCTGCCCGCCGGGACGCGCGTGCTCGCGATCGGCGGCGGCGCGGCCGTGCTGCGGACCCCGAACGGCTCGACGAGCCTGCAGGCCGTGACGGGCCCGACCTGGGACCCCGCCTTGGACGGCGGGCCGTACGAGCTGCTCTCGGGCCGGCGTCCTGCGGCCGCCGACGAGGTGCTCCTCTCCCCCGCGGCGCTGACGCGGCTCGGGACGCAGGTCGGCGGCACGGTCCGCATGCTCGAGCCGAGGCCGCGCACCCTCCACGTCGTCGGCACCCTCCGCGACCGCGCTGAGGCGCGTGAGGCGCAGGTCGTGTTCGGCGCCGCCGGGCTGCTGCCGGCCGCGGACGCGACGCCGGACGCCTTCCAGTACTGGGTGCCGGACGCACCGGTCGACTGGGCGACGGTGCAGCGCCTCAACCGCGCCGGCACGACGGTGCTCTCCCGGGCCGTCCTCGCGGACCCGCCCGCGCTGCCGGCCGCGCTCGACTTCGACGGCGGGTCCAGGTTCCTCAACCCCGCCACGACCGTGCTGATCGGCATCGCGATCGCCTTCTCCGTGCTCGAGGTGGCGCTGCTCGCGGGCGCGGCGTTCCTGGTCGGGGCACGACTGCAGCAGCGCGCGCTCGCCACGGTCGCCACGGTCGGCGCCGATCGGGCGACGCTGCGGCAGGTCGTGGTCGGCTCGGGCGTCGTGCTCGGGCTGCTCGGCGGCCTCGTCGGGGTCGGTCTCGGGATCGGCGGCGCCGTCCTCGTGATGCGACTGACCGACGACGGCAGCTGGAACCGCTGGCCCGGGCTGCACCTCGAGTGGCCGCTGCTGATCGGCATCGTCGTCTTCGGGGTCGTCGTGGGCTGGATCGCCGCGCTCGTCCCCGCGCGGGCCGCGAGCCGGTTCGACCTGGTCCGCGCGCTGCGCGGGGCCCGCACCCCGCAGCGCATCCGCGCGAGACGCCCCGTCGTCGGCCTCGTGCTCGTGGTCGTGGGGATCGCGGCCACGCTCGCGGGCGGCGCCGTCCTGTTCGGGGCGCTGCGGCAGTCGGGGGGCGGCGGCACCAGGGCGCAGCTCGGCGCGGCCGCGCTGCTCGGCGGCGGGCCGGTGGTCGCGCAGCTCGGCATCGTGCTCTGCGCCGGCCTGCTGCTGCGCGGGGTGACCCGGCTGCTCGACCGCGCGCCGCTCGGCGTGCGGCTCGCCGCCCGCGACACCTCGCGCAACCTCGGGCGCACGGTGCCCGCAGTCGCGTCCGTGATGACGACCGTCTTCCTCGCGTCCTTCGCCATGTGCATCGCCAGCACCGCCGCGGAGCAGGACGACGCCGCCCACTTCTGGGTCGCACCCCGGCCGGGGCTCGCGGTGTCGCAGATCGGCTGGTCGCCGGACGCGACCCGACCGACGGCGGAGGAGGTGCGGGCGTGGGAGGGCACCCTCGAGCGGACGCTCCCGGTCGCGCGTGCCGCCGTGCTGCGCGACACCCGCGAGGGGTCGGACAGCGAGCACCCGTCGGACCGAGAGGTGCAGCCGATCGTCCGCTTCCCGCGCGACGCCGTGTGCGACGCGCGCTCGAGCCGAGACGTCGCCGACCGGTCCTGCGGCCCCTGGTCGACCGCGTCGTCCGGCTCCGCGCAGCGCACCGTCGGCGTCGGCGACGCGGACGCCCTCGCCCTGCTGCTCGGGCACGCTCCCTCCGCGGCCGCCGTCCGCGCGCTCGAGGAGGGCGGCGCCGTCTCGCTGCGCAGCGATCTCGCGCCCGGCGGAGTGGTCCCCATCGACTGGTTCAGCCCGAAGCAGCTCGCCTCGGGCGACGTCTCGACCCTGGCGCCCCGGAGGACGACCCGCCTGCCCGCGGTCGTCGACCTGCCGGAGCACCCGGTCGGCACCTCCGTACTCGTCTCCAGCGCCACCGCGAAGGCGCTCGGGATGCGCCCGGTGGCCGACACCGTGCTGCTCTCCTTCGCCCGTCCACCCACCGACGCGGAGCGCGACGGCGCCGACGCCGCGCTCGGCGCACTCGTGAACCAGCCGAACTCGCGCTGGGTCCAGGTGGAGACCGGGCCCGCCCGGCTCGGGCCCGTGATCGCCTGGTACGTGCTGCTCGCCTGCCTGCTGATCGCCGTCGCCGCCGGCGCGACCGCGATCGGGCTCGCCCGGGTCGACGGCCGCGCCGACGACCTCACGCTCGCGTCGCTCGGCGCCGCCCCGCGCCTGCGGCGGACGGTGGCCGCCGTGCAGGCGCTCGTGGTCTGCGGCCTCGGCGCCGTCGTCGGCGGGCTGCTCGGGCTGATCCCCGCGATCGCGATCGGCGGGGCGACGAACTCGTTCCCGTTCTCGCCGCCGCAGGCGCAGCTGGCGCTCCTGATCGCGGGCATCCCGCTCGCGGTCGCCGCGGGCAGCTGGCTGCTCTCCGGCGGTCGTCGAGGCGACCTCACCCGACGGACCGCGATCGCCTGAAGGACCCGCGGGCCCCTCCGCCGAATACGGGCTGGACATCCACCGGACAGGAACTGGAAGTCCGGCTCCGGCGGCCGCGGTCCGAGCCCGCGCTCGGACCGGTTGCCTAGCGTCCACCACATGGCAGACGCACCGTCCCTGATCGACCCCACGAAGCTCTACGCCGACATCGACACCCCGAAGCAGTACCTCGAGGGGTCCGGCCTCGACTCCGAGATGGAGAACCCGAACGACCTCGGCTCGAAGTCCTACGAGGGATCCGGCAAGCTGACCGGGCGCCGCGCCCTGATCACCGGCGGCGACTCCGGCATCGGCGGCGCGACCGCCATCGCCTACGCCCGCGAGGGCGCGGACGTCGCGATCGTCCACCTGCCCGAGGAGCAGTCCGACGCCGACGGCATCGTGAAGGAGATCGAGGCCGCTGGCCGCAAGGCCGTCTCGATCGCCGGCGACATCACCGACCCGGCCTTCTGCCGCGAGCTCGTGGAGCGCACGGTGCAGGAGCTCGGCGGCATCGACATCCTCGTGAACAACGCGGGCAAGCAGCAGCACGTCGAGGACCTCACCGACCTGTCGGACGAGGAGTTCGACACGACGATGAAGACGAACCTCTACGCGATGTTCTGGATCACCAAGGCGGCGCTGCCGCACCTGCCCGCGGGCTCCTCGATCATCAACACGACGAGCATCCAGGCCTACTCGCCGACCGAGTACCTGGTGCACTACGCGATGACGAAGGCGGCGATCAACAACTTCACGAAGGGCCTCGGCCAGCAGCTGGCGCCGAAGGGCATCCGCGTGAACGCGGTCGCGCCGGGCCCGATCTGGACGCCGCTGCAGCCGGCGGGCGGCCAGCCGCCGGAGGCGCTGCCGGACGCGGGCTCGCAGACCCCGGTCGGCCGCTGGGGCCAGCCGGCGGAGCTCGCGGGCGCCTACGTCTACCTGGCGTCCGCCGAGGCGAGCTACGTCGTCGGCGAGACGCTGAACGTGAACGGCGGCATGCCGACGCCGTAGGCCCTTCCGGGTCGCGATCCCGGCCGCTCCGCCGTCACGGCAGCGGCCGGGATCGCGGTGCCGGCGCCTCAGGCGGCGTCGAGCACGTCCGGGGCGACGCGCAGCGCGCTCGCCCCCCAGTGCCGCTCGAGCGCGGCGAGGTCCTCGTCGGACAGGTCGCCGGAGTCCGCGAGGCGCGGCGCCGCCGCCACCTGCTGCCGGGTCGCGGCGACGCGGACCTCCCGGCCGACGAGGTCGGCGGCGCACGCCGGCACGAGGACCTCGCGGAGGTCCAGCAGGCGGCTGCCGACGCCGAGCAGCAGCGCGACGCCGACGCCGTCGGTGAGCACCGCGCAGACGTGGCCCACGACCGCGTCGTCCGCGGTGCGGACCGCCGCGCCGTGCAGCCGGTCGGTGTCCTGGAGAGCGAGCACGACGACTCCTTCGTCGGGAATGGTCCGCGGCGGCGGCGTGGCCCGAGTGTGGCGCCTCGCGGTGGCCGCTTCCAGGCGGCGCGCGGGTGTGGCGGTCTCGATCGCGCAACGGTCGTGAGGCCCGACGGCCGTCGCGGTCGATCCGTCACCGATCCCCGGTGGGCCTCCGGCACCGGCCGGGATCCGCCCGCCCGGACGCGCTCCGGACCCGCGTCGAGCGCGCGGTGCGGCGGACGCGGAAGGATGCCTGTCCATGGGCTTCTTCTCGTCGACCGAGCACGGCTTCGTCCGCGTCGCCGCGGCCAGCGGCGCCGTCGTCCCAGGCGACCCCGCTGCGAACGCGGAGGCGGCGGTCACGCAGGCGCGCCGGCTCGCCGGCGACGGGGTGCACCTCGTCGTGCTGCCGGAGCTCTGCCTCTCCGGCTACGCGATCGACGACCTGCTGCTGCAGGACGCGCTGCTCGACGGCGTGCTCACGGGGCTGGAGCGGGTCCGCTCGGGCACCGAGGACCTCGGCGCGGTCGTCGTGGTCGGCGCCCCGCTGCTGCACCGCAACCGGCTGGTGAACTGCGCGGTCGTCCTGCACCGCGGGCGCGTGCTCGGCGTCGTGCCGAAGTCGTACCTGCCCAACTACCGCGAGTTCTACGAGCGGCGGCACTTCGCGCCGGGCGACGACCTGCGCGGCGGCACGCTCCGCCTGGGCGTCGAGGACGTGCCGTTCGGTCCCGACCTGCTGTTCGACGCCGTCGACGTGCCCGGTCTCGTGCTGCACGTCGAGATCTGCGAGGACATGTGGGTGCCCGTGCCGCCGAGCGCGGAGGCCGCGCTCGCGGGGGCGACGGTGCTCGCGAACCTCTCCGGCAGCCCGATCACCGTGGGCCGGGCGCGCGACCGGCTGCGCCTCGCGGAGAGCGCGTCGGCGCGCTGCATCGCCGCCTACGTCTACGCGGCCGCGGGGCGCGGCGAGTCGACCAACGACCTGTCCTGGGACGGGCAGACGTTCGTGCTCGAGAACGGGACGCTGCTCGCCGCCGGCGAGCGCTTCGCGACCGAGGACCAGGCCGCGGTCGCAGACGTCGACCTCGACCTGCTGCGGCAGGAGCGCGCCCGCACGGGCACGCTCGACGACAACCGGCGCACGCACGCGGCGCGCACGGACGGGTTCCGGCGGATCGCGTTCGAGCTCGCTCCCGCGTCCGCCGACGACGGGCTGCGGCGCGCGGTCCGCCGCTTCCCGTTCGTTCCGCCGAACCGCGCGCTGCTCGACGAGGACTGCTACGAGGCGTACGGGATCCAGGTCGCCGGGCTCGTGCAGCGGCTCGAGGCGATCGGCCGCCCGAAGGTCGTGATCGGCGTCTCCGGCGGGCTCGACTCCACGCAGGCGCTGCTCGTCGCCTGCCGGGCGATGGACCGGACCGGGCGGCCGCGCAGCGACGTGCTCGCGTTCTCGCTGCCGGGGTTCGCGACCGGCGACGAGACCAGCGGCAACGCGCGCGCCCTGATGGCCGCGCTCGGCGTCACCGCGGGCGAGATCGACATCCGGCCGACCGCGCGGACGATGCTCGCCGAGCTCGGTCACCCGTTCGCCGACGGCGAGCCGGTCTACGACGTGACCTTCGAGAACGTGCAGGCGGGCCTCCGCACCGACTACCTGTTCCGCATCGCGAACCAGCGCGGCGGGATCGTGCTCGGCACCGGCGACCTGTCCGAGCTGGCGCTCGGCTGGTCGACCTACGGCGTCGGCGACCAGATGAGCCACTACAACGTGAACGGCGGCGTCTCGAAGACGTTCATCCAGCACCTGATCCGCTGGGTCGCGGCCTCCGGCCAGTTCGAGGCGGACACGAACGACCTGCTGCGGCGCATCCTCGACACCGAGATCAGCCCGGAGCTGGTGCCGGGCGACGAGCTGCAGTCGACGGAGTCGAAGATCGGCCCGTACGCGCTGCACGACTTCTTCCTGTTCCACGTGCTGCGCTACGGCTTCCGGCCGTCGAAGATCCTGTTCCTCGCGTGGCAGGCCTGGCACGACGCGGGCGCGGGCGCATGGCCGGAGGACCTGCCCGAGGGCAAGCGGGTCGCCTACGACCGGGACGAGATCCGCCGCTGGCTCGAGGTGTTCCTGCGCCGCTTCTTCGCGTTCGCGCAGTTCAAGCGCTCCGCGATGCCGAACGGTCCGAAGGTGCTCGCGGGCGGCTCGCTCTCCCCGCGCGGCGACTGGCGCGCCCCCTCCGACGGCACCGCATCGGCCTGGCTCGCCGACCTCGCCCGCTTCGACTGACCCCGCCTCCATCTCCCGAACGACGGAGTTCCTCCCAAACGACGGCGAACTCCCTGATCGACGGAACGACACGCCGGTCTGACCGGCATGACCGGGCGGAACTCCGTCGTTCGGGTGCGGCGAGTCGGGCGGATCGCTCCTCCCCAAGGGCGGATCCGGGCGCTTGCGAGATGCGGGCACCGGGTGCCCCTCCTGCAGCCCTCCGGTGCGGCACGGTGACCGGCCGTGACTCCCTTGCAGCGGCACGTCGAGGAGCTCGGCGGCCTGATCAAGACCGCTGAGCTGCACGCCTACGGATTGAGCCGCGACGGCATCGCCGCCGCCGTTGCACAGCAGGAGATCGAGCGGCGACGGCAGGCCTGGTACAGCAACCCGTGGCTGCCGCTCCTGCAGAAGAAGGCGGCGCGCATCGGCGGGCAGCTGACCTGCTCGAGTGCGGCCAGGGCCTTGGGCCTGTGGGAGCCGCGGTTCGCCACGGTGCACGTCGCAGTCGCTCCTGACGCACGGGCGCTCCGCTCGCCGGACCGCTACCGCGATCGTCTGGCTGAGGGGCAGGCGGTCGTGCACTGGACGGGCATCGACCCGAGGGGCACGCGAACGCTCGTGTCCGTCGCCACCTGCGTTCGACAGATCGCACGCTGCGAGTCGGCGGTCGTCGCCCTCATCGTGGCGGAGTCGGCCCTGCAGCGGGGTCTGATCTCACGAGCGGACTTCGCGATGCTCGTCGGCGAGCTGCCGCGTCATGTGCGACGGATCCTCGAGCAGGCTTCCGACCGCTCGGAGAGCGCGTCGGAGACGGTGTTCGCGCATCGGATGGCGCAGGCCGGGGTCGTCGTGCGGCAGCAGGTGGTGATTCCCGGCGTCGGTCGGGTCGACGCGCTCATCGGCGACCGGCTCGTCGTCGAGCTCGACAGCTGGGCGCACCACCGGAACGCCGCGGCCGATCGGGAACGCGACGCGCGCCTCTCCGCGCTCGGCTACCGCGTCCTGCGCTTCATGTACTCGCAGGTGATGGAGGAGTGGCCCCTGGTGCAGGCCGCGGTCCTCGCCGCGCTCTCCCGCGGCGACCACCTCCTTTGAGCCCGCTGCCCGAACGACGGACTTCCGCCCGCCATGTCCGGTCAACGCGGTGTGGCGTTCCGTCGATCAGGGAGGACTCCGTCGTTCGGAAGGGCGAAGGGCTTCAGGAGAGGAGGGTGCGGATGTCGGACTCCGTCAGGGCGGCCGCGAAGGGCTCGCCGTCGTCGACGACCGCGTCGAACAGGTCCTGCTTGCGCCGCTGCAGGGCGAGCACCTTCTCCTCGATCGTGCCCGCCGCGACGAGGCGGCGGACGGTCACCGGCTTGTCCTGCCCGATGCGGTGCGCCCGGTCGATCGCCTGCTGCTCCGCCTGCGGGTTCCACCACGGGTCGAGCAGGTAGACGAGGTCCGCCTCCGTCAGGTTCAGCCCGAAGCCGCCCGCCTTCAGGCTGATGAGGAACACCGCTGCCTCGCCGCTGCGGAACCGCGCGATGACCGCGTCGCGGTCGCCGGTCCCGCCGTCGAGCTGCGCCCACGGCACGCCCTCGGCCGTGAGCCGCTCGCCGACCAGGCGCAGGTAGGAGGGGAACTGGCTGAACACGAGCGCCCGGCGCCCCTCGGCGACCGCCTCCCCCAGCTCGTCGGCGAGCAGCTCGCGCTTCGCGGCGCGCAGCCCCGCGTGCTCGTCGTCGATCAGCGCGGCGTCGAGCGCGAGCAGCCGCAGCAGCGTCAGCGACCGCAGCACGATGAAGCGGTTGCGGTCGAGGTCCGGCAGCAGCCCGAACAGCTTGCGGCGCTCGCGCTGCAGCGTCACGTCGTACAGCGCGCGGTGGTCGGGCGCGAGGTCGACGTGCACCACCTGCTGCTCGACCGGCGGCAGCTCGGGCGCCACCTGCTCCTTCGTCCGCCGCAGCACGAACGGCCGGATCCGCCGCCGCAGCCGCGTGAGGCGCTCGGCCCGGTGCGCGGCGTTCGCCTCCGGCGCGCTCCCCGCCCCGACGCCCTCGGTGTACCCGGTGCGCAGGCCCTCGATCGGCCGCACGAACTCCTCGCGGAAGCGGCGCAGCGACGGGAACAGCCCGGGCGACGTCAGCGCGAGGACCGCGTGCAGCTCGGTGAGCGAGTTCTCGAGCGGCGTCCCCGTCACCGCGACGGTGCGGAGGCCGAGGTCGCGGGCGGCCCGGTGCGTCACCGCGGCGGCGTTCTTCACCGCCTGCGCCTCGTCGAGCACCAGCGCGGCGAAGCCCGGCGCCGCGCGCCGGAACGCGTCGGCGTCGAGGCGGAGGCGCGGGTAGGTGGTGACGACGAGGTCGACGTCCTCGGTCATCCCCGGCACCTCGGCCGCGTCCCGGACCAGCCGCACCCGGAGGCCCGGCGCGAAGCGCGCCGCCTCCGCCACCCAGTTCGAGGCGACGGAGACGGGCGCGACGACGAGGTGCGGCCGCGTCTCGCCCGCCTCGAGCGCGTGCTGCACGAGCGCCAGGCACTGCAGCGTCTTGCCGAGCCCCATGTCGTCGGCGAGCACCCCGCCGAGCCCGTGCCGGGCGAGGAAGACGAGCCACTCGAACCCCCGCTGCTGGTACGGCCGCAGCGTCGCGGCGATGCCGGTCGGCGGCGGGACGGGCTCGGGCGCGGCGGCGACCGCGTCGCGGAGCGCCCGCCAGGACGCGACCTCGTCGGTCTCGTCGGCGAGGTCCTCGAAGTCGGTCCAGCGCACCGCCCGCGCGGCCGGGAGGGCGAACCCGGACGCCCACTCCGGGATCTCGGCGGACTCCTCGACCAGCGCCACGAGCTCGCGGAGGCGCGGGTGGGCGAGGGACAGGAAGGTCCCGTCGACCAGCTTCAGCCGTCGCTTCCCCGCCGCGATGTGCTGGAACAGCGGGCCGAAGGGGATGTCGCGGCCGTCGATCGTCACCGTCACGCCGAGGTCGAACCAGTCCGTGCGCTCCGTGGGCGCGACCTTCACCTCGATCCGCGGCTCGCCCGTCAGCACCCGCGGGGCCTCCCCGACCTGCTCGACGTCGACCTCCCCGCCGGCCGCGATCGCCGGCAGGACGTCCACGGCGAGGTCGACCGCCGCCTCCGCGTCGAGCACGCGCGTCGCCGGGAGGCCGCGGGCCGGCCACCAGCCCGCCGGGAGCCCGGCGGGTGCGGGCACCTGCGGCGCCGGTGCGCCGCCGAGCCGCTCCCACCGCCAGGACAGCGTCGCCCCGCCGGCGTCCCCGCTCCGCACCGTGAGCACGAGGCGGGGCGGGGACGGCGACGGGATCGGCGTCGAGCCGTCGGTGCTGCGCACCGGGAACCGCTCCTGCAGCGCGGGCAGCCACCGCCCCCGCAGCTCGTCGGCGGCGTCGGCCGGCACCGTGACCGCGTCCCGGCGCAGCAGGTCGGGATCCACCCGGCCCGGCGCGAGCAGCACGTGGGCCGGGGAGGCGCCCGTGGCCCACACGCCGTGGCCGCCGACGGCGTGCGCGGCAGCCGGGTCGATCCCCTCCTCGTCGACGGTGAGGCGCGGCGCGATCCGGAACCCGCCCTCGTCCCGACGGACATCGAGCACCAGCCGCGCCGCTCCCGCGAGGCGCGCCGAGCCGCTGCCGGGCGCCACGAGCGGCACCCCGAGCGCCTCACCCTGCCGCAGCAGGTCCCAGATCAGCGGGTTGGGCGCGTCGTCGAGGAACAGCCAGTCCGGGTCCTGCCCGGCCGCGGCCGGCACGGCGGCGCGGAACACCGCGCCCAGCTCGCACATCCAGCGGTGCTGGGCGGCATCGAGCCCGAGCCGCCCCTGCACGTGCGGGAGCGACTGCCAGGTCAGCCCGCCGCGCGCCCAGCCGGCGCCGCTGTGGGCGACGGGTCGCAGCCCGAGCCGCAGGTCGTGCACCGAGTCCGCGGCCGCGGCCCGGGTCGTCGGCCCGTTCCAGCGGTGCGCGGAACGCGGCAGCGTCTCGCGCGCCTGCACCTGCAGCGCGAGGGTGGCGGGCGCGGCCGGCTCCGCCTCGCGCGGTACGAGGAGGCCGTCGAGCGCACCCCGCCAGTCGTCCGCGCCCACGGCCTCCACCGTGCCACGCGCCTCCGACGCGAGCGGGAGTGCGGCTCACGCGGATCGGCGGAGGGCCTCAGCGCAGCCAGGCGTCGACGAGCAGCGGGCCGCGGATCTCGCGCAGCCGGTCGAGCAGCCGGTCCGCGAGCGCGTTCGACACGGACGCCGCGGTCAGGTCGAACGGCCCGATCGGCGGGAGGGGGTCGAGCCGCACCCGCACGACCTCCCAGCCGACCCGGCGGATCAGCCGGTCCTTGCGCAGGTCGACCGCCTCCCGCTTCCCGGAGTGCTCGAGGCCGTGCCGCCCCACGGTGTCGAGCTCCACCGCGACCCGCAGGTCCGCGAGCAGGATGTCCGGCCACGCCTCGAGGTGGTCGAAGAACGGCTCCCGCAGGCGGATCGCGGTCGGCGCCGGGTCGAACTCGAGGCGCCGCGCGAGCCGCTGCCGCAGCGCCGGCTCGGCGGCGGAGGCCGGCTTCGGCGCGCAGACGCTGACGAACGCCTCGCCCGGCGGGAGGTCGGGGGTCTTCGTGCAGAGGGTCGCCGTCCGCCGCTTCGGCGCCGGTGCGCCCGTGCCGACGGGGCGCCCGAGCGCGCCCTCCGAGCAGCGCGGGCACCACGTCGACCTCCGCCGCCGCCCGGCGCCCGGCTTCATGCGCTGCTCCTCCGGCGTCGCGATGAAGCGGTGCCCCGCGTCGCACTGCCACTGCAGCCAGACGTCCGCGGACAGCGGCACCTGGCTGAGCGCGATCCCCCGGTTGAGGTCGGGGTGGTACTGCCGGGCGAGCACCGGGTAGCGGCTCCACTGCTCGCGGTAGGTGCCGCGGGCGTAGGGCACGTCGCGTCCCGTGGAGGCGCGGCGGCGCTCCCACCAGGCGTCGACCGGCTCGGGCACGCGCGCACCGTACGCCGCCCCTCCGTCACCCGTTCGCGTGTCGCGGCGGGATGGTCGCGACGGAACGCGATGCGGGTGGCACCATCCCCGGGTGACCGCGCTCCCCCTCGACCGGCGCCGACTCCGGCTGCCCCGCCGCGAGGTGCTGCTGCTCGTCGCGATCGGTCTCGTCGCCTTCGCGCTGCGGCTGCAGATGGCCGTGCGCGGCGGCGGGCTGCTCGGCGTCGGCGCCTACGACGACGGCGTCCACTACGCGGCCGCGGCCTCCCTGCTGCACGGCCGGCTGCCCTATCGCGACTTCCTCTTCCTGCAGCCGCCCGGCATGGTGCTCGCCGCGTCGCCGTTCGCGGGGATCGGCGGGCTGCTCGGCGACCCGGTCGGCCTGCGCGCCTTCCGCGTCGCGTTCCAGCTGGTCGGGGCGGCGAACGCGGTGCTCGTCGCGCTCGTCGTGCGCCGGTGGGGCGTGCCCGCGATGCTCGTCGGCGGCATCGGCTACGCCGTGTTCTTCCCCGCCGTCTACGACGAGCGCACCGCGCTGCTCGAGCCGGTCGGCACGACCGGCATCCTCCTCGCGCTGCTGCTGACCCGGCACGGCGCCTCGCACCGCGCGCACCTCGTCGCGGGCCTCGCGCTCGGCGTCGCCTGCGGCTTCAAGATCTGGTACGTCGTGCCCGCCCTCGTCGTGCTCGCCTTCGCGCACGGCGGCCGGCTGCGGGTGCTCGCCGGCGCGGTGGTCGCGGGCCTCGTCGTCTACCTGCCGTTCTTCGCCGCGGCGCCCGCCACCATGTGGGCGCAGGTCGTGCTCGCGCAGGCCGGCCGCGGCCGGTCGGACGCGAGCGGCTTCCTCACGCGGGCCCGGACCCTGCTCGGCGCGGTCGGGGTGCACCGGCACGGGGCGCTGCCGGGCGTCGACGTGCGGGCCCTCACGATCGTGCTGCTGCTGCTCGTCGTGGCGGGGCTCGTGATCGCCGTGCTCACGCCCGGCGCGCGGGTGATCGCGACGATGCTCGTCGCGGACTGGGCGGTCGCGCAGGCGTCCCCGTCGTTCTTCGCGCACTACGCCGGGCTGACCGCGCCGGTGCTGATGCTGCTGCTGGGCGTCGCGGTGGGCCGGGTCGTGCCGCTGCTCAAGCACCGCGGCGCGGCGGCCGGCGCCGTCACGCTGACGCTCGTCGCGGTCGTCGCCCTGAACGCTCGGCACGACCTGGAGCGCGTGGACGTGCGACCGCCGGGCGCCGCGCTGCAGGCGGCCGCCGCCCGCATCCCCGGCTGCATCGCCTCCGACGACCCGACGCTGCTCGCCGTGATGGACGTGCTGAGCCGCGACCTCGACGAGGGGTGCCCGCTGCGGCCGGACACCGGCGGCTACAGCTTCGGACCGGAGCGGCTGGAGGCGGCCGGCGGCGGGCTCGTGGGGCGCCGGCAGAACCCGGGCTACCAGCGCTCGACGACCGACTACCTGCTCGACAGCGCCGCCTTCATCCGCTGGCGCCGCAACACGGCGCTGAACGCCGAGTCGCTCGACCGGCTTCGCGAGCAGCCCGTGCTCGCGAAGCACGGCATCTGGACGATCCGCGCCGGCACCCGCTGAGCCGCCGGTCGCGCGGCGGGCGCGCCCGGAGGGCCAGGATGGCCCCGTGACGTCTCCGCTCGTCCGGGGCGGGCTGCGACCGATGCGCCCCCGCGACCCCACGGAGCCGCACCGCGCCGCCAGCAGCCTCGAGCTGTTCTTCGACCTCACCTTCGTCGTCGGCGTCTCCGTGGCGGCGACGTCGCTGCTCCACGCGGAGGCGGACGGGTTGCGCGGCGGCCTGCTGCCGTTCCTCGTCGCCTTCTTCTCCGTCTGGTGGCCGTGGGTGAACTTCACCTGGTTCGCCTCCGCCTTCGACACCGACGACTGGCTCTACCGCGCGCTGACCGTGCTGCAGATGGGCGGCGTGCTGATCGTGGCCGCGGGCATCCCGCGCTTCGTGGAGTCCGGCGACCTCACCGTGCCGGTGGTCGGGTACGTCGTCATGCGGCTGGCGCTCGTCGTGCAGTGGCTGCGCTCGGCGCGGGCGCCGGAGTACCGGACGACCGCGATCCGCTACGCCGGGGGCGTCGCGCTCGTCCAGAGCTGCTGGGCGCTGCTGCTGGCGGTGCCGCCCGGGCTGCGCACCGCCGGCGTCCTGCTGCTGGTGGCCGCGGAGCTCGCGGTGCCGGTCTGGGCGGAGCACCGCCGCACGACCCCGTTCCACCGCCGGCACATCGCGGAGCGGTACGGCCTGTTCACCCTGATCGTGCTCGGCGAGGGCCTGCTGTCGGTGTGGACGGCGCTGAACGGCGCCCAGGGATCGACGCGCGGCGCGGACCTCGTGCTGCTCGGCGCGACGGCGCTGGTGCTCGTGGCCGGCATGTGGTGGGTCTACTTCAGCCGCCCCTCCCCCGTCGCGGGCGCCGCGATGCGCGGCACCTTCGCCTACGGCTACGGCCACTACGTCGTGTTCGGCTCCGCCGCCGCGCTCGCCGCCGGGCTCGAGCTGGCGATCGAGCACCTCGCCGACGAGCACGACGGCGCCGTCGCGGTGACGGCCGCCGCGACCGTCCCGCTCGCGCTCTTCCTCCTGTCGACCTGGGCGCTCGTGCTGCGGCATGCGCTCGGGCCCGTCGCGCGGGTCGCGCTGCCCGTCGTCGCGGTGCTCTGCGCGCTCGCCGCCCTCGTGCCCGCGGGCCTCCAGGTCGCCGCACTGCTCGTCGTCGCCGCCGTGGTCGTGCTGGAGGTGGACGCGCGGCGCCGCGCGGCGTCGTGAGCGGGGCGCGGTCCGGCGGGCTCGACGCGGTGCGGGTGGCCGCGCTGGTCGCGGTCGTCGCGGGGCACGTCTGGCTGTCCTCGCGCGTGCTGCACGACGCCGTGTTCGCCTGGCACGTGCCGGTCTTCTTCTTCCTGACCGGGCTGCTCGAGCGGCCGGGCCGCACGACCGGCGAGGAGGCGCGGAAGCGCATCCGCTCCATCGGCCTGCCCTACGTCGTGTGGCTGGCCGTGCTGCTCGCGGCGTACGCGACGGTGCAGGGGCCGGGGTCCTGGCCGTCGCTCGGCGGGATCGCGAGCGGGCTCGAGGCGGCGCACCGCCCCTTCCACACCTTCTGGTTCCTGAGCTCGCTGCTGGTGACCGCGGTCCTCGCGCGGCTGCTGTCCCCGCTGGCGCTCCGCTGGCAGCTGGTCGTCGCGCTCGGCGGCGCGATCGCCGGCACGCTGGCCGGGCCGGCGCTCGCGCGGACGCCGCTCGCCGTCGGCACGGCGGTGTTCTGCCTGCCGTTCGTCATCGCCGGCGTCGCGGCGCAGCGCGTGCTGCCGCGGATCCGACGCCGTGCGGCGGTCGGTGCGGCCCTGGTGGCGGCGGGCGCGATCGCGCTGCTGCTCGGCGCCCAGCCGGTGGACCTGAAGGCCGGGGACGTCGGCACACCCGTGCTCGGCTACGCGCTCGGCGTCGCGGTGCCCGCGGGGCTGGTGCTGCTGGCCGAGGCGCTGTTCGACCGCCTGCCCGAGGCGGCGGGACGCGTCGCGACGGCGCTCGCCCTCCCGGCCGTCGTCGTGCTGCTGCTGCACCCCGTCGTCCTGTGGCTGCTGCGGACGCCGAGCTCGGGGCGCGTGCTCGACTTCGCCCTCTGCCTGCTGGTGCCGTGGGCGGTGGGCCTGCTCGTGGTCCGCAGCCCGCTCGCCCCGGTGCTGGCCGGGACCGCCCGAGTCCGCCGGCCACGCCGCGGCGGCGTCGGCCGCTCGAGCCTGTCAAGTCCCTGATAACAGGGGAAGGGGTGTGATATCGCTCTGCGTGTCCAGGACCGCGAAGCCGTAGCGTCCCCCCGTCCGGGGACGGGCCCGGACCCGAGGAGGACAGCGTGAGCAGCACGGATTCCGACACGATCGTCGACCGGGTCGAGCGGGTGAAGCACAGCCTCGGGGCGACGACCGGCGATCCTTCGACCGTCCAGGCCGCGGTCGACGGCCCCTGCCCCGCGGAGGGCTGCGACGGGCGCGTGGTCGCGGTGGTGCACGCGGATTCGTCCGTCGTGCACTGCGACACCTGCGGCGGCGACTTCCGCGTCTGACCGCGGACGGGCTCCGCGGTCGGTGGGGTGTCGCCCCACCGACCGCGGAGAGTCGGCCCGCGGCTACTTCGCGGGAGCGGGCTCGGGCGCGTCCGCGGTGTCGACCGCCCAGTCGCTGGCGGCGGGCGACGGCTTCGCCCACTGCTCGCCGACCGGCTGCGGGTTCTCGATCGGCGGCAGCGCCGCCTCGAGCTTCGCGCCGAGGTCCGCGTCGACGCTGCGCCAGTACTCCACGGCCCGGTCGCGGATCGCGGGGTCCTTCACGCCGCCGACGTGACCGGTGATCGTGACGAGGAAGCGTTCGCGCGCCGCGTCGTCGAAGACGTCGCGGTAGAGGGCGCCGGCCTGGCCGAAGTCGTCGTCGTCCGCGTGCAGCGTGACGGCGCTGCGCACCAGCTCGCCGTCGGAGTGGAACGAGCCGGTGCCCGCCGCCTGCGGGTCGGCCGCGGGGCCGCCGTAGGAGTTCGGCGCGTAGACCGGGTGCGAGGCGGGCGGGAACGAGTAGTTCATCGCGCCCTCCTTCGAGTACGAGTGGATCTCGTTCCGCGGCGCGTTGACCGGCAGCTGCTGGTAGTTGGTGCCGACGCGGTAGCGGTGCGCGTCCGCGTAGCTGAAGATGCGGGCCTGCAGCATCTTGTCCGGCGACGCGTCGATGCCCGGCACGAAGTTCGAGGGCGCGAACGCGACCTGCTCGATCTGCGCGAAGTAGTTCTCCGGGTTCGTGTCGAGCGTCATCCGCCCGACCTCGATCTCGGGGTAGTCGCTGTGCGGCCACACCTTCGTCACGTCGAACGGGTTGAAGCGGTACGACTTGGCGTCCTCGTAGGGCATCACCTGCACCTTGAGCGTCCAGGTCGGGAACTGCCCGTTCTCGATCGCGGTGTACAGGTCGCGGATGTGGTGGTCCGCGTCCGCGCCCGCCATCTGGTCCGCCTGCTCCTGCGTCAGCGTCTGCGCGCCCTGGTCGGTGTGGAACGCGTACTTCACCCAGAAGCGCTCGCCGTCGGCGTTGATCCACTGGTACGTGTGCGAGCTGTAGCCGTTCATGTGGCGCCAGGTCGACGGGATGCCGCGGTCGCCCATCAGCCAGGTCACCTGGTGCGCGCTCTCGGGCGAGAGGGTCCAGAAGTCCCACTGCATCGTGTTGTCGCGCAGGTGGCTGCCCGGCAGGCGCTTCTGCGAGCGGATGAAGTCGGGGAACTTGATGCCGTCGCGGATGAAGAACACGGGGGTGTTGTTGCCCACCATGTCGTAGTTGCCCTCGGCCGTGTAGAACTTGATCGCGAACCCGCGGGGGTCGCGCCACGTGTCCGGGCTGCCCTGCTCCCCCGCCACGGTGGAGAAGCGGATGACGAGCTTCGTGTCCGCGCCCGGCTGGAACAGCGCCGCGCGGGTGTACTGCGAGACGTCCCCGGTGACCTCGAAGTGCCCGAACGCGCCGCCGCCCTTCGCGTGGACGACGCGCTCCGGCACGCGCTCGCGGTTGAACTGGGCCAGCTTCTCGACCAGGTAGTGGTCGGTCAGCGCGATGGAGCCGTTCGCGCCGACGCTCTGCGAGTACTCGTCGCTCTCGACGGGCGCCCCGCTGTTGGTGGTGGTGTGGCTCATGCCGCTCCTCCTTCTTCGTGTGCGCCCGAGGCGCAGTCGGGGCAGGTACCCCAGAACGTGATCTCCGCCGTGGCGACGGAGAAGCCGTGGGTGTCGGCCGGGGTCAGGCAGGGCGCCGAGCCGGTCGCGCAGTCGACGTCGACCACCCGGTCGCACCCGGTGCACACCAGGTGGTGGTGGTTGTCGCCGACCCGCACCTCGTACCGGGCGGGGCCGCCCGCCGGCTCGATCCGGCGCAGCAGCCCGCGGTCGGTCAGCACCGACAGCGCGAGGTAGACGGCGGCGAGCGTCATCGGCACCCCGCCGCCGGCGATGCGGCCGTGCAGCTGCTCGGCGGTCGCGTGCGAGTGCTCGGTCAGCACCTGGAGGGTCGCGACGCGCCCCCGGGTGACCTTCAGCCCGGCGGCACGGAGGCGCTCGGCGGGCTCGACATACATCGATGACAGCCTGCCGAGACTGGAACGGATCAAGAAATCGCAGGCGAGTGCCGGGCGTGTTGCCAGGCGCACCACGCGCCCCCGAACTGGAGCGCGCGGGCGAGGCGGGGAGCACGGGAGCATCGCCGGATGCGGATCCGCCTCGCCGCCCTCGTCACGGCGGTCGCGACCCTCTGCGGCCTGCTCGCCGCGGCCCCGGCGATGGCGACGGCCGGGACGCCGTACACGAACGTGCTGACGTTCCACGGGCTCGCGCTGAACGGCTACGCCGCGAGGGCGCAGACCGCCGGCTCGGGCAGCGTCTTCCGCGTCTCGGCCGGCTGGAGCTCGCGCCACTACCTGCCCTACGAGGCGCCGCGGGTCGTGCTGCAACGCCGCATCGGCGGCGGGGCGTGGCGCGACGTGCGCCGCGCGTCCTTCACCGACTCGGGGATCGCGGCGAGCACCGGCGTCGTGCGGGTGCCGCGCTCGACGGAGCGCCGCGTCGTCCGCTACCGCTTCGTCAGCCTCGCCGGCACGACATCGCAGGGCTTCCGCTGGCAGCGCGCCGTCTCGGCGCCGGTGCGGATCGTCTACGAGAACCAGCAGCGGTACACGGGTCTCGCCCGCACGGCGTACCGGGCGATGCGGCCCTACTGCCCCGCCGCCTCGGTGCACGTCGTCGACCGGATCGCGGGCGACGACGGGTTCGCCGGCGTCTACCGCGAGGGCGGCACCCGCATCGACCTCGCGCGGGCGATCGGGCGCTACCCGGCGGCCGCGATCCGCGGCGTCGCGCTGCACGAGTGCGCGCACCAGCGGCAGTTCCTGAACTGGGGCGCCTCGCCGCAGGGATGGACGCGGATGACCGCCGCGATGGACCGCCGCTTCGTCGACGACGCCGCGCCGGCCGGCACCGCGCCGACGCGGAGCGGGGAGGGCGCCTCCCTGCCCTTCGACCCGGTCGAGCACGCGGCCGACTGCGCCGCCCTCTCGGTCGAGCGCGGCGCCTACCTCGGCTACGGCGGGTGGTGCAGCCCGAAGGAGCTGCGCGCGGGCCGGGCCCTGCTGCAGGGCCGCACCGCGGCGCGGTAGGCGCCGGGGTCGCTCACTCCCGGCCCGCGGCCTCCAGCCGGCGCCGCAGCTCCGCGATCTCCGCATGGAGGTCGGCCTCGGTGCCGCGCGGCGTGCGGGCGGCCGTCTGCTGCGCCACCGCGGCCTGGGCGACCCAGGCCGCGAGCGAGGCGGTGACCGCGCCGATCAGGGCGATGCCGGTGATCATCACGCCCGTCGCGATGATGCGGCCGCCGACCGTCACCGGGGTGTAGTCGCCGTAGCCGACCGTCGTGACGGTCTCGATCGCCCACCACAGGGCGTCGCCGAAGCTGCGGATGCTCGCCCCCGGCGCGTCGTGCTCGGCGCTGTACTCCGCGAGCGCGCCGACGTAGACGACGAGCGCGGCGCCCGATCCCGCGATCGCCAGCGTGCCGCCGCCGACGAGGTTCACCGCCCGCGACTTCGCGAGCGCCATCGCGGAGCGCAGCAGCACGAGCAGCCGTAGCGGCCGGAGCCACGGCAGCGCCACGGTCAGCAGGTCGAAGGGATGCCGCAGGAACCACTGCAGCCGTCGCTCGGCGAGCCAGAGGTTCGCGAGGTAGTCGACGAGGAACACCGCCCATACGACCCACACCACGACGCCGAGCACCGCCTCCAGGCCGCGGTCCGACGGCAGCAGCACCTGGAGCGAGTAGGCGGCGAGGTAGACGAGGGCGGCGCCGAGCAGCGGCCACTCGGAGAGGCGGCGCCAGCGATCCTGATCCATGCGCCCGATCCTGCCCGCCGCGCCGCACCCGCCACCGGATGCCGACCTGCGGGCGGCCGGGACGCGGCGGCTCAGACGAGCGCGGGGCGCCTGCTGCGGGCGGTGGCTCGGCGGAGCCGGAGCACGATCGGCGCGAGCAGGACGACCGCGGCGGCGACCCCCGCGGCGACCGCGACGGGCGCGGACTGCGGCTCGGCCGTGGAGCGGGCGACCGCGATCCAGGCGAGGCCCCAGGCGAGCGCGATCGCCGGTGTGAAGCGGGCGCCGTCGCGCACCGCGGTGCCGACGCCGATCGCGGCGGCGACGAGCAGGACGACGAGCGCCCACGCCTCCGGAGCGAGCCCGAACCCGGCGAAGCCGCGGTACTGCAGCAGCGCGGTGACGTTCGCGACGGTCGCGATCGTGACCCAGCCGAGGTAGAGGCCGAAGGTGCCGTCGCCCACGACCCGGTCGACGATCGAGGCGGGCGGGCCGAGCCGGAGGACGATGACCACCAGCACGGCGAGCAGCAGGGCGATCACCGGCACGGAGAGGGCGAGGAGGCCCGCCTGCACGACGAGGATCCACGCGGCGTTCAGCAGCATCGACGCGGCCGCCCACCACCCGATCCGGCGGTGCCGCTCGCGGGCCGCCTGCCCGGGGAGCGCCTGGTACAGCCCGTAGGCGACGAGGCCCAGGTAGATCACGCCCCAGATCTGGAACGCGCCGCGCCCCGGAGCGAGCAGCGTGGAGTCCGCGTCGAGCGCACCGCCCGCCGCGTCCTGGATCGGCGTGCCGATGAAGGCGCCGGAGCCGATGGCCGCCAGTGCGAGCGCCAGCACCGTCGAGACGGCGACGACCGCCTGCCGCGTCCTGTCCGACATGCGCACGTCCATCCCGGCTCCTTCCCTCAGCCTGCTGAGCATCAGCGTTCCTCAGCAGGCTGAGGATCCGCCGTACGATCGAGGCGTGGACGCACCCGACGAGTGGCCGACCGGCCGGCTGCTGTCGACCGCGGCGCGGCTGGTCGAGCACGCGTGGACGGCGCGGCTGGAGGAGCTGGGGCTGACCCACGCGGGGCTCGTCGCGCTGCACCTGCTGCAGGACGGGCCGCGCAGCCAGACCGCCCTCGCCCGGGCCGGCCGCGTGCAGCAGCAGACGATGGCGCGGACGATCGAGCGGCTCGAGCGGCACGGGCTCGTGACGCGGGACCGCGACGCGGCCGACGCGCGGCGCATGCTCGTGGCGCGCACGGACGCGGGGGCCGCGGCGGTCGAGCAGGCGCAGGACCTCGAGGCGCGGGTCTTCCCCGACGTGGCCGACCCGGCCGCCTTCCGCGCGGCGCTGCTGCAGATCCTCGCCGCCGCCCGCTGACTCCTCGCGGATCCGCAGAAACGACACGACACGCCGCCGCGGAGCGCTCCGCAGCGGCGTGTCGCGCCGGAAATGCGGATCCGCGCAGGAACTGCGGATCCGCGAGGCCGCTAGCGCTGCAAGAAGTCGAGCACGACGCGGTTCCACTCGTCCGCATCGGTCGTGATGACGCCGTGCGGGCCGCCGTGGATCACGTGCAGCTCGCTGCCCGCGATCGTCTCGTGCGTCCGCTCCCCCGACCCCTCGAACGGCACGACGCCGTCGCCGGAGCCGTGGATGACGAGGGTCGGCACGTTCACCTTCTGCAGGTCGCCGCGGAAGTCGGTCGTGGCGAACGCCGCCATGCAGGCCAGCGCCGCCTTCTGGTCCGACTGCTCGCAGAGCGCGACCGCGTCGGCGACCTCCTGCTGCGACGCCTTCAGGTCGTCGCCGACCGAGTAGAACTGCCGCACGAACTGCGGGAAGAACGCGTCGCGGTCGTCCTTCAGCCCGGACGCCATCTGCTCCGCGGTCGCGTCGTCGAGCGGGCCGTCCGGGTTGTCGTCGGTCTTCGCGAGGTACGGCGGCACCGCGGAGGCGAACACGGCGCTGCGGAGGCGCTCCGACCCGTACTTCCCGAAGTAGCGCGCGACCTCGCCGCCGCCCATCGAGAAGCCGATGATCGTCACGTCCTCGAGGTCGAGCGACTCGATGATCGAGTGCAGGTCCTCGGCGAGGGTGTCGTACTCGTAGCCGCGGCCCGGCTTGTCGCTGCGACCGAAGCCCCGGCGGTCGTAGGTGATCACGCGGTAGCCGGCGTCGGCGAGCGCGGGCACCTGCTTGACCCAGGCGGCGCCGCTGAGCGGCCAGCCGTGGATGAGGACCACGGGGCGCCCGGTGCCGCCCGTGTCCTCGACGTGCAGGTCGACGTCGCTGAACAGCCCTCGGTGGACGGTGATCTCTGCCATCGGTGGTTCTCCTTCCGCGCGGAGGCGGATGGCCCCGGCGCGCCGTCGAAGGTAGGGAGACCGCTCGTGCGGTCGCCGTGCGACTCCTGGGCGGGGGCTGGAGGACACGCGCTATCCGGCCGGGCCGCCCTGCATCTCGAGCGTGATCTGGCCCGAGTCGACGGTGGCGAGCACGTGCCCGAGCACGGCCGAGTCGTACACGCCGAGGTCGCGGGCGTCGAGGAGGGCGGCGCGCGAGGCCTGCAGTCGCCGCAGCCGGTCCTGCTTCGGGGACTCCCCCTCCCGCGCCGGCACCGCAGCCGCCGCGTCCTTCGCCAGCTGCAGCACCTTCCGGCGCTCCTGGTCGAGCTGAGCCGGGTCATCGGTCGCCGGCCGCAGCCGCCGGATCAGCACGGCGAGCGTGCCGCCCTGCAGCAGCAGCGACAGCGCGGCGGTGCCGAACGCGACGAGCACGAGCAGGTTCCGCACGTCCTCGGTGAGGCCCGCCGCCGCCTCCGGGATCGTCTGCGCGGCCGCGACGGTGACCGCGCCGCGCATGCCCGCCCACACGATGACGGCGCCCTCCTTGGGGCCGAGCCGCGACGACGCCAGGTAGTCGATGTCGGCGAGCACCTGCGTGATGCGGCGCTGAAAGCCCTGGCGGTCGAACGGGCGCCTGCCCGGGCCGCGCGGCTCGTCGAAGCGGCGCTCGCGCCCGAGCGGGGTGCGCACGACGACCGGCTCGCCGGACTCGAGCTGCCGCTGCATCCGCTCGACCCGCTGCCGCGACTCCGGTCCGCGCCGCGCGTTCACGGCCAGCAGCCCGAGTAGGGGCGCGACGAACGCCGTGCGCACGACCAGGGTGCCGACCACGGCGACGGCCGCGAGCCCGAGCGCGGTGCCGACCGTCGCGGCGCCGCCCGCCGCGTCGACGATCCCGGCGATCTGCAGCCCCATCAGCAGGAAGACCGCGCCCTCCAGCACCAGGGAGACGCTCGACCAGTTGTTCGCGTCGTTCTGCCGGGTGCGCGGGCTGAGCACGCGGGGCGCGCGACGGCCGACGACCAGGCCGGCCGCGACTGCCGCGACCAGGCCGGACGCACGGAGGCCCTCGGCGGGCAGGGAGGCGACGAACGGCACCGTGAACGAGAGCACCGTGCTGACGGTCGGGTCGGTGATCCGCGCGCGCAGCCACAGCGACAGGCGCCCAACGACCGCGCCGATCACCACGGCGCCGAGGACCGCCCAGGCGAACTGCAGCACGACCCCGCCGAAGGACACCGCGCCGGCGGCGCCGGCGATCGCGGCGCGGAGGATCACGAGCGCGGACGCGTCGTTCAGCAGGCTCTCCCCCTCGAGGATCGCCGTGACGCGGTGCGACACCGGGGTGCCCTTCACGATCGAGGTCGCCACCGCGTCGGTGGGGCTGACGACGGCGCCGAGCGCGACGCCCCACGCGTAGGGCAGGCCGGGGATCAGCAGGGTGAACAGCCCGCCGAGCAGCAGCGCGGAAACGACCACGAGCACGACGGAGAGGATGCTGACCGTGCCGAACTCGCGGCGCAGGTCCATGGCGGGCAGCGACACCGAGGACGCGTAGAGCAGGGGCGGCAGGACCCCGGCGAGCACGAGCTCCGGCGGCAGCGCCGTGACGCCCACGCCGAAGAGGCTGACCACCACGCCGAGCACCACGAGGATGAGCGGCGCGGGGATCCCGAGCCGCGGCCCGAGCGCGGCGGCCCCGGCCACCACGAGCATCGCCGCCGCGGCGAGGGCGATCCCGATCTCCATGGCCGCCAGCGTGGCACCGGACGCTCACGCAGCGCTCACGCGGGTCGTGAGCAGGGGCGCCGCGGCAGACTTCGCATCGTGCGTCGCGCCGTGCTGCTGACCGTCCACGACCGCCTCGACGTGCTGCGCGAGGTCGTCGCGAGCTGGGCGGAGGTGCCGGCCGCGGGCTGGCACCTCCGGGTCGCCGTCGAGCCGAGCGAGGTGCAGGACGAGGTGCTCGCCGTCGTCGCCGGGCTGCCGTTCGCGGACGCCGAGGTCGTGGTGAACGAGCGGCGGCTGGGCGTCGCGGAGAACCCCTACCGCCACCTGTCGGCGCTGTTCGACGCCGGCTACGGCTTCGTCGCGCGCACGGAGGACGACCTGCTCGTCGCGGACGACGTGCTGCGGCTGCTGGAGCACTGCGCCGACGCGTACCGCGACGACCCGGCCGTCGCGGTCGTCTGCGCTTTCAGCCGGGCCGCGGCCGGCGCGGACCCGGCGCTGCTGCACCGCACGGAGGCGTTCATCCCGTGGCTCTGGGGCACCTGGGCGCACCGGTGGCACGGGCTGATCGGGCCGACGTGGGACCGCGACTACTCGACCTGGAACGACTCCCCCGGGTTCGAGTCGGGGTGGGACTGGAACCTCAACACCCGCGTGCTGCCGGCGCACCGCCTGACGACGGTCGCGCCGCTGGCGAGCCGGGTGCAGAACATCGGCGTGATCGGCCAGCACGGCACCGCCGAGAACCACGAGACCGCGCCCTCGTTCCGCCCGTCGTTCCCGGCGGTCGCCTTCCACGAGCCCTGACCGCGCCCACCGCTGGTCGAGGTGCGAGCGCAGCGATGGGCCCCACGGCCGGTGTTCCCGGCCGAGGGACTCGAGACCACCCCGGCCCGCCGCTCCTGCGTCCCGACTCAGGCGCCGGCGGCGAGGAACTGCTCGACGAGGTCCACGTGCGCATCCTGGAGCCCCTGCACGGGGTCGGGGCGTACCAGCTGGACGAGGAACGGCTGCTCCCGGGCCCACGCGCGGGCGTCGCCCTCCAGCTCGTCGTCGATCCAGGCGACCGCGCGCCAGCCGCCCGGCGGCTCGTGCACGGTCAGCCAGGCCGAGACCGCCGGCAGGTTCGGGCTGAGGGGCCGGACGAAGGGGTCCTGCGCGGTCGCGGCGCGGAACGCGGGCAGCCCGAAGGTCGCGGTGATGGTGGCGCGGGTGCCCGCGTCCCAGGTCGTCGCCCACACGACCTCCGCGAGCCCGGCGAGGCGCCGCACCCGCGCACCGACCGCGGCGTCGATCCGCATCCGCGTCGCGGCGGCGCCCGGGCGCCACAGCGGGTTCACCACGCCGTCGACGTCGAGGAGGACGACGGCGCCCGTCGACGCGCTCACGTCCAGTAGAGGAGCCGGGCCGCGGGCAGCCGCTCGGGCATCGCGCGCTCGAACCAGCCGCGCAGCTCGGCCATCGTCTCCTTCGGGTAGACGTACTTCACGCCGCCGAACTTGGAGCGCTTGGCCGCGCGCTGCGTCTCGTCCATCTCCAGCTTCGTCCGCGGGTACCAGCCCTCGATGACCTGCTTGCTGCCCGGCGTGAAGCGGTGGGTGATGATCTCGGCGGTCAGGTCGAGGTCCGGCACGTCGGCGACCGCCTCGGCGACGTCGTCGAGCAGGCGGCCGTACTCCTGCCGCCACCCGTCGACGGGCATGACCGGCGCGATGGTGAGGCCGACCGGGTAGCCCGCCCGGGCGAGCGCGCCGAGGGCGGCGATCCGCTGCGGCATGCGGGCGGTGCCGCCCTCGAACCGCTCGACGCCCGCCGCGTTCACCGAGAAGCGGACCCGCGTGCGCCGGCCGTGCGGCAGCGCCAGCAGCGGCTCGACCGCGTCGAACTTCGTGGTGAACCGCAGGGATGCGCCGGCGCCGTGCTCCCCCGTGCCGACCTCGGCGATCGCGGTGGCGAGCGAGCCGGTCAGGTGCTCGATGCCGAGCGGGTCGGTGTAGCAGGAGAGCTCGAAGGTGGTGCCCTCGCCGGCCCGGTGCGCGCTGCCGGTCGTGACCGAGCCGCTGCCGGTGAGCGACCGGATCGGGGCGAGCACCGCCCCGAGGTTCGCGTGCACGCGGGTGACGGGCGGGCCGGAGAGCGAGCCCGCCAGGTAGCAGTACTGGCAGTGCGCCGGGCAGCCGCGCGCCAGGTCGAGCCGCCAGTCGGCCGACGGCGGGATCGGCTGCGGCTTCAGCATCGACGGCGGCGCGACGACGACCGCCATGGTCGCCTTCGCCCGGGCGTACGCCTCGCGCTCCGTCTCCCCCTTCGGCGCGGTGGGCAGGCGGTCGGCCGTGAGCAGGCGGACGTCCTCCACCCCGGCCGCCTCGACGCGGCGCAGGATCTCGGCGGTGTGCGCCTCGTCCTGCGCGCTGCGGGTGACGAGCACGTGCTTCGGCGTCCACAGGCGCGGGGCCGTGGAGCGCGAGGGGCGGTCGAGCAGCTGTGCGGGCATCCCTTTCGACAACGCCCTGCTCGTCGCCGCTCTTCCGTTTCGAAGGTGATCCGGCGCCGCAGGTCGAGCCACCCGCGGGACGCTGCGCCGGATCACCTTCGAAACGGAACGCCCAGGGCGGGAGGCGCAGGGTGGGGGCATGGCACGCGTCTTCGTCACCGGATCCGCCGACGGCCTGGGGCTCGCCGTCGGGCAGCGGCTCATCGAGCAGGGCCACGAGGTCGTCCTCCACGCCCGCAGCGACGCCCGCGCCGCCGACACCCGCGAGGCGGCGCCCGGCGCCGCGGACGTGCTGGTCGGCGACCTCGCGGACGAGCAGCAGGTGCGCGGGCTCGCCGCGGCCGCGAACGACTCGGGCCGCTTCGACGCCGTGATCCACAACGCGGGCGTCGGCGGCGGCGCCGGCGGTGAGGCGCTGCTCGCGGTGAACGTCGTCGCGCCCTACCTGCTCACCGCGCTGATGACCGACCCGGACCGGCTCGTCTACCTCTCGAGCGGCAGCCATCACGGCGGCAAGGCGGACGTCGGGCCGGTCGAGGGACGCGGCTCGCTCTCCTACAGCGACAGCAAGCTGCTCGACGCGGCGCTCTCGGCCGCCGTGGCGCGGCGAAAGCCCGACGTGCTCGTGAACGCGGTGGACCCGGGCTGGATCGCGACGCGGATGGGCGGCTCCTCGGCTCCCGGCGACCTCGATCAGGGCAGCGCGACGCAGATCTGGCTCGCGACCTCGGACGATCCGGCCGCCACGGTGACGGGCCGCTACTTCAAGGACTCCGCGGAGGCGCGGACCGAACCCGCCGTGACCGACGAGGCGTTCCAGGACGAGCTGCTCGCGGCGCTCGAGCGCCGCACCGGCGAGACGATCTGACCCGGTCAGGAGACGCCGCCCGCGTCTTGGCGGAACCTTGGCCGCCGGCCACGACGATCCCGGCATGCCGCCGCTGACCCGTCCCGCCTCCCGCGTCGCCGCGCCCGGCGCGGCCTTCTGGGTGATCAAGGTGCTGACCACGGGCACCG
Source organism: Amnibacterium endophyticum (assembly GCF_042680685.1). Taxonomy (NCBI): domain Bacteria; kingdom Bacillati; phylum Actinomycetota; class Actinomycetes; order Micrococcales; family Microbacteriaceae; genus Amnibacterium; species Amnibacterium endophyticum. Next base: position 31,515 of record NZ_JBHUEA010000014.1, on the reverse strand, counting down.
GCGAGACGACGTCCGACTTCCTCGTCCGCCGCTTCGCGCCCGAGGTCGTGGTGCCGCTCGCGCTGCTGGTGCTGGTCGCAGCGCTCGTCGTGCAGCTGCGGGCGCGGCGGTTCCACCCCGTCCGCTACTGGACCGCCGCCTTGGCCGTCGCGGTGTTCGGCACGATGGCGGCGGACGTGCTGCACGTCGGGCTCGGCGTGCCGTACGCGGTGTCGAGCGCCGGGTTCGCCGTCGCCCTCGCGGCCGTCTTCGGGCTCTGGTGGTGGTCCGAGCGCGACCTGTCGGTGCACGACGTCACGACGCTGCGGCGGGAGTGCTGGTACTGGGCCGCCGTGCTCGCGACCTTCGCGCTCGGCACCGCGGTCGGCGACTGGCTCGCCGCGCTCGGGCTCGGCTACCTCGGCTCGGGCGTGCTGCTCGTCGTCCTCTTCGCGGTGCCCGGGATCGTGCACGCTACCACCCGCCGGTACGCCGTCCTCACCTTCTGGACCGCCTACGTGCTGACCCGGCCGCTCGGGGCGTCCTTCGCCGACTGGACGGCGGCGCCCGCGGCGCGCGGCGGGCTCGGTCTCGGCACGGGCACGGTCAGCGCGGTCGGGCTGGTCGCGGTCGCCCTGCTCGTGGGCGCGACGGCCGTCAGGCCCGCGCGGGCCGGGCGACGGGCAGCTCGAGTCGCATGACCGTGCCGGCGGCCGAGGTGCGCTCCACCGCGATCTCGCCGCCGTGCCGCACCGCGAGGTCGCGGACCAGCGCGAGCCCGAGCCCCGAGCCGCGGCGCTGGATCGCCTCGCCGCGCGCGAACCGCTCGAAGAGCCGGTCGACGTCGATCCCGCGGATGCCGTCGCCCTCGTCGCGCACCCGCACGACCGCGCGCCGCCCGACGACCCGGGCCTCGACCTCCACGCGGGCGCCGGCCGGGGAGTGCTGCACCGCGTTGTCGACGAGCACGACGACCGCGCGCTTCAGCGCCGCCTCCGGCAGCCGCAGGCGGGCCTCGTTCCGCACGTCCGCGACGAGCCGCACCCCGTGCTCCGCGGCGAGCGCGGCGAGGTCCGCGGTCGCCCCCTCCACCGCCGGGCGCAGGTCGCACTCCTCGTCGGCCGAGGCCGCCTGCTGCTCCGCGGCGAGCAGCAGGTCGGTGACGAGCGCGGCCATCGCGCCGACGTCGCGGCGCGCGGCCCCCAGGTCGTCGCCGACGGGGTCGCCCCGGTCGAGCGCCGCCTGCACCCCCTGCAGCCGGACGTCGAGCACCGCGAGCGGCGTGCGCAGCTCGTGGCTCGCATCGGCGACGAAGGCGCGCTGCATCCGCAGCACCGCCCCGAGCGGCGCGACGGAGCGGCGGCTGATCCACCAGGCCGCGACGCCCACGACCGCGACGGCGAGCGCGCCGAGCACCGCGAGGGCGAGCAGCATCTCCTTCGAATCGACGTAGATCTTCGTCTCGCCGGGCGCCGCCGGCTCGAGCAGCTCGGACGGGCGGGACTGGTAGACGACGAAGAGGGCCGCGAGCCCGAGGATCCCGACGACGATCGCGGCGGACACCCCGGCGATCGCGATCCCCGTGCGCCGGGCCGCGATCCGCACCGAGCGCGCGTCCGGGTCCTCGACCCGCGTCACGGCTGGCCGAGCCGGTAGCCGCGGCCGCGGACGGTGGTCACGATGTCCCGCTCCGTCTTGCGCCGCAGGTAGTGCACGTAGGTGTCGACCGTGCCGACGCTGTCGCCGGCCGGGAACACCTCGCGGAGGATCCGCTCGCGGGACAGGGTCTCGTCCCGGTGCCGCACGAGCAGCAGCAGCAGCTCGGTCTCGGTGGCGGTCAGCACCTTCCGCCCCTCGTACGGCGAGTTGATCAGCCGGCTCTCGGGCCGGAACTCCCAGTCGCCGATGTAATGCAGGGTCTCGGCGGCGCCGTGCACGCGGCTGAGGGCGCGGAGGCGCGCCGCCAGCTCGTCGACGTCGAACGGCTTGACCAGGTAGTCGTCCGCGCCCGCGTCGAGCCCGTCGATCCGGTCGGCGACGGCGGCGAGCGCGGTGAGCATCAGCACCGGGGTGGCGACGCCCGCGGCGCGGAGCCCCCGCACCACCTCGACCCCGTCCAGGCCGGGCAGCCGGCGGTCCAGCACGATCGCCGCCCAGTCGCCGGACCGGCCGAGCGCGAGGCCGGACTCGCCGTCGCGCACGAGCCGCACCGCCCAGTCCCGCTGCAGCGCGGACACGAGCAGCGGGCCGAGGTCGGGGTCGTCCTCGATCACCAGCAGCGGCGCCGGGCGGGACATGGGGCCTGATCCTGCCAGCCGTCAGAACCAGGTGGCGAGCAGCGGCGGCTCGCTGCCGCGCAGCAGGCGGTCCGCGGCGAGCGCGGCGCCCGGCGTCACCTCCGTGATGCGCCCCGCCCGGGCGAGCGTGACCGCGGACACCCCGCCGAGGTAGAGCGAGCCGAGCAGGTCGACCGGCAGCTCGAGCGTCGGGACGTCGCTGCCCGCACCGGCCCGGGCGACCCGCGGCGCGAAGCCCTCCGTCGCGTGGATCACGAAGGAGCCGTCCGCGTAGCCGGCGGGGTCCGTGACGCGCAGCGCGAGGCGCCCCGACGCGCCGTAGGTGCGGGCGGAGAAGGCCGCGACCGGGTCGAGCACCCGCACCCACAGGTGCTCGCGCAGCTCGGTCGTGCGGATCGCGCGCTGGTCGCGCACGAGCCAGCGCAGCGGCTCGTCCGTGCTGCGCAGCGGCGCGCGGACGGTGCGGACGAGGTCGAGCTCGAGCAGGTAGCGCCAGAGCGCCCGGTAGGCGTCGTCCGTGGTGGTGGCGAGGTGCCGGACCTCGACGACGTGGGAGGTGAAGTCGGCCGGGTCCTCCTCCCCGACGACGTACACGGCGAGCCCGCGCGGCACGCCGTCCTCGTCGTCGTACCGGACGAAGCGGCGGCGGCGCAGCTCCGGCTCGTCCGTCCGCGAGCCGAACAGGCGGTCGAAGCGGTGGCCGACGACCTGCACGTCGCCGGGCGTCGCGCGGCGTGCGGCCGGCAGCAGCTCGCGGGCCGTCTCCATCGCGGTGGCGCGCTCGACCAGCTGCACGCGCCCCGGCGTCTCGGCGCCCAGCCAGCCGGCGCGCTTCGCCTGCACCTCGAGCGCGGCCGTCCACGCCGCGGGACCGAAGCCGTACCGGGTGTAGATCGTCGCCTCGGACACGGTCAGGATCGCGACCGGCAGCTCGGCCGCGACGGCGGCGCGCAGCTCGGCGTCGACCATCGCCCGGGCGATCCCGCGGCGACGGTGCGTGGGCGCGACGGTGACGCCGCTGATCGCCCAGCCGGTCACCTCGCCGCCCGGCACGGTCATCGCGGCCGGCCAGGAGGTGATCGTCCCGACGGGGACGCGCGGGTCGGTCAGCGAGTCGTCGCGGACGGCGACGGTGCGCGAGCCGGCGAAGTCGCCGCTGACGAGCTCGATCGTCGCGTCGTCCGGGGCGGCGTCGTGGAAGCCCCGAGAGTCCGCCTCCATCCAGGCGCGCACCTGCGCGTCGTCGCCGGGGTCGAGCAGCTCCATGCGGAGGCCGTGCGCGGCGAGCGCCGCCTGCGCCTCATCGTCGACGGGCAGGGTGAGCGGATCGGCAGCCACCCCTCGAGCGTAGGGACCCCGCGCTCCGGAGCGACCCGAATAGGGTCGAGCCGTGATCCGCATGCGCCCCGAGATCGCCGCGCTGCCCGCCTACCGCCAGGGCCGCCCGGCCGTGTCGGACGGGTACAAGCTGTCGTCGAACGAGAACCCCTTCGGGCCGCTGGCGGCGATCGTGGAGGCCGCGAGCGCGGCGACCGTGAACCGCTACCCGGACGCGACCGGGCCGGAGCTGCGCGCGCAGCTGGCCGAGCGCTTCGGCGTGACGGCTGAGGAGGTGCACCTCGGCGCGGGCTCGGTCGCGCTGCTCAGCCAGTTCATGCTCGCGGTCTGCGGGCCGGGCGGCGAGGTCGTCTACGCCTGGCGGTCGTTCGAGGCGTACCCGGGGCTCGTGACGGTCGCGGGCGGGCGCAGCGTGCAGGTCCCGCTCGCCGCCGACGGTCGGCACGACCTCGCCGCGATGGCGGACGCGGTGGCGGACGCGACGCGCGCGATCGTGGTCTGCTCCCCCAACAACCCGACGGGGCCGGCGGTGCGCGCCGACGAGTTCGAGGCGCTGATGGAGCGGCTGCCGCCGGACCTGCTCGTGCTGCTCGACGAGGCGTACGCGGAGTTCGTGCGTGACCCGGCCGCGGTCGACGGCGCGCGTCTGCTTCGCCGCTGGCCGAACCTGGTCGTGCTCCGCACCTTCTCGAAGGCGTGGGGGCTCGCCGGGCTGCGGCTCGGCTACGCGATCGGGCCGGAGGCGGTGCTCGACGCGGCCCGCGCGGTCGCGGTGCCCCTGTCCGTCACCGGTCAGGCGCAGCGGGCCGGCGCGGTCGCGCTCGCGCACGAGGACCTGCTGCTCGAGCGCGTCGAGCACATCGTCGACACGCGCAGCCGCGTCGTCGAGGGCCTGCGGGCGCTCGGCCTCGACGTGCCGGACGCGCAGGGCAACTTCGTCTGGCTGCCGCTCGGCGACCGGACGGCGGAGGCGGACGACGTGCTGCACGCGCACGGCATCACCGCCCGGGCGTTCCCGGGCGACGGCATCCGCGTCTCGATCGGCGAGCCCGAGTCGGTCGAGCGCCTGCTCGCCGCCGCTGCCGTTTTCATCTTGTAGGCAGATCTGGCCGGAGCGGCCAGATCTGCCTACAAGATGAAAAGGGTCAGCGGCCGCCGGCGACGCGGAGGGTGGTCGCGGTCGTGTACGACGCGTCCGCGGAGAGCAGCCATGCGACCGCCGCGGCGATCTCGTGCGGCTCGCCCACGCGGCGCATCGGGACGGTCGGAGCGATGCGGGCGGGACGGTCCGGGTCCAGGTGGAAGCCCGTCTCGACGAGCCCGGGCGCGACGGCGTTGACGCGGATGCCGTCCTCCGCGAGCTCGCGACCGAGCCCCAGCACCATCGTGTCGACCGCGGCCTTCGCCGCCGCGTAGTGCACGAACTCGCCGGGGCTGCCGAGCGTCGCCGCGCCGGAGGAGATCGCGACCATCGCCCCGCCGCCCGCGCGGCGCAGCGCCGGCACCCCGCGCCGCAGGGTCAGCAGGGTGCCGAGCACCAGCACGTCGAGGTCGCGGCGCACCGCCTCCACCGGCACGTCCTCGAGCCGCCCGGTGACCGTCGCGGCGCCCGCGTTCGCGACGACGCCGACCACCGGGCCGAAGGACTCCGCCTCGTCGAACAGCGCGTCGACCGAGGCCGGGTCGGCGACGTCGACCTGCAGCACCGCGGCGTGCACGTCCGCCGCCCGGGCGTCGCGGGCGCGCGCCTCCGCGGCCTCGCGGTCGCGGCGGTAGCCGACGACGACGTCCCGGCCGCTCGCGGCGAGCCGCCGCACCACCGCTGCGCCGATCCCCCGGCTGCCGCCCGTCACGACCGTCCAGCCCGCCATCGGCCCTCCCGCCCCGCACCGCCTCCGCGTGCTCGCGGACCGATCCTGCCATCGGCGCGAAGGAGGGGCGGACGCCCGCCCGGAGCCCGCAGGGAGCGCGCCGGGCGGGACCCGATCGGCGGTTTGCCACCCGCTTCACACCCGCTCCGTGCGACGCTACGACCTTTCCGGTCCGGAGGGCGGTGGGGTGGAGCAGGTCGCGCGCTTCGAGATCGCCCGTCTCTCGGGCTCCGACGCCGCCTCCCGCAGGCTGCTCGTGATCGGCGACGCCGCCTATGTGGCCCCGCCCGAGCGCGGCGGCCCCGCACAGGGCGCCCTGCCCGGGGCGCTGCTGCGCGCCCCCGGCGCTGCGCACCGCCGGGATCTCGACGTCGACGTGCTGTGGGACCTCGGCGCTTCCCTCAGCGCGATCGGCGGCGCGCTGTCGTCGTGGCGGCTGTGGCGCTACGACGCGGTCGTGATCGTGGTCGGCGGCCTGCCGACGGGCCTGCGGATGCTGCTGCTGCAGCGGGCACTCGCCCGCGTCGTGTCCGACCTCGGGGACGAGGAGCGGCTCGTCGTCGTGCTGGCGGACCCGGAGGGCCGCGCCCGCGAGCACCGCGTCGCCCGCGCCCGCACCGCGCGGGTGGCCGACCGGCTGGTCGCGCACGGGCTCGACGTGCCGTTCGTGAGCGCGCGGATCGGGCGCTCCGGCGGCCTCCTCGACGCCGAGACGACCGCCGAGGAGGTGCTCGGCCTGCTGCCGGACCGGCCGCGGGAGCCCGACCCGGACGACGAGCAGCAGCGGGAGGCCGTCGTCGACCGGTCGCTCGAGGCCGTCGGCGGGGTCACGACGGACCTGCAGCGCGTCGCGGTGCTGGCCCGCAACTCGTTCGACGTCCCGTACGCGCAGGTGAACCTGGTCAGCCGCGGGCGCCTGCACAGCCTCGCGTTCGCGGGCCGGTCGAGCGATGCGATGCGCAACACCCTCTCCGAGTTCGCGGTGCAGCAGCGCGGCCCGACGCTGGTGCCGGACACCCAGGCGGACCGGCGGTTCGACGGCGTGCCCGAGACGCGCGGCCCCGACGCCATCCGGTTCTACGCCGCGCACCCGATCGAGTCGATGAGCGGCTTCCGGATCGGGGTGCTCTGCGTCTTCGACACCGAGCCGCACCCGATCGAGGACGGGGACGAAGCGCTGCTGCGCGACGTCGCCCAGCTGGCCGAGGCGGAGCTGATCCCGCTGCTGCGCTGACGGCGTCCCGAGCCGTCAGCCGGTTCTCTGGACGTCCGGTGCGAGGCGGCAGGACTATACTCCAGCGCCAGCAGCACGTGCTCCGGGGTCGGTGGAAGTCCGAACCGGCGGTCAAAGTCCGCGAACCCGCGTCGCCCGCAACGGCGGCGCGGGCCGATCCGGTGGAACTCCGGGACCGACAGTCAGAGTCTGGATGGGAGAAGCACGAGGGCCGTCCCGCGCGCCGGGGCGCCCTGCGGAGCCGTTCCGCGAACCCCGGGAGCACCCGATCCGGGAGGGGACGCGTGGACGCCGTCGCGGTCGACACCGACGCGCCCGTCGTGCGCGCGATGCGCCGCGCCCTCGAGCTGGCGCAGCGGGGCCCGGCCGGCGACGCGAACCCCCGCGTCGGCTGCGTGCTGCTCGACCGCCACGGCGACGTGCTCGCCGAGGGCTGGCACCGCGGCGCGGGCACGCCCCACGCGGAGGCCGACGCGCTGTCGAGGGTGCCGGCCGGTGCGGCGGAAGGCGGCACCGCCGTCGTCACGCTCGAGCCCTGCGACCACACGGGCCGGACCGGACCCTGCTCCCTCGCTCTCGTCGAGGCGGGCGTCCGCCGCGTCGTGTTCGCGCAGCCCGACCCGAACCCGCTGGCGGCCGGCGGCGCCGGGCGGCTCCGCGCCGCGGGGGTCGAGGTCCGCACCGGCGTGCTCGCCGAGGAGGCCGCCGCGCTGAACGAGCGGTGGGCCGCGGCGCTCGCGCTCGGCCGGCCGTGGGTGACCGCGAAGTGGGCGTCGAGCCTCGACGGCCGCGTCGCGGCGGACGACGGCTCGAGCCGCTGGATCACCGGGCCCGAGGCGCGCGCCGACGTGCACCGGCGGCGGGCCGAGCACGGGGCGATCCTCGTCGGCACCGGCACCGCGCTCGCCGACGACCCGGCGCTCACCGCCCGCGACGGCGACGCGCTCCTGCCCCGCCAGCCCCGCCCCGTGGTCGTCGGGCTCCGCGACGTGCCGTCCGGCGCGGCCCTCCGCCGGCATCCCGAGCCCCTGCTCGCCGTGCGGTCCCGCGACCCGAGGCAGGCGCTCGCCGCCGTCGAGGACGCGGGCGCCACGAGCGCGTTCCTCGAGGGCGGGCCGACGCTGGTGTCGGCCTTCCTCGCCGCGGGCCTCGTCGACGAGGTGCTCGTCTACCTCGGGCCGACGCTGCTCGGCGGGGGCCGGCTCGCGACCATCGACCTCGGCGTGCGGACGATCGGCGACCAGCGCCGGCTCGCGGTCCGCGACGTCGTCCGGCTCGGCGACGACCTGCTGGTCGTCGCCCGTCCCGCCCAGGAGGAGTGAGCAGTGTTCACCGGCATCATCGAGGAGCTCGGCCGCATCACCGGCTGGACCCGCACCGACGACGGCGGCGCGCGGCTCGTCATCGACGCGCCGCGCGTGACCGAGGACGCCCGGCACGGCGACTCGATCGCGGTCAGCGGCGTCTGCCTGACCGTCGTCGACCAGGGCCCCGGCCGCTTCACCGCCGACGTGATGGGGCAGACCCTCGCGGTCAGCGCCATCGCGGACCTCGGGGAGGGCGACCTCGTCAACCTGGAGCGGGCCGCGAAGGTCGGCGACCGGCTCGGCGGCCACATCGTCCAGGGCCACGTCGACGGCGTCGGGGTCGTGCTCGAGGTGCGGGACGAGGGATCGTGGCGCGTCGTGCGCGTCTCCCTGCCCGACGACCTCGCGCCGCTCGTGGTCGACAAGGGGTCGATCGCCGTCGCCGGCACCTCGCTGACGGTCTCCGCGGTCGGGCAGGGGGCGGGCCACTGGTTCGAGGTGAGCCTGATCCCCGAGACCCTGACCGCGACGACCCTCGGCGCGGTCGCCCCCGGCGACCGCGTCAACCTGGAGACCGACGTGCTCGCCCGGCACGTCGCCCGCATGCTCGGATTCCCGCGCGCCGCCGTGGCCGCGGAGGAAGGGGTGGCGTGATGCCGCTCGCACCGGTGGAGGAGGTCGTCGCGGCGCTCCGCGAGGGCCGCGTCGTGATCGTGGCCGACGACGAGGAGCGCGAGAACGAGGGCGACGCGATCGTCTCCGCCGCGCTCGCGACGCCCGAGACGATCGCGTGGATCGTCGCCCACTCGTCGGGGTTCATCTGCGCCCCGATGCCGAACGCGGTCGCGGACCGCCTCGACCTGCCGCTGATGGTGCGGGACAACCAGGACCCGCGCGGCACCGCCTACACGGTGAGCGTCGACGCGGCGGACCGGCTGTCGACGGGGATCAGCGCCGCGGACCGGGCGCACACGTTGAACGTGCTGGCCGACCCGGGCGCGACACCCGCCGTCGTCACGCGGCCGGGCCACGTCCTGCCGCTGCGCGCGGTCGAGGGCGGGGTGCGGCGGCGCGGCGGCCACACCGAGGCGGCGGTCGATCTGATGCGCCTGGCCGGGCTCGCGCCGGTCGCGGCGATCGCGGAGATCACCTCGCCGGACGGCACCATGACGAGGCTGCCGGGCCTGCTCGAGCTCGGCGAGCGGGAGGGCGTGCCCGTCACGACGGTCGCCGCGATCGCGGCGCACCTCGCCGCGCACCCGGTCGAGGCGGGCGAGGCCGCCGAGCCGGGCACCGCGCCGCGCGTGCGGTTCGAGGTGGAGACGGCGCTGCGGACCGCGCACGGCGTCTTCCGCACCCGCGCCTACCGGGACCTGCTGACCGGCGACGAGCACGTCGCGCTCGTCGCGGACGGCGACGGCACGCTGCCGCCGCTCGTGCGCGTGCACTCGGAGTGCCTGACCGGCGAGGCGTTCGGCTCGGTGCAGTGCGAGTGCGGCCCCCAGCTCGCCACGGCGCTCGACGCGGTGCAGCAGCAGGGCGGTGCCGTCGTCTACCTGCGGGGCCAGGAGGGGCGCGGCATCGGCCTGATCGACAAGCTGCGCGCCTACCGGCTGCAGGAGGACGGGCTCGACACGCTCGACGCGAACCTGGCGCTCGGTCTGCCGGTCGACCGGCGCGAGTACGCGGCGGCCGCCGCGATCCTCGCCGACCTCGGCTTCGACGAGGTGCGGCTGCTGACGAACAACCCCGACAAGATCGCCCAGCTCGAGGCGAACGGGGTGCGGATCGCGGCGCGGGAGCCGCTCGTCGTCGGCGTCGGGGCGGCCAACGAGCGGTACCTGGAGACGAAGCGGGACCGCATGGGGCACCTCATCGGGCGCCCGCACGCGGTCGACACCGGACGGAGGGCGGGATGAGCGGAGCAGGACGGCAGCAGGGCGGCGCGCCGATCGACGGGAGCGGCCTCACCGTCGCGATCGTGCACGGCACCTGGCACCCGGTGATCGCCGGCGGGCTGCTGGAGGGCGCCCGCCGCACGATCGCCGAGGCCGGCGCGACCGCGGTCGAGCACGCGGTGCCGGGCAGCTTCGAGCTGCCCGTGGTCGCGAAGGCGGCGCTCGAGGCCGGCGCGGACGCCGTCGTCGCCCTCGGCGTGATCATCCGCGGCGGCACGCCGCACTTCGACTTCGTGGCGAAGGCCGCGACCGACGGCCTCACGCGGGTCGCGCTCGACACCGGCCGGCCGGTCGGCTTCGGCGTGCTGACCCTCGACGACGAGCAGCAGGGCCTCGACCGAGCCGGGCTGCCCGGCTCGCACGAGGACAAGGGCGCCGAGGCCGCCGACGCCGCGATGCGGACCGCGCTCGTGCTGCGGGCGATCCGCGACGCCTGACGCCCGCCCCGGAAGCGAGGCGGAGGTCGGCGCCGCCGACCCGTCAGGCCGTGCGGATCAGCTTGCGGTTCACGAACTCGTCGGCGGCGAGCATCCCGAGCTCGCGCGAGGTGCCGCTGCGCTTCACCCCGCCGAACGGCAGCTCCGGCGCGTCCGCGAGCACGAGGTTCACGTAGACCATGCCCGCCTCGATGCGGTCCGCGACCCGGTCCGCCTGCGCCGCGTCGGTCGTGAACAGGTACGAGCCGAGGCCGTAGCCCGTGTCGTTCGCGAGCGCGACCGCCGCGTCCTCATCCGCGACCTTGAACACCATCGCGACCGGCCCGAACAGCTCCTGCCCGTACACGTCGGTGCCGGGCTCGACCCCGGTCAGCACCGTCGGCGGGAAGAACGCGCCGTCGCGCCGCCCGCCGGCGACGACCGTCGCGCCCTGCTCGACGGCCCGGTCGACCTGCGCCTGCAGCCGCTCGGCGGCGGCGAGGGAGGACAGCGGCCCGAGCTCCGCGTCGTCGTCGGTCGGGTCGGTCGGGGTCACCGCGGAGAAGACGCTCGTGAATCGCTCGAGGAACGGCTCGTACAGGTCGTCGACGACGATGAAGCGCTTCGGGGCGTTGCAGGACTGCCCGTTGTTGTCGAGCCGGGCGTCGACGCCCGCGCGCACCGTCGCGTCGAGGTCGTCGGTGGACAGCACGATGAAGGGGTCGGAGCCGCCGAGCTCGAGCGCGACCTTCTTCAGGTGCCGCCCCGCGACCGCGGCCACCTCGGCGCCCGCGCGCTCGGACCCGGTCAGCGAGACGCCGCGCACCCGCGGGTCCGCGATGATCGCCGCCGCCTGCTCGTTCGACGCGTACACGTTCACGTAGACGCCCTCGGGAGCGCCCGCGTCGCGGAACACGGCCTCGATCGCAGCGGCGGACTCCGGGCACTGCGGCGCGTGCTTCAGGAGGATCGTGTTGCCGACGACGACGTTCGGGCCGGCGAAGCGGGCGACCTGGTAGTAGGGGAAGTTCCACGGCATGATCCCGAGCAGCGGGCCGAGCGGGCTGCGGCGCACCACCGCGGCGCCCTCGCCGCCGAAGTGCGCCACCGGGGTGTCGCCCGTGACCTCGTCGGCGTGGTCCGCGTAGAAGTCGTAGATGTCGGCCGCGAAGTCGACCTCGCCGAGCGCCTGCGCGCGGGGCTTGCCCATCTCGCGCACGACGAGGTCGGCGAGCGCCTCCCGCCGCTCGCGGTGCAGCCGCGCGACCGCGTGCACGAGCGCGGCGCGGTCCGCCGGCGCCGTGGTCGGCACCCACCGGCGGAAGGCGCCGTCCGCGGCGGCGATCGCCCGCTGCACGTCCTCGTCGCTCGCGCCCGGGTACTCGGCGACCCGCTCGAGCGTCGCCGGGTTCGTCACCGCGTAGTCGGACATGCACCGCTCCCGTCCACCGCGGGCTCGTCCCCGCGCGTGCTCGGACGGTACCGCGCCCGGCCGACCGCGACCGGTCCGCGGCTCAGGCGGGCGGCGCCGTCGACGCGCGCTGCACGAGCTCGAGCGGCGTGGCGGCGGGCACGGCGCCCCGGCCGACCCCGAGGCCGCGCAGCAGCACGAGGGCGGCCCGCTCCCCCTGCTCGCGCGGCGACTGCCGCACCGTCGTCAGGTCGTGCGCCGCGGCGAACGGATGGTCGTCGATCCCGGCGACCGAGACGTCCTCCGGCACCCGCAGCCCGAGCGCCTGCGCGGCGAGCAGCACCCCGAAGGCGCTGATGTCGGACGCGGCGAAGACCGCGGTCGGCCGGTCGGCCGCTCCGAGCATCGCGAGCGCCGCGTCGCGGCTCGCCTCGATCCGGAAGGCGCCCGACCCGAACCACTCGGGCCGCGACTCGAGACCGAGCCGCGCCACCGCGGCGGCCCAGGCGGCCCGCCGGGCCGCGCCGACGGCCGGGTTCATGCCCTCCTCGCGGTCCGCGCCCACGTGCCCGATCCGGCGGTGGCCGAGCGCCGCGAGGTGCTCCACCACCATCTCGGCCGCACGCTCCTCCGGGATGCCGATGCCCGGCACCCCCTCGATCCGCGCGCCGACCGTCACGATCGGCGCCGACGCCTCCCGCAGCAGCGCCTGCTCGGCCGCGTCGAGCTCGAACCCGACGACGACGTGCCCGATCGGGCGGGCGGAGCGCAGCTCCCGCGCCGTCAGCCGGCGGCGCACCCCGTCCGCCTGCGCCAGATCGATCAGGGCGGCGCTGAACCCCGCCGCCCGCAGCGTCGCGTCGACGCCCTCGAGCACGGAGCCGTAGAACCACGAGACGACGCTCGGCACGACGACCGAGACCAGGCGGGTGCGCCCGGTCGCGAGCGCGGCGGCGCTGTCCGACGGCGTGAAGCCGAGCGCGGCCGCGGCCGCCTCGATGCGCTGGGCGGTCGCCGGCGCCACGTGCGGCAGGCGCCGCAGCGCGCGGGAGACGGTCGCCTCGGAGACCCCGGCCGCCCGCGCCACGTCACGGATCGTCGCCGTCACACCCGATGTTCCCACGATGGAACCCGCGCGGCGCGCCGGGTTGCCCCGCAAGCGCTTCCGGAGGGACGCTCCCGCCGACCTCCTGCGCCGCCGCCGGGTCCCCGGCCGCGGCGGACCCGTGTCGGACGCCCGCCACCTCTCGATCCATGAGGGATCCGCCGTGACCTCCGCCGCCCTGCCCGTCGTCTCCCCCGGCGACCTGCTCCGCCCCCGCACCCGCGCCGCCGTCGTGGTGATCCTGGGGCTGCTCGTCGCGCTCGGCCCGTTCACCACCGACCTGTACCTGCCGGCGTTCCCCGCCGTGCAGGCCGCGTTCGGCACCACCGACGTCGCGATCCAGCTGACGCTCTCGGCGACCGTGCTCGGCTTCGCGCTCGGCCAGCTGCTCGTCGGCCCCTGGAGCGACCGCATCGGCCGGCGCATCCCCCTGCTCGCGACCGCGAGCCTCCACGTCGTCAGCTGCCTGGCGGCCGCGTTCGCGCCCGACGTCACCGTGCTCGCGGCGCTCCGGCTGCTGCAGGGCATCGGCGCCGCGGGCGGCGGCGTGGTGGCCGCGGCGATGATCCGCGACCTCTTCCACGGGCACCGGCTCGTGCGCATGCTCGCGAACATGGGCCTCGTCATCGGGGCGGCGCCGGTGCTCGCGCCGCTCGTCGGCTCCCAGCTGCTGCACGTGCTCGACTGGCGCGGGCTCTTCGTCGCGCTCGCGCTGTACGGCGCCGCGGCTCTCGCGCTCGCCGCCTTCGCGATCGGCGAGACCCGCTCCCGCGTGGAGCACGGCGCCGAGCGGATGAGCGCCCGCGAGCGGTTCGGCCGGGTGCTTTCCGACCGCGTCTTCGTGGGCGCCGCGGTCGTCGGCGGCATGCAGTTCGCCGGGATCTTCTCCTACCTGTCGATCTCGCCGTTCCTGCTGCAGCAGGTCTACGGCCTGGACCCGCAGCAGTACGGCTTCGTGTTCGCCGTCAACTCGGTGGGGCTGATCATCGGCGCGCAGACCTCCGCCCGGATCATGCGGCGGGTCGGCCCGCAGTGGATCCTGCTCGGCACCGTCAGCGCCCAGCTCTGCGCGGCGGTCGCGCTGCTGACGATGCCGGGCCACAGCGCGCCGCTGCCGGTGCTGATCGTGCCGCTGTTCGTCTTCATGACCGCCTGCGGCTTCGCCTTCCCGTGCGTGCAGGTGCTCGGGCTGATCCACCACGGCGAGGAGGCCGGCACCGCCGCGAGCCTGCTCGGCGTCGGCAACTTCGGCCTCGCGGCGATCGTCAGCCCGCTCGTCGGCGTGATCGGCTCGCAGTCGGCGTCGTCGATCGGCATCATCGCCGTCGTCGGCGGCACGCTCGCCATGACGGCGCTCTGGGTCCTCATCCGACCGCGGACGGTGCCGCCGATCGCCTGATGGACTCGGAGTCGGCGGGAGGGTCGGGACGTCGGCGTCCTCGGCACCCGGCTCAGCGGCGCTCCGGCGCGCTGCCGCTCGATGCGAGCCGGCTGAGGGTGTTGGCGACCGCGGCGGGGTCCTCCGGTCGGTCGACGGTGATCGCGACCGCGGTGCCGTTGCGGCGCTTGACGACGATGCCCGGGCCTCTGCGTGCGACGTAGGCGATGCCGGCGCCGGAGACGCGGTAGCCCCAGCCGCCCCAGCGCGCCGGCTCGATCGTGTCGGTGACGACCTCGGCGATGTCGCTCAGGCGCACCCGGATCAGCGGGACCCGGAGCAGCGCGGAGCGGAGCCGGACCCCTCGCCGATCGACGGTGAGGCGCACGGGCTCGAGCAGCAGGGCCGCGAGCGTGGCGAGCAGCAGGACGACCGCGCTGATCACGACCGCGGGCTCGCGGCTGATCACCGCCGCGGCCAGCATCGCGGCGAAGAGCAGCGCCACGACCGACACGACGACCGCGAGGACGGGGCTGCCGGTCGTCCCCGACCACGCCAGCCGGTCGCCCGAGCCGGCGGGGAGCGCCGGAACCGTCGCCGCTTCGGTCTCCTGCACCGGGGTGGCTGGCAGGAGGAGGTAGACGCAGACCGCGAGCGCCGCGGGGATCAGCATGATCGCGAGCCGGGCGCCGAGCGCGGCGCGCTGCACGTCGGCCGCATCGGCCGTGGCCCACGCGGCCGCGATCCAGGCGCAGGCGGTGAGGCCCGCCGCCAGGCTCGCAACCGCGGGCCAGACGCGGGACCCCCGACCGCGCGCGACGGCCACCACGCCGACCAGCCCGCCCACCCCGAGGACGGTCGTGATCGCCGCGGAGGTCCAGAACATCGGCTCGGTCGAGGTGAATCCGTCCGGGCGAACCGCGGTCCCCGACCAGTGCGACGCCGTCACCGCGCCCAGCCGGGGCTTCAGCACCACACCGGCGAGCACGATCGCGGCCAGGGGCGCGCCTGCGAGCAGGAGCGCGACCGACGCCTTCAGCGCGCGCATCAGCCGATGCCCTTCACCAGCGTCGACAGCTCGCCCGGCTTGATCCCGAGACGCCCGGCGTCCTCGACGAGCGCGGCGACGGACTCGAGCAGCGTCCGCATCGCCGGCACGTCCCCGCCGACCACGACCGCTCCGCGACCGCGCCGCAGATCGATCACGCCCGCTTCGCGCAGCGAGTCGTACGCGCGAAGGACGGTGTGCATGTTGACCCCGAGCGACTCGGCCAGGTCCTTCGCCGACGGCAGCCGTTCGCCCCGGACGATGTCGCCCCTCGCCGCCCCGATGCGCACCTGCGCGACGATCTGCTCGGCGAACGTCGCAGCCGAGCCCTCCACGAGATGGATGAGCATAGTTTGCATGCTATGCGAACTATAGATCGGCGGCAAGCCCGGATGGCGCGGGCGCGACGACCCGCTCGGACGGCGGAGGCGTCGCCGGTTCCCGAGGGGCTCATCCGCCCGCGCCCCGTGCCGCCGATCGCCCTATCCGCAGGGTCGACCCGTGCGCACCGGTGGAGGGTCCGGCTGGTGCTGCTCGGTTCCGGCGAGCGGCAGGCCCATCAGTCCAGGCGGGCGTCGACCTTGGGCACGTCGTTGCAGTGGCTGCCGCGGGCCTGCTGCACGCGAGGGTCCGAGGGCTTCAGGTTCGACCAGCGCACCTCGGTGCTGCCCTTGCCGCCCTGCCGCTTCGCGGTCCTGCCGTCCGCGCTGACATCGATGACGGTCCGCACGATGTCGTAGTTGCCGTTGCTGCGCTTCCGCGCGGTCGCGCGCTCGAGCAGGACACCGCCGTTCTGGTCGTTGCACGCGACGCCGGTGGCGCCCTTCGCCCGGGCTCCGATCTTCATCACGTACGCGCCGCCGCCGACGTGCTGCGGCTGGATCAGCCGGCAGCCGCGGAAGGCGTAGAGGGTGGCGGTCTCGGTGTCGTCGATGACCGCCACGAACCCCATCCCGTCGGTGCCGGAGAACCAGCCGCCGTGCACGTTCATCCCCGTCATCCGGTCCCGGACCTTGATCACCCCGCCGGCAGCGGTGTGGATGCCGTAGTCGTAGTGCCCGTCGGCGTCGCTCGTGCCGGGGATTGCCGCGTAGAAGGCGGTGTCGTCCTTCCCGTCGTGATCGACGTCGCCGATGTCCACCGTCCGAGCGTGCTTCGGCACGGTCCCCTTGTTGGTGCACCCCTGCGCCGCCGCCGGAGCGGCTGCGGACCCCGGCGCCGCCCAGGCCGGCGCCGCCAGCCCCGTGACCAGCAGCAGCGCCGCCCCGCACGCCCCGACCGTCGTACGCATGCCTCGACCCATGGCGCCATCCCCTCCGTCGGCGGCCGATCCGGACGATCCGGCCGTTCACTGAGGGAGTGTTCGGAAGGCGTCGTTCGGTTCCCTGCGCGCACCCGTGTCGGCAGCCGCCGTGGTTGCGAGGTCCGTCGTGTCGGGTCTCTGGACGGTCAGCTGCCGTCGAGCGAGGCGCGGGCGAGGGTCGCGGCCCAGCGGACGCCGGGGTCGGCGGTGATGTCGACGAAGAAGGGCTCGTCGGGTGCTCCGACGCTCGTGCGCAGGTGGTGGGTGAGGGTGCTGGTGCACTCGAAGCGGTAGTCGGTGTCGCGGAGGGTGACGGTGACGCGTCCGGTCCCTTGGCAGTCGAGGGCGATGTGGACGCCGCTGCTCTTGAACAGGTTCGGGTCGTGCCGGACGGGGCCGTCGGCGCTGTTGTAGCTCGCAGCGGCGGTGCCGGGGCTGCTGGGCTGGGCGAGGCGACCGGTATCGGCGGTGCGGTAGTCCGTGACGGAGCGGGCGATCGCGGTGGCCTCGTCGAGGGTCCACTGCCGCTTCGGACTGTTGGACAGCTGCACGGTGATCGTCTGCTCCCGGTTCGGGGTCCACACGACCTGGGTGGTGCCGTACTCCTTCCCGCCGGTGGCGTAGACGGTGGCGGGGCTGCCGTGGATCTGCCGCTGCCGGACGGTGCGGCCGTAGGGGCCGACGTCGCTGGAGGGGCGCGGCTGCTGGACCTGCAGCGTCAGGGCGCGGCCGTCCGGGTAGGTCCAGCGGCGCTGCACGGGCCCGTCGCCCCAGCCGGGCTGCAGCACTGCCCTGGCCGGAGCGCCGGGCGGGACGGGGATGTCGGGGTAGTCGGTGCCGACCAGCAGCGTCGCCGCCTTGCCCGTGTGGGCGTCCACCAGCCGGCGGTCGCCGAGGGGTGACTCGAGGCGGACCGGGTGCGGGGACGGCACGTAGCCGATGGCCGCGCAGGCGAGGTTCTGCGGCCGGGGCTGCTGGTAGCCGGCGACGAGCACGCGCACGGTCTCGGCGGTCTCCTCGACGTGGAAGCGCAGCACCGCCGGCCCGCACGCGCTGCCGCCCTCGTCCGTGGAGCCGGTGGCGAACACCTGGAGCGTGCGGCTGGACCGCGCCGGGATCGAGGCGACGGTCCACCGCTGCGGTTCCGCGTACGGCACCGTCTTCCCCTCCACCTGGACCGACTCGGGCAGATCGTCCGGAGCGCTTCCCGCGACCGCTGCAGGGACGGCCGAGCAGCCGGTCGACGCCAGGAGCACGATCGCCGCTGCGGCGACGACCCGACCGATCCGCTGCGCTCGCATGGCTGGAAGTGTCCGCTGGACCACGAGCACTCTCAAGAAGGCAGACCGGGACGGCGAGGTCGACCGCGGCGACGGCGCTTCTGTACGGTCGGGCCGTGGCCGCCCCCTCTCCAGCCGAGTCCGGGCGCGGGCCTGCCCGGTCATCGACGTCAGAGCAGAAGGCGGCGCTGCGGCACCACGGGCCGCACATGACCGCGGTAGCGGGACGAGGTCGCGCAGCTGCGAGACCCGGTGCGTCAGGAGCCGCGGGATGACGACTGAGCCGGCCCCCACCGACGACGCGATCTCGAGCCTGCAGCAGCGCCTCCGCCGTGCGCGTCGGGGCGCGGTGGTCGGAGCAGCGGTGGGGCTGCTCGTGGCGGTGACGCTCGGGCTCCTCCTCGCCGGCTCGGACGAGTCGCCGCTGCTCTGGTCCGCGGTGCTCCTCGTCCCGGCAGTGCTACTCGGCGCCGTGATCGGGCACGCGGTGGCGGGTGGTCGACTGCTGAAGGTCGTCTCCGATGCGGCGGGCTACGACATCGCCGCGGAGCGCATCAAGCGCGCTGTCGCCGGCGCACCCGAGGAGCTGACAGCCGGCGAGCGGGCACGCGCGCTCCGCTACGCGGAGCTCGCCGCGTCGGCGCTGCCGGCCGTCGGGCAGCGGTGGGTCCTGCTCGCGGCCGCGCTCGGTCTCGGGCAGGGGGTGCGCCTGATCGTCTTCATCGCGGCAGGCGCACGAGTTCCCGACCTGGTCGCCGGCGTACTCGGCGTGCTCGCCGCCGCCTGCTTCGCGATCCTGGCGCCGCAGCACTTCCGCGCCGCTCGGCAGGCGGCCCGCTACCTCGCCGACCACTCGGCGCAGGAGGAGCGGCTCGGCTGATTCCACTCGAGCCCGGCCCGGTCCAATCGAGCCTTCCCCGCCGACGAGCACAGGCGGTGGAGACGCCGCCGCTGACCAGCTTGCGACCCGGTCAGGTCGCCTCGGTCGCCGCGTCGGCAGGTGCAGGTCGCAGGGCGAGTGCGCGGTAGACCGAGGCACGGCTGATGCCGAGGTCGCCGACGATCTGCTTGACGGAGTAGCCCGCCGCGTGGAGGGCGTGGATGTGGCGGACCTGCTTGTCCGCCAGCGCCGTCTTCGGCCGGCCCGCCGGCTTGCCTGCCGCGAGGCGGGCGGCGCGGGCCTCGGCGACGCGCTCGAGCATCTGCCGCCGCTCCCACTGCGCCATCACCAGCATGATCTGCCGGATCAACTCGCCCGTGGTGCCCTGCAGGTCCTCCCCCGGCTTGGCGCTGCGGACCCGGACGCCGCGCAGTTCGAGCTCCTCCATCGCCTGCAACGTCGCCAGGGTGGAGCGGCCGAGCCGGTCGAGGCCGTCGACCCACACCTCGTCGTTAGCGCGGACGTGCGACAGCAGGCTCAGCCAGCCGGGCCGGTTCATCGTCCGGCCCGACATCGCGTCCTCGAAGATCCGTTCCTCCGGGATCCCGAGATCGTGCAAGGCCTTGGTCTGACGTTCATAGGACTGCTGCAGGCTCGACTTCCGCCGATAGCCCCAGGTGATTGATGGCGAGGTGGGTCCCTCATGGGTAGTAGTCATCGCGCACCGTCTCAGCACTGACTTCGTAGCGCTACAGCTGCACCCCGGTTGTGCGACAGCTTCCGAGAATCACGTCGCGCTTCGCTGTCTCAGACGGCCAGCAGCGAGACAGCCCGTGTATGTCTCGTCTGCCTACTTCTGCGACTGCGCGACAGAAGCGCGTAACTCCTCGGCCAGGGCTCGGCGCCGCTGCTCGAGAGAGGTCCGCGCCTGATCGTCTTCCTGCTGCGCCCGATCACGCCCAAGAGCTCCAGCGCCAGCGCCACTGCCGTGCAACCCCCATCGAACTGACTCTCGGACCCGATCGTCGAGCTCGTTCAACTGCCGATCGATGTCCTTGATCTCGTTCGCCATCGCAGCCTGCTCGCTGCTTAGTCGGACCTCAACCACGTCAACCTCCTGCGCAGCAGTCTCAACTGCCTGCATGCGAGACGTCGCTAAAGCAGGTCCCGCGAAAGCAGCGTCACGCCCAGTTGGGTGCGTCGAGCAGCAGGGTCCAGCGGCGCACGTTCGCCCACTTCTGCAGGAAACCAGCCTCAGACATCGACGAGGCATCTGCCTTCATCAGCTTCAGCAGTCGCCTCCCGCGAAACACCGGCACCTCGCCGCGCAGGAGCTCCTCGCTAGTTCCTCGACGCAGGACCACGATCTCGTGCATCGGAATGAGCTCTGCGAACGGTACCGAGGTCGCCACCGAAAGGGCCACGGAGATCAGCACCAGCACCGTGCTGAGCAGCCAGACGAGGACACGACCCACACCCCGGCCCTCGTCGAAGCGAGACACCAGGCGGACCTCAAGAGTGTCGAAAGCCACCACGTCGGTCACCGGAGCACCATCTCAGCCTTCATCCCCGATGGCTGTAACTGTTGCGTCTCAGCTGCCTGCACGTGAGACGACAGGGTGCCTAACGGAGGCGCGGCGCAGGTTGACGCCGCTGCGAGAGCGCAGTGAAACTTCGAGGGAGTGAGCTCCTCTAGAAAGTAGGCCTCGCGACTCCGAACGAGATCCTCGCCACCACCAGCTTCGGCGGCTTCTTGGCGGTGGTTTCGATCGGCCTCATCTGGCTTCAGCGCGCCAGGCGCGTACACCCGGAATCCACGAAGCGGTCAAGCCTCACGTTCTATGCCCTGATCACGGCATGCGTGTTCCTCAACATGGGCGTTGCGACCTGGATCCTCATGCACTAACCCCTGGACGTCTTCGTGAGAAGCCGGGGCGCCGAGTGACGCCGGATCGCCACGCTCGGGGACCGAGTCCTGGTCTATGACCGGTTGCCTTCCGGCGCGGATTGACAGCGACCGCAGAGACGTCTCAAGTGCCTGCCCGTGAGACATCTCGACTAGCCAGGAGTGGGCTGAGTGGCTATGCGCCGCTCTTGATCGAGGTTCCTGCGCTGTTGCGTACGAGTAGCAGTGCGGCGATGGCCCCGATGGGCATGGTGAGTAGGACCAGCAGGACCCACGTAACCCGAGCCGCACTGCTCAACTCACGGGACCTGAGGACTCTCATCAGCGCGACAACGATGACCAAGACGATGCACGCAGCGATCGCCCACCAGGCCAACTCGTACCCCAGCGGATAGATCGGACCCAGCGAGGTCTCCCCTCCGGCCGGTGCACTCCTCAGCATTGCGCGAGTATCACGCAACCATTCACCTAGTACAACGCCCGCCACCAGCAGTCGGCTCGTCTCGGCACCCTGGTCGTGCGACTCGATCTTGGGTCCAACTCGGCGCAAGAGTCGCATCGACGGCGCCATCGGAGGCGGAGTACGTGCGGCTTGTAGCGTCCACCCGTGGCCGCAAGCACGAGGGACTTCCGGGTGACGACCGATCTGCACGAGATCGATCTCGACACCGTGCACCGATGGTTGTCGACCGACGCGTTCTGGGCACTCGGCCGATCAAGACAGACCGTGCAGCAGGCAGCCGAAGCATCGATGAACTTCGGCGTCCTCGACCGCGAGCGGAAGCTCGTCGGGTACGCCCGCGTCGTGACCGACAGTGCAACCTTCGCCTGGCTCTGCGACGTCTACGTCTCCCCAGGAGCCCGCGGCAAGGGCCTGGGCTTGTTCCTCGCCACGGCAGTCGTCGAGACCCTCCGCCCGCTGGAACTCAATCGCGTGCTGCTGTCCACACTCGACGCCCACGGCCTCTACGAACGCGTCGGCTTCACCGAATTCCCCGACCCCCAGAAGCTCATGATCCTCGCCCCGCCCAAACCAAAAACATGGGACGCCTGACGGCCGTCTCAGATGCCTGCTGGAGAGACGCAGACCGCCCGAGGGTCAAGAGATCGAGTGCCACGGGGAGAGCAGCTTCCAGTTCTGTGCGTCGAACCAGAAGTAGCTCCCGAGCCCAGGCTGATCGAGCGAGCGACTGATCGGCACTGCCGCAAGACTCGCCATGAGAAGGCCTCCAACCCCACCGTGCGCAACGAACGCGATCGCGCGATCGTCGCTCTCGCCCTGGTGACGGCGCACCGCCGCTTCGACGCGAGACTGGGCGTCGACAGCGCGTTCCCAGCCCCGTACCGAGAGCTCTGGGTGCGCGAAGAACGCGTCGGCGGTTTGCTCGAACTCTGCTGGCGGCAAGTAGCCGGTCGCGCTCCTGTCCATCTCCCCGAGGGCGTGGTCGACGACCCTCGGCAGACCTCGTGCCGCCGCCAGCAAATCCGCGGTCTCGACTGCTTTGCGCTCACCACTGCTGACCACGAGCTCGACCCCGGAACCGACCTGGTCGGGAAGCCGAGTTGCGCGGTCCTTGCCGACAGACGACAGCCCCCATTCCACGACAGGCACTCCGGGATCGATGAGCACCTCGGGGTGGGTGATGAAGATGCACGCCACGCGCTGAAGCTACCGAGCAAGCCTGCGCTACGTCGAAGCTCCACCCGTCTCTTTCACCTGCTGCCGGGACGAACCGGGGACGCCTACCCTCTGGCCGTGAGCGAGGCGTACGCGAGTGCAGCTGGAGCGGAGTTAGCCGAGACCGAGCGACTCTCATTGAGCGCGCCTCGGCTTGGCGACGTCCGCGCACTGCACGAGATCCTCCAGGACCCTGCGGTCTGGCAGCACTACCCGAGCCTCCGGCACACCTCCATCGACCAGACGCAGGCCGCTGTCTCCCGCTGGATCGACCAGTGGGAGCGCGAGGGGCTCGGCACCTGGGTGGTTCGCCTGCGCGGTGCGGGAGCCGTTGTCGGGTACGGCGGCTGCAGCGTGCTGCACGACGCCGTATGGAACCTCGGCTA
The DNA here is from genome assembly GCF_042680685.1 of Amnibacterium endophyticum. Classification (NCBI taxonomy): domain Bacteria; kingdom Bacillati; phylum Actinomycetota; class Actinomycetes; order Micrococcales; family Microbacteriaceae; genus Amnibacterium; species Amnibacterium endophyticum. The sequence continues at coordinate 8,740 of NZ_JBHUEA010000014.1, read as the reverse complement.
CCGGTTCGCGGCCAGCGCGCAGGGCAACGGATACGCCACCGAGCTGGCCAGGGTCGCCCTCACCCATGCACAAACGCACCGACCCAACTTACCCGTCGTCGCCTACCTGCTCGAGCACAACCTCGCCTCGAGCAACGTCGCTCGGAAGGTCGGCCTGTCGCTGGTGCACCGCGGACCCGATCAGGGCAACCCGGACCCCGCAGCGGTACGGCTCATCTACGCCGACCGGCCACTCTCGCGGCTGCAGCTCGACGCCGCATCCCACTGAGCACCCGCTCACCGCACCTCTCACCGAGGTACGCGGCGTCCCGTTCACTCCCCCTGCCTGCGACCCGTCCCACGCCCCTGCTCTGGAGACGCGGCTCGTCACGCGTCGAGGGCTCCGGCGCAGCGCAGCGGTGAACGGGTCGATAGACCGAAGGGATTGCATTGCGCTTCTCTATATAGGTAGCGTGCGGACGTGGAGTCGTTATCTCGGATGACCGCCGCGACGGCGGAGGTGCTGCGGGCCCTGGTCGACGAGGAGGCCGGCGGCGTGTGGGGACTGCAGGTGGTCAAGCGCACCGGACGCCCGGCCGGAAGCGTGTACCCAATCCTGGAGCGGCTCGAGAGCGCCGGTTGGGTGACGTCCGAGTGGGAGACGGAGACCGCCCGCCGCGGCCCGCGCCGCCGCCTCTATGAGCTGACTGCCGACGGTCGTGCCGCGGCGAGAGAAGCCGTCGCCGCATGGAGCGCGCGATCTGCGTCGCCTCGGAAGCCTCTCCGATCTCGCGCAGCGGCAGAGGTCGTCGCGTGAGCCTCGACCTCCCGCTGCGACTCCTGGCACTTCTGCTGCCGCGGCTCGTCCGCCTGCGGTACCTGGAGGAGTGGCGCGCGGACCTGGTCGGTGCGAGTCAGCTGGGGCTGCCGCGTCGTGACGTCGTGCTGGGCGCGTTCTCCTTGGTCGTCCGCATCGATCGCGACCGGCCTGAGCACAGCGGTGAGCCGCGAGGCGCGCTGCCTCGTCGCCTCGCTCGCCGTGGTGGCGGCCTGCTGGTGGCTGCTGCTGGCGTGCTGGCAGGGCTCTACTTGACCGGCGGGAACCTTCCCGACCCGGGCGTGGCGCCGAGCGCGGCACCGCTGTTCCTGATCGCGAGTCGAGGGCTCGCGATCCTCGCCCTCGCGGCAGGCGCTTGCGCCGTGCTCTTCCTCCTCGGGGCGGGGATCGCCGCCCGCACCTGGCTCACCCGCGGCTCGCTCCTGGCGCTCATCACGGGGCCGGCGCTGGTCGCGGCGGGCTTCGCCGATCCTGCCGGCAGGCCTGTCGCGCCGCTAATCGGTCTCATGGTCCTCCTCGCGGGGCTGATTGGCGGGGCTGTCGTCGCTGCAGGGTCACCTGCGCTGCAGCTGCAGCCTCGGACAGCCAGCCGTGCTCGGCGCGTGCCCGTCGCCGTCGGAGGGATGACGCTGCTGCTCGCCGTCGTCGCGCTCGGCGGGGTCGACGCTCTGATCTGGAACCCGCAGTCGAAGGTGCCCGGCCAGACCGTGCAGGCGATCTATGCCGGCATGATTGAGCGGGACGGCTTCGATATCGCCATGCACTTCAGCTCGATCGCCATCTGGGCAGTCCTCTGGACGGCGGCGGGCGTTGCCGTCTTGGTCGGCGCCTGCCGACGGTCGGCCGCGGCACTCACCCCGCGCCGCATCGCGATCCTCATGCTCGGTCTCACCAGCGCCGCGGTGTTCTTCCGCTTCTTCGCGAGCTTCGGAATCGGCATGTCCATCGCCGACTCCTTCAACACCGGTGGTGGCGACGGCTCCGCCATGTCCGCCGTCCTAGCTTTCATCGGGCAACTGACGCTGGCAGGCTCGGCGATCGCCCTCGGCTGGGTGCCCCGCCCGATCCGCGGACCCGGGACGCTATCGACCTCGTGACACGGTGCTGTCGAAGCACCCCACGAGGACGCAACGCAACGGGGTGCCAACGAGACCACAGCAGCCTCCAGGGCGTCCCAGTGCGCTGGTACCGGCCACCGCACTCCGAAGACAGCCCGATCGGCCCGGTGCTGCTCTGGCTGCACGGCGGCGGCTTCTTCAGGGGCAGCCTCGATCAACCCGAGGCGCACGCGGTCGCCGAGTCACTAGCGCAGAACGGAGTGACCGTCGTCACAGCCGACTACCGCCTGTGCCCACCTCCGGGTATGCCGTGGGCCCCTGCCCGCAAGGGACGTGCACGAGGGAGGTATCCGCTCCCCCTCGACGATGTCATGACCGCTTACCACGAGCTCAGATCCCGCTCATCGCGCGGTGTGCTCCTCGGCGGTGCGAGCGCAGGCGCCTGCCTCGCCGCCGCCGCCACGCTCCGTGCGAGCGACGAAGGGGCGCACGCCGCTGGCACGGTGCTCGCCTACGGCTTCTTCCATGCCGTCCATCCGCGGCGAACCGACTCGCGCGCCAGGTCTCGCGGGCTCCGTCGACTAAGCCATGCGACCTGGGCGCTCGACCTTGCGAACCGCAACTACGCCGGCCCAGGCCACATGCTCGCCGACCGGCTGGCATTTCCCGGGGGACACCGAATCGACGGCTTCTCCCGCACGCTGGTCGTGAACGCAGAGCACGACAACATGCGCGTGTCCGGCGACCAGTTCGCCGACGAGCTCGGCGCCATCGGAGTCAATCTGCAGCACCACGTGCTCGCCGGAACCCGCCACGCCTTCCTCAACTCGCCCGACACTCAACCGTTCCGCGACGCCATCGCGCTCATTGCCGCGTGGAGCTTCGGCACGACGACCCGGCCCGTCTAACGACGTTCAGACAGGATGCACGTGCCGACCGCCGCGTCAGGGGCGAGGCGTCTCGCTCCCCTACCGCTGAGACAACACTTCGGCTGGGCCATCTGTCGGCCGCCAGAGACCCACTGCGCGCACGTTGGCACTCCTTTTCAAGGACGCGACTGCGCCAGCCGGACCAACGCCACGAGCACCACGACACCGCTGGCTATCGCGAAGAACAAGGAGAGCGGCACTGGGAGCACTCGTCCTGACGCGGACAGCAACACAGCTGCCACGAGGACGATTCCGTTGAGAGCCGCAAGCGTCAGCCAATAGCGGGTCGTCCTCACAGCGCCATCCTTCCGCTCCGGTACAGAGAATGCTGACTCTCCAGGCGATCACGATGGACGCAATCAAGCAAGGTCTCACCGACCTGCTCCTGAGAGGGTCAGCTTGGTGTCCTCAACCCTCGAGGCCTATTTGCGGAAGGATCAACTCGTGGGCCCAATGAGTGAAGATCGCTGGATAGAAGCCGAGCAGCGCATCTCACGGCAGATCTCGCCGGAACGTCGCCGTGCGAACCGCCGGTCCTGGCTGCTCCTGATCGGTGCCGCGGCCGCCTACGGCGTGGTCGTGGGACTGGTCCGATACTTCACCGACGGCGGGAACAGTTCGGCGCCTGACTCAGCAGCGCCTTTGCCTCCAGCGTTCTGGGTCGGGATCGCTCTGGCAAGCGCGGGCGCGCTGATGATCCTGATCGGTTCGGTCTTCGCGTTCGTCACCAAGCGGCTCCTGCCGACATGGGAGCGCGTCGACGGCGCTTTGAATGGGCGCGAGAGGCGCTCGGCGCGACGGCAGATCCGAGGATCTGAACCGATCGTCGAGCAGCATCAAGCGGTCGTCGCAGCGATCGCCGAGCAGGATCTCCACGCGGCTCGAGCACTCGTCCCCTGCTACCTCGGGGCGGCACTCATGGCAGCGGGTCTGGCACTAACGCTCGACCTACCCGAGACCACAGCAGGAATCGCCGGTCTGCTGGTCCTGCTCGCAGCCGTCGCCGTCTGGCAATACGGCGTCACAGTGCCCGCCAGCCGTAGATACCTCACCCGTGAACGAGCGAGGTGAGGCCGTCTCACCGACCTGCTGCACGCGACACGACGTCGCTCGTCAGTGGTCGTCTGCAGCAGCGGAGCGCGGCTCCCGCTTCCGAGCGTCGCGAATGCCTCCAGCGACAGCCCTGCGAATGACGAAGTACAGGGCCAGCAGTCCGAGCGCCACCGCGATCACTGGAACGACGAGCGCGACTACCCATCCGAAGGCGTAGGCATCCGGGAACAGGGGACCGACGGAGGTCATAGCCGGAATGTACTCATCGGGCACCGCCTCGGACAGGTCCCACTCTCCCCCGCCTGAGACGCGTCACTCCTCCGCGGGAAGACGAGCACTCCGGCTTCCATTCATCCAAGGCTCCGGGCTGTGAAGAGGAACAAGCCGAATCCGATGAGCATCACGATCACGGCGAACCACTGCACGACCGCTGGTAACGGACGCTTCTGCCGCTGTCGCCGCAGCATCCAGCTGATCATGAGGAAGCCGATTGCGGCGACGCCTCCCTCGACCAGGAGGTAGATGACTACCTCTGCCGTCCTGCTGGTCACTCCTCACCTCCCGACGAAGTTTCGCGGCCGTCTCCATCGGCTGCACGTGAGACCAGACTCTTGGCTGGCGCCCATACGATCCAGTCTCGAATTTGGGAGGCGCGGATGGGGCACCTCAAGGACGTGCACTGCTACCCGTACTCGGGTTGGTTCGACATCCCGTGGGGACTTCCCAAGCCCTTGGAGCAGGACCCGACGACAGACGAGCTCGACATCGATGCAGCGGCACGTTCCTCACGCCGGGTCACCGAAGCGATCAGTGCCGAGATCTCGAGCAGCAACCTTCCGGCACCCCGATCAAGCCATCGCATCATGCTCGACGTCTACGACGGCCCCGACATATCCGTCACTGCGTTCGATCAGCGGACTTACGACTTTGGGCGTCTGCAGATCCCGCGCGGCTTCCGACACTTCAACCCGGACACGCGGGCGGAGCTCCTCGCGGACGCCGTGACACAGCACCTTTCCGACCTCGCGACCCTCCGCGACTGGGATCACAGTGTCCTGAGCGCGGCAGTTCGGCGAGCCCGCGACTCCGGGTGGGCCGCCACCTTCGTTGGCTCATGGAAACGAACACCCGATCGTCACAGCCGAGTACGTCTCTTCGGGCAGATCCACGACGACGGCTATGCCAGGTGGCGAATTGGCGTGAGTGACCTCCACACCGAAACTCACCTCACCGAGTCCGACGAAGCCCGAGGCTGGACATGGCTCAAGAACCTGAAGCGCTCGGCCGCCGGGGCACGCTTCCTCGACGACCACCGACTCGAGGTCCCATCAGGCTCGATGTTCCTGACCGAGACACAGGTCGTCGACATCCGCTCCGGCACCGTCACTGCTGATTACGAGGTCCCACCGCTGTCCTATCCCGGCGATGCCACGCTCGAGCCCCCACGACCCGCGATCCACTCCACCATCGAGTAGCCACCCCATCCGCAAGACGAACACAGGTACGCAGCGCGTCCCAATTGCCCTGCTCGCGAGACGTCTCCCCTCTCTCCTCACAAGACAGAGCCCTGTCTGGTCGTACCGTTGGGTCATGTCGAGGAAGAGAGCGATCGCAATCTTCCTCGCCGGCCCAGGCTTCACGTTGCTCGTCGCCCTGTTCACTGTGACAACGACCGAGAGCTCCACCGTCCGCATCGCGTCTACCGTGATCGTCGTCCTAGCTGCCGTCCTCATCGTCGTCGGCGCCCTCCTCATCCGTCGAGGCAGCATCAGTCGCTGAGGTGTCTCAACCGGCTGCCACCGAGCCCCCCGTGTGCAAGGTCGGGTTGGCGATGATCAAGCAGGATGTGCAGGTGCCTGGTGCCGTTGTGCTGCTCATGGGCCGATCGTTCTCGGGTAAGAGCACCGTTGCGGATGAGCTCGCTCAGGCGCTGGACGCACGCGTACTGGGCTATGACGCCATTAACGCTGAGCGAGGACTCCGCGGCGGCGATGGCATCCCCGTCGAGGATTGGCTGCGAACGAACACCGTCGCGCATAGTCGTGCGGCAGTGCTGCTCGACGCCGATCTGACGGTCGTCGTCGATGACACCTCCTCTCCTCGCTTCCTTCGCGACGAGTGGCGTCAGCTCGCAACGGACTCGCGGGCCCGCTTCGTGCTGGTCTTCATCGACGTCGCGACCGAGGTGATTCAGGAGCGGTTGCTCGCCAACCGCGGGGATGCCGCGCGACACGACGTGATCGACAGCGTCATGGCCGACCACCTCGACGCCTTCGACCCGCCCACTTCGGACGAGGCGCACCTGCACTTCGACGACACCGTGCACATCAACACGGTCGTCGCTGCAGTGCGCGCCGCACTCAGCCAATGACCGCAGTCCCCGCAGACGCAGTCCGGCTGGCCGGTCCCGCCTGCTGCAGGGACGAGGTCGGACCCGCGACGGGTGGGAGGAGGCCGGTCGCCGCGGCCATGGTGCGCGCGATGAGGAGGGAGGGATCGACGATTGTGCCGGCGACCACGAGCCTGTCGAGCTCCGCGACGGAGACGTGTGCCAATTCGACCTGTTCGGCTTCGTCAGCGGTCGCGGCTGTGCCGGGGCGAGTCGTGTCCACGAAGAAGAGGTGCACTGGCCAGGCGGCTCGACCAGGGTTGGGGAAGAAGGTGTGCAGTGGCGACATCGTCTGCGGGATGAGCCCCAGCTCCTCCTCGCACTCGCGTCGAGCGGCAGCCTCGGGCGCCTCTCCCACCTCGCCGGCTCCTCCGGGCAGGTCGAAGATCCATCGGTCGATCGGGTAGCGGTATTGGCGGGTCAACAGCAGCGCTTCGGTCGCCCGGTCCTGGAGCAGGACCGCGACGGCGAACGGGATCGACTCGTCCACCTCGAAGGAGTCGTGCGCGCCGGACGGCAGCCGGACCTCGTGGGACACGATCCGGACACGCCCCGAGTACACCGGTCGCCGCCCGACCGCTTGCCAGCGCGATCGGCCGCCGGAGTCGCACTCACTCATCCGCGAAGGGTCTCAGACGACGCCGGTCTCGCACCCCTGCTCCTGATACCGCTCGCGACCGCTCACACCGGTGAACTGGGACCCGACACAGCCGTACTCTGCGGGCCATGGCAAAGCGTCGCGTGCGAACCGTGGGCGAAATGCTCGACGTTGTAGCGCCGGCCCTGCGCGAGATCCTCTCCGTCGAGGAACTCGCAGCCACCAGCACGCGGGTTATTCGGCAGACAGCAGGGCACTCGATGCTGACCCTCGAGGATTGGCCGACGTTGACAGCCGACGACCAGTTGGACGACGAGACGCTGCTGGCCTTTCAGACGTTCGATGACCAAGGCGGCAGCTGGATGCAAGGCCGCGAGACCGCAACACAGATGTACAAGAGGTTCCGAAGCGAGCTGCAGGACTTCGTGGCGGAGAGCAAATTCGGCTGGGGGCAACTGCGTCCCTAGGCACTGATTGCGCGTTCGTCTCGAGCCCCTGCCTTGGAGACGTACTGCCTCGTCGCCCGATGCGGCCCTATCCGACGCTCGCGGCTACGAACATGACTCCTGCCATCACCAAGGCGAGCAGCGCGCTGGGCCAGTTGACGAGACGCCGAGGCCAACGCGCCACCTCAAGCCGCCGCTGTCGACGCAGCACCACGATCACGAGATCTAAGAGCCCGAACAGCGCGAACATCACTCCGAAGAGCACGAACGCACCACTCACAACGACTCCCCTCGCCCGACAAGCGCAACTCGTGTATCGATGGCCAGGGCGATTACCATCCGCATGGGTCGACCGCGAGAAGCCTCGCTCCCCTGCGGTTGAGTCGACCCACACCTCTTAAGAGATACATGGGCCATGTCCTCGGGCGACGTCTTCCGCCTCGTCTGTGCAGGGGGATTCACGATCTGCATGACAACGATGCTGATCTCAGCTCTTCGGTTCCACCGCCGAGCCCAGCCCCCACAGTCGTCCCCTCGAATGAGCAGGCCGACACTCTTTCTCGTGCTCAGCGGAGTCGGCGTCGTCATCGGACTGACACAAGTCGCACTCGCTCTCACGCTCTGAGATGCGGACGGCCTGAACTGCCTCCGGAGCGACGCCTCAATCTCCTGCTCCCGCGACGTCCCACGCCCCTGCTCGTGGGACGTTCCACTTCCCTGCCCGTGAGACCGGTGCTCGAAGGAGCAGCACTCGCCCAGCGCACACCCGTCCTGTTGACGGTGTCACACGGTGGTCGGTTCAAAGCGGCCCGAGCTAAGACGTTGCGTCGGCGCGGAGCCGGAGCAACGCGGTTCCAACCATTGCAACGACAGCCAGCCCTCCAAGCGCCGCCATCGCCCAACAGGACGCGAGCACCGCAGGCCACGAGCCGACCAGCGACGGCGGGACAAGCGCAGCAGCCTGCCCGTACAGGTCGCTGTAGATCGCTTTGATCAAGGCGAGACGACCACGGATGACCCACCAGGCGATGACACCGAACAGCAGGAGCGCAAGCGCCAGCAGCGCGAGCAGTCCAGAGGCCCCGTCTCCGCGCCACTGCCGGCGCACCCCCACCACCATGAGTACGAGCGCGACACCGACGAACGCGAAGCCCAGCACCGCGAGGACAGGGCTGAGCGGCGTCAGCGCCGACGTCACCGTCATCAGCGGAGCTGCCACCGGCGACTGGTCAACACACGCGCGCCCCGGCAGGCAGACCGGCAGATCCTGGACCCACGCCTGGCCGATCACTTCCGCAACCACACACCGACTCTGACTCCCGAGCCGACGCCCTCACATCCCCCTCAAGGCGGAAGTCGCAACGCCTCACTCCCCTGCACGTGAGACGCCTACGCCTATTGTTCGGTCCCGTTTGCCTAGATGTCCCAGATCGGTGCGGGGTAGGTGTGG
>NZ_JBHUEA010000013.1:78258-98737 GCF_042680685.1 Amnibacterium endophyticum | reverse complement strand
GCGCCGCGGAGCGCGGGGTGCAGCGGGAGGCGGCCGAGGCGGGGCTCGCGGCGCTGCCAGCCTGGCAGGCGTCCATCGACCGCTCGGCCGCCGAGGCCGCGACCCGGCTCGCGCACCTCGAGCACGAGCGGCGCGAGCACGACGCCGAGCTCCGGGAGGCCCGCGCCGGCCTGACCGCGGCGCTCGCCGCGGAGCTCGCGGCCGACCACCTGGCGCGGGACCTCGACATGCGGGCGTACGAGCTGCAGGTCTCCCTCGGCGCCGTCCGCGACCGGGCCGCGACCGAGCTGGGGCTCGACGCGGCAGCGCTCGCCGCGGAGGCGGTCCCGGGCCTCGATCGCGGGGAGGAGGAGCGCCGCCTCGCCGCGGCGGAGCGCCGCCTCGCGCGGTTGGGGCGGGTCAACCCGCTCGCGCTCGAGGAGTTCGCGGCGCTCGAGCAGCGGCACCGGTTCCTCGGCGAGCAGCTGGAGGACCTGCACCGGACGCGCGCCGACCTGCTCGCGATCGTCGACGACCTCGACTCGCGGATGCGGCAGATCTTCGACGCGGCGTACGCGGACACCGAGGCGGCTTTCGCCCGGATCTTCCCCGTGCTGTTCCCGGGCGGCACGGGCCGGCTCTCGCTCACGGACGACGCGGAACCCGGCGTCGAGGTGTCGGTGCGCCCCGCGGGCAAGCGGATCGAGCGCCTGTCGCTGCTGTCCGGTGGGGAGCGCTCGCTCGCGGCCGTGGCGTTCCTGCTCGCGATCTTCACCGCCCGGCCGAGCCCGTTCTACATCCTCGACGAGGTGGAGGCCGCGCTCGACGACGCGAACCTCGGCCGGCTGCTCGAGGTGGTGTCCTCGCTGCGCGACTCCTCGCAGCTGATCCTGATCACCCATCAGAAGCGGACGATGGAGATCGCGGACGCGCTCTACGGCGTCTCGATGCGGCAGGACGGTGTCTCCGCGGTCGTCGGCCAGCGGCTCGCGGCCCGCACGGGCTGACGATCCTCACCGCGTCCGCCGGGCGCCGGACCCGCGGGGTGGGTCAACAGCGCCGCGGCGGCCGCGGCGAGCAGTCGATCGAGCTGTCGTGAGCCCCGGTTCCGGTGCTCCCGATGTCGGGTAGCGGCTGTAGCAGCAATCTAATCCGCGCCCGGAAATCGCCACATCCCCTTTCCGGGTTTCATTTCGTAGGCGGATTGCGGCTGATACTTCGGATCCGCCTACGAAATGCAAGGGCTATGCGGAGCGGGCGAATCGGGATGCGCGGTCGACCTGGTCGCGGGTGAGCGCGACGCCCGTGTACCGCTCGAACTGCAGCGCCGCCTGCAGCGCGTGCACCTCGGCGCCGGTGATCACGGGCAGTCCTTCCGCGCGGGCGGCCCGGATCAGCGGCGTCTCGGCGGGCAGCGCCACGACGTCGATCACGGCGGAGGCGCCCCGCAGCAGGCCGGCGTCGAACGCGAGCGCGTCCTCGTCCGGGCCGGTCATCCCGATCGGGGTCACGTTCACGAGCACGTCGCCGGAGTCCGGGTCCGTCGTGAAGGCGTGCCCGTCCCGCTCGGCGATCGCCCGGCCCGCGGCCTCGTTCCGCGCCCACACCGTCGTGCGCCCGAAGCCCGCCCGCGCGAGGGCTGCGGAGACCGCGGACGCCATGCTGCCGCTGCCGCGCAGCACCACCTGCAGGTCGCGGTCCAGCCCGGAGCGCTCCAGCAGCTCGCCGACCGCCTCGACGTCCGTGTTCGACCCGGTGAGCCGCCCCTCGTCGTTCACGACCGTGTTCACGGCGTCGATGTCGGCCGCCGACGGCTCGAGCCCGTCGAGGAACGGGATGATCGCGGTCTTGAACGGCATCGAGACCGAGCAGCCCCGGATGCCGAGCGCCCGGACGCTTCGCACGGCTCCCTCCAGGTCGTCGGTGGTGAACGCCTTGTAGAGGAAGTCGAGCCCGAGCTCGTCGTAGAGGCGGTTGTGGAACCGCGTCCCGAGGTCGCTCGGCCGCCCCGCGAGCGAGATGCAGACGCGGGTGTCCTTGTTCAGCACCCTCAGCCCGCCGGTCGGAAGGCCGCGACGACCCCGGCCATGTCCTCGCTCCCGTGCCCATCGCCGCTCGCGCGGTCGTACGCCTCGACGGCTCCGTCGAGCAGCGACAAGGTGACACCCTGCTGCTCGGCGGTCCCGCGGGCGAGCCGCAGGTCCTTCAGCACGCCGTCGAGCTGGAACTGCGCGTCCTCGGTGGTCCCCTCGATCATCGCCTTGCCCTTCACCTGCACGTAGGGGGAGTCGGAGGCGCCGCCGGCGAGCGCACCGGTGAAGTCGGCGGGGTCGAGCCCGAGCGACTCGGCCAGCGCGACGCTCTGCGCGATCGCCGCCGTGAGCGTGCCGATGAAGGCGTTCGCGACGATCTTCAGCGCGCTCGCACGGCCGGGCTCGTCGCCGAGGCGCATCGTCCGGGAGCCCATCGCGTCGAGCGCGGGCTGCGCGCGGTCGATCGCGTCGGCGGGCCCGGAGACGAGCATGACGAGCTTCCCCTGCTCCGCCGGTCCCTTCGTGCCGAGCACGGGGCCGTCCACGAAGGTGAGCCCGCGCTCGTCCGCGAGACGCGCCAGCCGCGCGGTGCCGTCTGGCCCGATCGTGCTCGACTGCAGCCAGACCGCGTCCCCGATCGCGTCCGCGACGTCGCCGATCACGGACTCGACCGAGTCGGCGTCGAACAGCATCGTGATCACGACGTCGGCCTCGCGCACGGCGTCCGCGGCCGACTCCGCGACGGTCGCCCCGTCGTCGGCGAGCGGCCGCGCCTTCTCGACCGTGCGGTTCCAGACGGTGACGGGCAGGCCGGCGCGCAGCAGGGAGCGTGTCATGCCGGCGCCCATGGTGCCGGTGCCGAGCAGGGCGATCTTCGGGGAGGAGGCGGTCATGGCCTCATCCTGAACGCGCGTCGCTGGGCGGAGTCCTGTGAGACTGGGGTCGTGGCGGAACGCAGAGGCTTCGGCGCACGGCTGCGGAACCTCTTCGGCGCCGTGCGGACGATCGACGAGGACACGTGGGACGACCTGGAGGGCGCCCTGATCGGCGCCGACTTCGGGCCCGACATCACCGAGTCGATGATCACGGACCTGAAGGAGAAGGTCGAGCGCTACCGCACGACCGACCCGCGGGACCTGCAGCGGATGCTGCGCGAGGACGTGGAGGAGCGCCTCGCCGGGTTCGATCCCACGCTCAAGCTGACGGACCGGCCCGCGGTCGTGCTGGTCGTCGGCGTGAACGGCGTCGGCAAGACGACGACGATCGGCAAGCTCGCGAAGTACGTCGGCAACTTCGGGCGCTCGGTCGTCGTCGGCGCCGCGGACACCTTCCGCGCCGCCGCGGTCGAGCAGCTCGCCACCTGGGCGGAGCGCGGCGGCGCGGCCGTCGTCCGGCCGCAGCAGCAGGGCCAGGACCCGGCCTCCGTCGCGTTCCAGACCGTCGAGTACGCGAAGCGGACCGGCACCGAGATCGTGCTGATCGACACGGCCGGCCGCCTGCACACCAAGGGCGGCCTGATGGACGAGCTCGGCAAGATCAAGCGCGTCGTCGAGAAGCAGTCCCCGATCGCCGAGGTGCTCCTCGTCCTCGACGCGACGACCGGGCAGAACGGCGTGCTGCAGGCGCAGGCGTTCATCGAGTCCGCGGGCGTCACCGGCCTCGTGATCACGAAGCTGGACGGCAGCGCCAAGGGCGGCTTCGTGCTGCGCGTGCAGGACGAGACGGGCATCCCGATCAAGCTGATCGGGGAGGGCGAGCGCATCCAGGACCTCACCGGCTTCACGCCGAGCGTCTTCGCGCAGGGCCTCGTCGGCTGACGGGACCGCCTGCGCCGCCCCCTCCGCTGGTCGAGGTGCGGAAGCGCAGCGGAGCCTTGAGACCACCCGGTCGACGGGTGACCTCGAGGCTCGCTGCGCTCGCACCTCGATCAGCGGGAGGCGTGCCGCTGTCGGCGAGAGGCGCTTCCGGCCCTACTGCGGCGGCTGCACCGGCTCCTTGTCGCGCTCGATCGACACGCCCGTGAACTCGACGTCGACCGGCTCGACGAAGCGGCGGCCGTTCACCTCGTCGTGGCGCAGGAAGGGCGCCGGGTCGATGTGCACCTTCAGCGTGTACTCCCCGTCGGCGGGCAGCACCCAGTTGCGGGCGTAGTGGTAGATCATCGGGTGCCAGACGAGCTGCTGGTCGTAGGGGCCGAGCTCCTCGCCGTCGGGCGTCACGAGGGACGCGGTGACGTGGAGGTTCGGGACGAAGCGGCCGTCGGCGGCGTCCATCACGGCGATCTCGACGTGGGCGTTCTCCTCGTGGGGGTTGTTCCACTGCAGCTCGCCGCCCTCGAGCGAGTACATCCCCTCGGCCTCCTCGATGGCGAAGCCGACCAGGTAGTCGCCCGCCTCCTTCGTGCCGCCGGTGTCGGCCACCTGCTCGGCCATGTACAGCACGGCCTCCTTGTAGGCGTCGCCCTGCTCGACGGCCCGGTCCAGCTGCTTCTTCGTGGCCTCGGAGGTGTCGGGGTCGAGGGGCGGCTGCTCGGCTGCGGTGGTGTCGGTCATTCGTGCTCCTTCCGTGGGACGACCTCCACCGTGCAGTGCTTGCCTGGGCGCAAACGTTCCGTTCGCTGGAGGCGACCTCTGCGGAACCTGGGCGATCTCACACGTGCGGCGTCACGGGGGAGCCTGTGCCGGAGTCAGCGCTCCGCGGCGGAGCGGTACGCGCTCGCGAGCTCGCGGTAGGTCGCCGCGTTCTGCCGGATGCGCGCCGCCTCCTCGTCGGAGATGCCGCGCCGCACCCGTCCCGGCACGCCCGCGACCAGCGAGCGCGCCGGCACCTCGGCGCCCTCCAGCACGACCGCCCCGCCGGCCACCAGCGACCCGGCGCCGATCACGGCGCCGTTCAGCACGGTCGCGTTCATCCCGATCAGGCAGTCGTCCTCCACCGTGCAGCCGTGCACGACCGCGCCGTGCCCGACGCTCACCCCGGCGCCGATGCGCGCGGGGGACCCGGGATCGCCGTGCACCACGACGCCGTCCTGCAGGTTGCTGCCGGCACCGAGCACGATCGCGTCCCGGTCCGCGCGGAGCACGGCGCCGAACATGACGACGGCGTCCGCCTCGATCGTCACCCGCCCGATCACGGTCGCGGTGTCCGCCACGAAGGCGGAGGGGTGGATCTCAGGCAGCACGCCGTCGAACGGCAGGATCAGGGGCACCCCGTCAGCGTGCCCCGCGCGCTCGCGCGGTTCCTGTGGCGTCGCGCGAGGAGCCGCCGCGGACTCAGCCGACCGCCTGCGCGAAGCCGAGCGACGGGTCGGCGAGGTGCTGGAGCCCGTCGGGCAGCGCGCGGCCCTTCGCGGCCATCGAGCGGGCGTAGAGGCGGCCCGCGCGGTAGGAGGAGCGCACGAGGGGCCCCGCGAGCACGCCGAGGAAGCCGATCTCCTCCGCCGCGGTCTTGAAGTCCTCGAACTCCGCCGGCGTCACCCAGCGGTCGACCGGGTGGTGCCGCGGCGTGGGGCGCAGGTACTGGGTCAGCGTGATGATGTCGGTGCCGGCCGCGTGCAGGTCCTCGAGCGCCTGCAGCACCTCGTCGGGCGTCTCGCCCATGCCGAGGATGAGGTTCGACTTCGTGACGAGGCCGGCGTCGCGGGCCGCGGTGAGCACGCCGAGGGACCGCTCGTAGCGGAAGGCGGGCCGGATCCGCTTGAAGATCCGGGGCACGGTCTCGACGTTGTGCGCGAAGACCTCGGGCCGCGAGTCGAAGACGACCTGCAGCAGCCCGGGGTCGCCGGAGAAGTCGGTGGCGAGGATCTCGACGCCGGTGCCGGGGTTCAGCTCGTGGATCCGCCGGACGGTCTCCGCGTGCAGCCAGGCGCCCTCGTCGGGCAGGTCGTCGCGGGCCACGCCGGTGACCGTCGCGTAGCGCAGCCCCATCGACCGCACGGACTCGGCGACCCGGCGCGGCTCGTCGGTGTCGTAGTCGGCGGGCTTGCCCGTGTCGATCTGGCAGAAGTCGCAGCGGCGGGTGCACTGGGACCCGCCGATCAGGAAGGTGGCCTCGCGGTCCTCCCAGCACTCCGAGATGTTCGGGCAGCCGGCCTCCTGGCAGACCGTGTGCAGGCCCTCCTGCTGCACGAGCGAGCGCAGCTGCTGGAACTCGGGGCCCTGCTTCAGGGTCGTGCGGATCCACGCCGGCTTCCGCTCGATCGGCACCGCCGCGTTCCGCGCCTCGAGGCGCAGCATCCGCCGGTGCCCGGCCTGGGCGGCCTCCTGCTCGGGGGAGAGGCCCGTGGAGGGGAGTCGGACGACCCCGGGCGTCGCGAGGTCGGTCATGCGGCCACCTTCTTCTGCTGGCCCGCGAGGCCGAGGACGCCGTCGCGGAAGTGCTGGAGCACGATCGGTGCCGCGTCGGCGGGCGTGATCGTGCGGCCGGTCAGCGCCGACAGGGTCGTGACGCCGGCGTCCCGGATGCCGCAGGCGACGATCCGGTCGTAGGGCGCGAGGTCGTTGCTGCAGTTCAGCGCGAAGCCGTGCATGGTCACCCCGTCCTGGACGCGAAGGCCGATCGCGCCGATCTTGTCCCAGCCCTCCGACGTCCGCACCCACACGCCGCTGCGGCCCTCGACGCGCTCGCCGACCACGCCGAAGGCGGCGGCGACGTCGATCATCAGGGCCTCCAGGTCGCGCACGAACGCGACGACCTCGTGCCGGTCGGGCAGCCGCAGGATCGGGTAGCCGGTCAGCTGGCCGGGCCCGTGCCAGGTGATCTTCCCGCCCCGGTCGACGTCGACGACGGGGGTCCCGTCCACGGGTCGCTCGTCGTCCGCGGTGCGCTTGCCCGCGGTGTAGACGGGGGAGTGCTCGCAGAGGATCAGCGCGTCCGGTGCGCCGCCCACGACCGCGGCGTGGGTGCGCCGCTGCAGCGCCCAGCCCTCGCGGTAGTCGAGCAGGTCGGGAGCGAGTCTCGTCGCGACGACGTCGATCACGCCGGGAAGCCTAGGTCGGACAGACTGCTCGGGTGCGCCCCGAGGACCACCGCCCGCCGGCCACGCCGGTCGTCGGCGCGGCACGGGAGGTCGCGGCCCAGCACCTCTCGCCGGCGCTCCTCCTGCACAGCGAGCGCAGCTGGTACTGGGCGTCCGCCTTCGCCGAGGTCCTGGGCTTCGGCGACCTCGACCGCGAGCTGCTGGCGGTGGCCGCGCTGCTGCACGACCTCGGTCTCGCTGAGGTCTTCGACGCCGTGCGCGCGCCGTACGAGACGGCGGGCGGTCACGTCGCCGCCGTGCTCGCGGCGGGTGCGGGCTGGCCGGCCACGCGGCGGCAGCGGCTCGTCGAGGTGATCGAGCGGCACAACTGGCCCGAGGTCGACCCCGGGCTCGACCGAGAGGGCCACCTGCTCGAGATCGCGACCGGGCTCGACATCTCGGGCGCCCGGCCGGACGTGCTGCCGCGCGACTACCTGCGGGCCGTGCTCGCCGAGCTGCCGAGGGGCGACCTCGGCGCGGAGTTCGGCGCGCACCTGGTGGACCAGGCGGCACGGAAGCCGGGGTCGCAGGCGCACCGCATCCTGCACGGCGGAGTGCTCGAGCGCCTCGCCCACCACCCGCTGGAGGACCCGGCTCTGCTCCGGCCCGCCGACTAGAAGCCGGGGTCCGCGAACAGCTCGTCGATCCGCGCCCACGTCTCCTCGTCGAGGTCCGGTGCCGCCTCGACCGCCTCCGGCACCGCGTCCCAGCCGGGGCCGGGCACCGCCGGCACGATCGGCGCCGGGTTCGCGGGATGCGCGAGCAGCCAGGCGAGTGCAAGCGCCTGCGTCGACACGTCCCGCTCCCGCGCCAGGTCGCGCAGGGCGATCAGCTGCTCGAGGCGCGGCTCGGCGGGCGCCGTCCGCTCCGCCCCGGCGGCGACCGCGCGCTCCGTCTCCTCGGCGGCGGCGACGTGCCGGTCGCTCAGCCGCCCGCCCGCGAAGACGCGCGTCGGCAGCACCGCGACGTCCTCGCCGAACGCGAGCTCCAGCAGGTCCTCCTCGACCTGCCGGTCGAGCAGGCTCCAGCCGACCCGTGCGAAGGCGGGGCGCGGCAGGCCGGCCGAGTCCGCGGCGGTCAGCCAGCCCTCGAGCGCGCGGACGTCGGCGTCCCCGGCGCCCCAGGCGCGGATCGTGCCCGCCGCGATCGCCGCGGCGAGCGCGGTCACGGTCGCCTCGGGCGCGGTGTCGCGGTCGGTGCCGCGCAGCCACACGGCGTCGAGGCGCCCGAGCCGCGGGGCGCGGGCGGTCGCGCCGCGCGTGACGCGATCCGGGGAGAGGTCGCTGCCGCGCTCCGGGTCGACGGGGACGCCGATCGCGGCGAGCAGGACGGCGTCCTCGGGCTGCCGCTCGTCGAGGAACGACTGCGCCGCCGTCTCCCGGGCCCTCGCCCCGTCGGTGACGTCGAGCGCGCGCACGCCGAGCTCCCACGCCTCGTGGAGCACCCGCACGCCGCGGGCGACCGGCACCGGCTCGCGTGCGGGCCCGGCGACGACGCGGCTGACGGAGAGCCCGGAGAGCCCGAGGGGGATGGCGTCCACGGCCGAGGACGCTATCCGGCACGGCCGACAGCGCGGTCGGGAGCCGTGCGCCGCGACGCCGTGCGTCGGATCCGGTGCCTCGCTGCAGGATCCGGTGCCGCACCGAGGCCCGGAGGTGCACCGCACGCCTCTGACCCGCACCGGATCCGACGAGCATCGGAGCGCTCGTCCCTGACTCCGCCCTGAGCGGACGGGCTGGCGGCGCGGGAGCGGCGCACGACAGAGTCGCCCGCATGCGCGTACTGGTGCTCGGTGGGACGGCGTGGGTCGGCGGCGTGCTCGCCGCGGAGGCGGTGGCGCGCGGGCACGAGGTGACCTGCCTCGCCCGCGGCACCGGTCCGGCACCGGCGGGGACGCGCCTCGTGCGGGCGGACCGCGAGCGCCCGGGCGCCTACGAGGAGGTGGGCGGCCGCTGGGACGCGGTGCTCGACGTGGCCCGGGACCCGCAGCACGTCCGCGGCGCGGTCGAGGCGCTCGACGCGGCCTGGTTCGGCTTCGTGTCAAGCGTCAACGCCTACGCGGACCCGGCGACGCCGCACCAGGACGAGGCGGCGGCCCTGCTCGACCCCGACGCGGAGCCCGCGGACCCGGGCGAGGAGTACGGGCAGGGCAAGGTCGCCTGCGAGCGCGGGATCCTCGCGGCGTTCGGCGACCGCGCGCTCGTCGCGCGGGCCGGCCTGATCGGCGGCCCCGGCGACCACACCGGCCGCTCCACCTACTGGCCGTGGCGGTTCGCGCACCCGAGCGGGGACGCGGTGCTCGTGCCCGACGCCGCCCGGCGCTCCTCCGAGCTGCTCGACGTCCGCGACCTCGCCGCCTGGATGCTCGACCGGGCGGAGCGCGGTGCCGGCGGTGTCGTCGACGCGGTCGGCCCGGAGACGCCGCTGCCCGAGCACCTCGAGACGGCCCGGCGGGTCGCCGGGCACGCCGGCGAGGTCGTCGCGGCGCCCGAGCCGTGGCTGCTCGAGCAGGGCGTGCAGGAGTGGATGGGCCCGCGCAGCCTCCCGCTCTGGCTCGCGGACCCCGGCTGGCAGGGCTTCACGACCCGCGACGGCTCCGCCGCGCGCGCCGCAGGACTCGTCCACCGCCCGCTCGCCGACACGCTGCGCGACGCGCTGGCGTGGGAGGAGCAGCAGCCGGCGCATCCCCACGGAGCGGGCCTCACCGACGCCGAGGAGCAGGCCCTCCTGGACGCCCTCGCGCGGTAGCCGTGGCGTGGCGCGGTCCGCACGCCGACCGCGCCGCGCCGCACCGACCGCGCGCCGAGGCGCAGGGACCGCGCGAGGCGCCGGCGCCCCGCCCCGGCGGTAGGATCACGGCCCTATGGCTGCCTTCGGATCCCTGTCGGACCGGCTCACCGCCGCGCTCGCGAACCTCCGCACCAAGGGCGTCCTCACCGCCAGCGACGTCGACGGCACCGTCCGGGAGATCCGGCGCGCCCTGCTCGACGCGGACGTCAACCTCGACGTCGTCAAGGCGTTCACCGCCCGCGTGCGCGAGCGCGCGCTCGGGGCCGAGGTGAACAAGGCGCTGAACCCGGCGCAGCAGGTCGTGCAGATCGTGAACGAGGAGCTGATCGGCATCCTCGGCGGCGAGACGCGGCGCCTCGAGTTCGCGAAGCAGCCGCCGACCGTGATCATGCTCGCCGGCCTCCAGGGCGCGGGCAAGACGACGCTCGCCGGCAAGCTCGCGATGTGGCTGGAGAAGGAGGGCCACACGCCCCTGCTGGTCGCTTGCGACCTTCAGCGGCCGAACGCCGTCCAGCAGCTGCAGGTGGTGGGGGAGCAGGCGGGCGCGACCGTCTTCGCGCCCGAGCCCGGCAACGGCGTCGGCAACCCGGTGCGCGTCGCGAAGGACGCGATCCGCTTCGCGCGCGACAAGCAGCACGACGTGGTCGTCATCGACACCGCGGGCCGCCTCGGCGTCGACGCGGACCTGATGAAGCAGGCCGCGGACATCCGGCGCGCGACGGACCCGGACGAGGTCCTCTTCGTCATCGACGCGATGATCGGCCAGGACGCGGTCGCGACCGCGAAGGCCTTCCAGGACGGCGTCGACTTCACGGGTGTCGTGCTGACGAAGCTCGACGGCGACGCCCGCGGCGGTGCCGCGCTCTCCGTCGCCTCCGTCACCGGCCGCCCGATCGTGTTCGCCTCCACCGGCGAGAAGCTGACCGAGTTCGAGCCGTTCCACCCGGACCGGATGGCGAGCCGGATCCTCGACCTCGGCGACATCCTCAGCCTGATCGAGCAGGCGCAGCAGGCCTTCGACGAGCGCGAGGCGCTCGAGATGGCCGAGAAGATCGCCGAGGGCGAGTTCACCCTCGACGACTTCCTGAAGCAGATGCAGCAGCTCCGCGACAAGGGCGGGCTGATGAAGATGATCGGCATGCTGCCCGGCGCCCGGCAGATGCGGGAGCAGCTCGACCAGTTCGACGAGCGCGAGATCGTGCGCACCGAGGCGATCATCCAGTCGATGACGCCGCAGGAGCGTCGCCAGCCGAAGATCCTGAACGGCAGCCGGCGGCTGCGCATCGCCCGCGGCTCCGGCATGACCGTGACCGACGTGAACCAGCTGGTCCAGCGCTTCGAGCAGGCCGCGAAGATGATGAAGACCGTGGCCCGCGGCGGCGTCCCGCAGATCCCTGGCATGGGCCCGGTCGGCGTCGGCGGCGGGCGCCGGCCGCAGCAGGCGAAGAAGAAGCAGGGCAGCCGCAGCGGCAACCCCGCCAAGCGCGCGGCCGAGAACAAGGCGCTCGCGGAGGGCCGCCCGGCGAAGCCGGCGTCCGCGGGCGGCGCGGGCTTCGGCCTCGGCGGCGCCCAGGGGCAGGCCGACCAGCCGGACATGGAGCAGCTGCAGAAGCTCCTCGGCCGCTGACCCGCGCGGGGTGGATGCCGGTCCCAGCCGCGCACTCGTAGCGTCGCGACCGTGGACCTCCCGGAGACCGTGCTCGCGCTGCTGCACCGCGCCAGCCCCTGCTACCTCGCGACGACGATGCCCGACGGCTCGCCGCAGCTGACGCAGGTCTGGGTCGGCACCGACGGCGAGCACGTCGTCGTCAACACGGTCGCCGGGTTCCAGAAGCTGCGGAACATCGAGCGCGACCCGCGGGTCGCGGTCGCGGTGGCGGACCCCGACGACCCGTCGTCCTACGTGCAGATCCGCGGGACGGTGGTGGAGACGACGACGGACGGCGCGCGGGAGCACATCGACGAGCTCTCGCAGAAGTACCTGGGCCGCCCCTACCCGTGGTTCGGCGGCACGGACCAGCAGCGCGTGATCGTCCGCATCCGCCCGGACCGCGTGTCCTCGCCCCGCGGCTGAGCCCCAGCCCGCCGCCGTAGCGTCACGGGATGAGCGATCGCGACTACGACCCCTACGCCCGCCTCGACCCGGTGCCGTCGTTCCCGGTGACGAGCGACGACGTGACCGACGGGCAGCCGCTCCAGGCCGCGATGTACGGCGCCGACGCGGGCGGCGAGGACCGCTCGCCGCAGCTGACCTGGTCGGACCCGCCCGCCGGGACGCAGAGCTTCGCCGTCACGATGTACGACCCGGACGCGCCCACCGGCAGCGGCTTCTGGCACTGGGCGGTCGCGGACATCCCGGCCTCCGTCACCTCGCTCGCCGCGGGGGCGGACGCGCCCGACGGCGCGGTCGTGCTGAACAACGAGCTGCGGCAGCGCGGCTACACCGGCGCGACCCCGCCGCAGGGCACGGGCGTGCACCGCTACTTCGTCGTCGTGCACGCGGTGGACGTGCCGAGCCTCGGGATCGATCCCGACGTCACGCCCGCGGTGCTCGGCTTCAACCTGCACTTCCACACGCTCGGCCGGGCGATCCTCGTCGGCACCGCGGAGTTCGGCGGGGCGGGCGACTCCGCGTGACGGAGCGGGACCGGCGGCCTGCGCCGGCCTCGCCCCTGCAGGACCTGGACCGGTGGATCGGCGGCCTCGACCTGACCCGCTGGCCGGCGTTCATGCGGCCGGTGATCCGGGGTGCGGGGCGGCTGACCGAGCTGCTCGGCCCGTACTGGGCCTACCTGCTGCCGATCGTCATCGGCGCCGCGGTGTTCTCGACCGCGGTCTGGGCGTTCGGCGAGGTGTGGGAGGGCGTGCGCGAGCAGGGCGACCTCGCCCGCCTCGACGAGCCGGTGCTGCAGCTGGCGGTCGCGCTCCGCGCCCCGGTGCCCGACGCCGTCGTGACGGGCTTCACCTTCGTCGGCGGCCCGGTGGTCGCTCCGGTCCTCACCGTCCTCGCGATCGCCGGTCTGGTGATCGTGCGCCGGTCCTGGACGCCGGTGCTCGTGATCGTGCCGGCGGCGCTCGGCTCGCTCGCGATGACGATCGCGGGCAAGCGGATCTTCGGGCGGGAGCGGCCTCCGATGGCGGACGCGGTGCCGCCTTACGAGACCTCCGCGTCGTTCCCGTCGGGGCACACCCTGAACGCGATCGTCATCGCCGGGGCGGTCGGCTACGTGCTGCTGCTGAAGCGCCGCAGCGTCGCGGGCCGGGTCTGGACCGTGGCCGTCGCCGCGACCTACGCGCTCGGCATCGGGCTGTCCCGCGTCTACCTCGGCCACCACTGGCTCACGGACGTCGTCGCCGCCTGGGTGCTCGGCGCGGCGTGGCTCGCGGTCGTGGTCACGGTGCACCGCCTCTTCCTGACGGTGCACCGCTCGCGCGCGCCCGGCTGATCGCCGGACGCGCCCGGTCGGTCAGGCGAGCCCGAGCTGCTGCAGGATGCCCAGCTGGTCGGTCGAGCCCCAGCGCTCCGTCATCCGCCCGTCGACGAATCGCCCGACCTGGATGCCCCGCACCTTGAAGGTGCGGTTGGTCGCCTCGTGGCCGAGGAACTCGCCCGTGTGGGTGCCGGTCACGTCCAGCACGGCGGTCACGAAGTCCTCCGTCGAGATCACCTGCACGGGCTCCAGGGCCACGTCGTCGAACGCGCCCTTGAAGCCCTGCCAGAACCGGCCGATCCCGTCCGGCCCGTCGCCCTGGTCGGGAGCGGGGTCGTGGTCGACGAAGTCGTCGCTCAGCACCTCGCGCAACCGGTCCCAGTCCCCGGCGCCCACGATCTCGGCCATCCGCCCGTTGGCCTCCAGGTTCGCCTGCGCCTTGCCCTTGGCGTCGTCCGTCATCTCGTCCTCCTCGTGCCTGCCGCCGCGGGTGCGGCGGCCCGCCATGCCTACGCGGCGAACCTGACCGGTGCCGCTCCCCGATCGTGCAGCGGCACCGGAGGAGACTCGTCGCGTGAGCAGCGCCGCCTTCCACGCCGACGACCGTCCCGTCCGCATCGCCGTGCAGATCGCCCCGCAGCACCGCTCGATCACCGCGCACCGCGACGCGGCGCTGAAGGCGGAGGAGCTGGGCGTCGACATGGTCCTGAACTGGGACCACTTCTTCCCGCTGTCGGGCGACCCCGACGGGCTGCACTTCGAGGCGTGGACGCAGCTGGCGCAGTGGGCGGAGGCGACGGAGCGGGTCGAGCTCGGGCCGCTCGTGAACTGCAACTCGTACCGGAACCCGGACCTGCAGGCCGACATGGCCCGCACGATCGACCACATCTCGGGCGGCCGCTTCGTGTTCGGCACCGGGTCGGGCTGGGCGGAGCGGGACTACGAGGAGTACGGGTACCCGTTCGGCACCGCGGGCTCGCGGCTGGACGACCTCGCCCGTGATCTGCCGGTGATCCGGGAGCGCTGGTCGCGCCTGAACCCGCGGCCCGTGCGCCGCATCCCGATCCTGATCGGCGGTGCGGGGGAGCGGAAGACGCTGCGCATCGTCGCCGAGCACGCCGACGTGTGGCACAGCTTCGTGCCGCCGGAGGCGCTGCCCCACAAGCTCGACGTGCTCCAGCGGCACGCGGAGGACGTCGGTCGCGACGTCGCGGGCATCGAGATCGGCAACGAGCTGCGCGACCGGTCCGAGGAGACGGCGCAGGCGCTCCTCGACGCGGGCGTGCGCCTCTTCACGATCGGGCTGTCCGAGCCGGAGATCGACTGGGCGCCCGTGCAGCGCTGGCTCGCGTGGCGCGACGCGCACAACGGCTGAGCCCGCCAGGCTGAGCGCCTCGACTTCGAGGAGGAGAGCCTGATGGGCTTCGGACCGCCGGACCTGCTCGTTCCGCTGGTGCTCTACGCGATCGTCTTCGCGGTGGTCGCGGTGCTGGCCTACCTCGTGATCCGCTTCGCGGTGCGCGACGGCCTCCGCGGGCACACGCGCTGGCTCGAGCAGCGCGAGGGGCGCACCCCGCCGCCCGGCGGCGCCGACTAGCTCAGGGCAGCGGTCGCCCCGCCCGCATCTCGCGGATCAGCGCCGGCACGACCGCGTCGAGATCGGCGCCCGCGGCCGCCGACACCCGCGCCTGCCGCTCGGCGGAGCTGCCGCCGTCCAGCACCACGCGCACGTCCTGCAGCTGCTCCGCGCAGCCGAGCCGCTCCGCGATCGGCTCGAGCCGGGTCACGAGCGCCTCCAGCTCGTCGCGCACCGGGCGCTCCGTGCCGTCGCGGTCGACGATCGCGACCGCCTCCATGCCGTAGCGCGCCGCGCGCCACTTGTTCTCGCGCACGTACACCTTCTGCAGCACGGGCAGCGGCTCCCCGGCGCTCAACCGGGCGGAGAAGTCGTCGACCAGGCACTGCACGAGCGCGGCGAACGCCCCGACCTCGAGCAGCGTCGGCGGCCCGTCGCAGATCCGCGTCTCGACCGTGCCCCACTTGGCGCTCGGCCGGACGTCCCAGCGCACCTCGTCCCAGTGCTCGATGACGCCGACCCTGGTCAGGTCCGCCACGGCGGCCTCGTACTCCTGCCACGTGTCGAGGCGCGGCGGCAGGCCGGCGGTCGGCAGCTGCTCGAACAGCAGGGCGCGGTTCGAGGCGTAGCCCGTCGCCTCCCCGAACACGAACGGGCTGCTCGCCGACAGCGCCTGCAGGTGCGGGTAGTAGGTCAGCATCGCCTCGACGACCGGCAGCGCCTTCGCGGCGGCGTCGAGGCCGACGTGCATGTGCAGGCCCCAGATCAGCAGCTGCCGGCCGACGTGCGCGGTGCGGTCGAGCAGGGTGACGTAGCGCTCCTTCTGCGTCACCTCCTGGTCCTGCCAGCGCGCGGTCGGGTGCGTGCCCGAGCAGATCACCTCGAGCCCCATCGGGTCGGTCACCTCGCGCACCGCCTCGATCGTGCGCGCCAGGTCGTCCACGGCGCCGCCGACGGTGCGGTGCACGCCGCTCACGACCTCCACCGTGTTCGTGAAGAGCTCGCTGGTCAGCCGCTCGATCTCGTCGTCGTCCTGCGGCCGCGCGTGCTCGAGCACATGGGGTGCGGCGGGCGCGAGCGCCCCCGTCGCGCGGTCGACGACCTGCAGCTCCCACTCGAGCCCGAGGGTCGAGCGCTCCGACGACGCGAACTCGATCGACATGGCGCGATCCTGGCAGACCGCTCGGGGAGCGGTTCGGGAGCGGGCCGCCGGACCCGGTGCGCGCGCCCGTCGGGCAGAATGGAGGGCAGCCCGTCGCGCATCTCGTCTCGCGCGCGGGCGCGCCTCATGTATTGGAGCCCCACGCCCGTGAACGGCAACGCCACCTCGACGTACCGCAACGTCTCCCTGCTGTCGGTGCAGAGCGTCCTCGGACCGCTCGTCACCACCTCGGTCGAGATCGAGCGGCGCCTCGAGCCGATCCTGAAGCGGCTGCGCCTGCCGGCCGGCCTGCTCGAGCGGGTCGCCGGCGTCATCGAGCGCCGCAACTGGGGCCCCGGCCTCTCCTCCCACGAGGCGGCCGTGCAGGCCGGGGAGCAGGCGCTGCGGCAGGCCGGCGTGCCCGCCGCCTCGGTCGGCCTGCTGATCAACACCTCGATCACCAAGGAGCACCTCGAGCCGTCCGTCGCGACGCGCCTGCACCACGGGCTCGGCCTGCCGACGAGCGCGATCAACTTCGACGTCTCGAACGCGTGCCTCGGCTTCGTCAACGGCCTGAGCCTCGCGGCGGGCCTCATCGACGCCGGTCAGGTGGAGTACGCGATCGTCATCGACGGCGAGGACATCGACCGGATGCAGCGCACCACGATCGAGCGGCTCGTGCAGGCGGAGGGCCTCGAGCGCGCCGACTTCATGAACCAGTTCGCGAGCCTCACGCTCGGCTCCGGCGCTGCCGCGGCGGTGCTCGGCCCGGCCGACAAGCACCCCGAGGGCCACCGCATCGTCGGTGGCGTCACCCGTGCGGGCACGGAGTGGAACGAGCTCTGCGTCGGCTCGATGGACGGCATGACGACCGACACGAAGTCGCTGCTGAAGCGCGGGATGGAGCTCGTCACCGCCGCCTGGAACGAGGCGAAGCGCGACTGGAACTGGTCCGACATGGACCGCTACATCATGCATCAGGTGTCGAGCGCGCACACGGCCGCGTTCGTGAAGGCCGCCGAGATCGACCCCGACCGCGTCCCGATCACGTACCCGAGCCTCGGCAACGTCGGGTCGGCCTCGATCCCGATCACGCTGGCGCAGGAGTCGGACAAGCTGGTCAAGGGCGAGCGGGTGCTGCTCTGCGGCGTGGGCAGCGGCATCAACACGTCCATGCTCGAACTGGCCTGGTGACGGCCCCGACCGCTGCCGGCACCTTCCCGCCCGACCTGCCGGGGCTCGACCCCGCCTGGTCGCGGCTGGTCGTCGTGCCCGACCCCGCCACCGGCGGCGAGGCGGTGCACCACCTGCTCGACACGGGCGCGGCGCTCGCGGCGCTGGGCGTCGAGCCGGTCGGCACGATCCTCGCGGTGCACGGGAACCCGACCTGGAGCTACCTCTGGCGCGACCTGCTCGCCGAGTCGCTGCGGCGCGCGGAGGCGGGGGAGCAGGCGTGGCGCGTCGTCGCCGTCGACCAGCTGGAGATGGGGTTCTCGCAGCGCACGGGCGTCGTGCGGCGGGTCGCCGACCGGGTGCGGGACCTCGGCCTGCTCACCGACGCGCTCGCGCTCGAGGGGCCCGTCGTCGCGCTCGGCCACGACTGGGGCGGTGTGATCGTCAGCGGCTGGGCGCTCGCGCACCAGGACGTCCTCGCGGGCCTCGTGCTGACGAACACCGCGGTCGACGGCCACCAGGCGCTGCCGCCGGCGCTGCGCCTCGCGCTCGCCGCCTCGTCCGGCGGCACCGAGCGCACGACCGCCTTCCTCGAGACGACGCTGGCGATCGCGCACCCGCCGCTGGCACGACGGGTGAAGGACGCCTTCCGCACGCCGTACCGCGGCGCGGCGCGGCGCGGCGGGATCCGCGACTTCGTCGCCGACATCCCGGCGACCGAGGCCCACCCGAGCCGGCGGGCCGTGGAGGGGATCGCGGAGGGGCTCCGCGCGCTCGCCGCGCCCGCGCTGCTGCTCTGGGGGCCGCGCGACCCCGTGTTCCAGGAGCGCTACCTGCACGACCTGATCGACCGGCTGCCGCACGCCGAGGTGCACCGCTTCGAGGGCGCCGGCCACCTGCTGCCGGAGGACGTGGACGTGGCGGGCGCAGTGCTCGACTGGGTCGCGTCCCCGACGCGCTCCCGAGAGCAGGGGCGACCCGCGAGCGAGTGGCCGACCCGGCCGATGTGGGCGGAGCTCGACGACCGGGCGGAGGACGACGCGGTCGCGCTCGTCGAGCTGCGCGGCGACGGCGAGCGCCGGCTCCCGTGGCGGCTGCTCGCCCGCCGGGTG
Organism: Amnibacterium endophyticum; assembly: GCF_042680685.1. NCBI lineage: Bacteria > Bacillati > Actinomycetota > Actinomycetes > Micrococcales > Microbacteriaceae > Amnibacterium > Amnibacterium endophyticum. Next base: position 80,485 of record NZ_JBHUEA010000013.1, on the reverse strand, counting down.
CGGGACCTCGCCGCCGGGTTCGACGCGGTGGGCGTGCGCGCCGGCGACCGGGTCTCGCTGCTCGTCCCGCCGGGCGGCGACCTCACCGCCGCGCTCTTCGCCTGCCTGCGCATCGGCGCGGTCGTCGTCGTCGCCGACGCGGGCCTCGGCGTCGCCGGGCTGACCCGCGCGGTCAACGGCGCAAGGCCGGACTGGGTCGTCGGGATCCCGCGTGCGCTCGCCGCCGCGCGCGCGCTCGGCTGGCCCCGGCGGCGCATCGCCGCGTCCGGCCTGTCGCGGCCCGCGCTGGTCGCGCTCGGCGTCGCGCACACCCTGCCCGAGCTCGCGCGGCTCGGCCGCGGCCGTGCGCTGCCGCAGGAGCCCGGGCCGGACGACCTCGCCGCCGTGCTCTTCACCTCCGGCTCCACGGGACCAGCGAAGGGCGTGCGCTACACGCAGGCCCGCCTCGCCGGGGTGCGGGACGCCCTGGTCGCGCAGTACGGCATCGGCCGCGCGACCGGACTGGTGGCGGGCTTCGCGCCGTTCGCGCTGCTCGGCCCGGCCCTCGGCTGCCGCACGGCGGTGCCGGACATGGACGTGACGAAGCCCGCCACGCTCACCGCGGCGGCTCTCGCGCGCGCGGTGGCGGCGATCGACGCCGACGCCGTCTTCCTCTCGCCCGCCGCGCTCACCAACGTGCTGGCGACCGACCCGGAGCCGGCCGCGTTCGACGGCGTCCGGCTGCTGCTCACCGTCGGTGCGCCGGTCGGCGCCCCGCTGCTCGACGAGGCGCAGCAGGTGCTCCGGCACGCGTCGCTGCGCACGCCGTACGGCATGACGGAGTCGCTGCTCGTCGCGGACGTCACCCGTGAGCAGATCCACGAGGCCGGCGACGGGGACGGGGTCCCGGTCGGGCCGGCGACGGCGCGCGCGGAGGTGCGGATCGCGCCGCTCGACGAGGACGGGCGGGCGACCGGCGAGCCGACGCACGAGCCGGACGTGACCGGGGAGATCCAGGTGCGCGCCCCGCACATGCTCGCCGGCTACGACCGGCTGTGGCGCACCACGCACGCGGCGCGCGCGGACGGCTGGCACCGCACCGGCGACGTCGGGCACCTGGACGCCGACGGCCGCCTGTGGGTGGAGGGACGGCTGCCGCACGTCGTCGTCACCGCCGACGGCGTCGTCACGCCGGTCGGCGTGGAGCAGGCGGCGCAGCGCGCCGGGGCGTCCCGGGCGGCCGCGGTCGGCGTCGGTCCGCGCGGCACGCAGCAGCTCGTCGTCGTGGCGGAGGGCGCGGAGGGGCCGCTCGCCGACCCGGCGCTCGCGGCCGCGGTGCGGCGCGAGGTCGGGCGCCCGGTCGCGGCGGTGCTCGCGACGCCCGCGCTGCCGGTCGACGTCCGGCACAACGCGAAGATCGACCGCGCCCGGGTCGCGGCATGGGCGTCCCGCGTCCTCGCGGGGGAGCGGGCGGGCCGGCCGTGAGGGTGCTCGTCACCGGCGCGAGCGGCTGGCTGGGCGCCGCGGTCGCCGGCGCGCTCGTCGCGGAGGGGCACGCGGTCCGGACGCTGCAGCGCCGGGCCTCCGGCGTCGAGGGGGCGGACGACGTGCTCGGCTCCGTCACCGAGCAGCAGGCCGTCGACGCTGCGGTCGACGGCGTCGAGGCCGTCGTCCACCTCGCGGCGAAGGTGTCCTTCGCGGGCGGCGAGTCCGAGTTCGTCGACGTGAACGTCCGCGGCACCGAGCGCCTGCTGCGCGCCGCGAAGCGCAGCGGTGCCACGCGCTTCGTGTTCGTGTCGTCGCCGTCGGTCGCGCACACCGGCGAGCCCATCGTCGGCGACGACGCGATGCCCGCGCAGCCGAGGAGGGCCCGCGGCGCCTACGCCCGCACGAAGGCGGCCGCGGAGGTCGCGGCCCTCGACGCGGACGCGCCGGGCTTCGCCGTCGTCGCCGTGCGCCCGCACGTGGTGTGGGGGCCGGGCGACCCGCAGCTGGTCGCCCGGATCCAGGAGCGCGCGGCGGGGGGCCGCCTGCCGCTGGTGGGCTCCGGCGCGGCGCTCGTCGACAGCACCTATCTCGACGACGCCGTCAGCGGGATCCTCGCCGCGCTGGCGGCCGCCGACCGGGTCCACGGGCAGGCGTACGTGCTGACCTCGGGCGAGCCGCGCCCGATCGCGGAGCTGATCGCCGGCATCTGCGCCGCGGCGGGGGGGGCGCCGCCGGGGGGGCAAGGGGGGGGGGAAGGGGG
>NZ_JBHUEA010000013.1:0-78248 GCF_042680685.1 Amnibacterium endophyticum | reverse complement strand
TCTGCGCGGGGGGGGGCGCCGCGCCGCCGGAGCGCCGCGGCCCGGCGGGCGCGGCGGAGGCGGCGGGCGCGGTGCCGGCGGCGGTCTGGCGGGTGCGCCCGGGGGAGGACGAGCCGCCGATGACCCGCTTCCTCGCCGAGCAGCTGTCGACCGCGCACTGGTTCGACCTGCGCCGCACGCGCCGCGACCTCGGCTGGGCGCCCGCCGTGGGCGTGACCGAGGGCCTCCGCCGCCTCGCCGCGGCGCAGCGGTCCTGACCCGTCCGCCCCTCCCGCCGGCGGGGTGCTCGCGGATCCGCAGTTCCTTCGCGGATCCGCAGTTCCCGTGCGACACGCTGCCTTCCAGCGCTCGAGCGCGGCGTGTCGGCGAGGAATCGCGGATCCGCGAGAACGACGGCAGCCGGAGGGTGCGGCGGGCGCCGCGGAGGGGCGACGGCGGCCCGTCGCGTCTGGCAGAATGTCCCGCTGGGTCCGCGAGCCCCGACCCTCTATCTGGGCGAGCGGACGGACGTCTTCGGTCCGCGCCGCCGGTGCGCCCCACGCGCCCGGCCGGACCGCATCCAATTCGACTCGACGTGAGGACCCGCCAGACATGGCTGTGAAGATCCGCCTGAAGCGGCTCGGCAAGATCCGCGCCCCCTACTACCGCATCGTCGTCGCCGACTCGCGCACCAAGCGCGACGGCCGCGTGATCGAGGAGATCGGGCTGTACCACCCGACCGAGCACCCCTCGGTCATCGAGGTCGACAGCGACCGCGCCCAGTACTGGCTCGGCGTCGGCGCGCAGCCGACCGAGCAGGTCGCCGCGATCCTGAAGCTCACGGGCGACTGGGGCAGGTTCAAGGGCGACGCGAACGCGGAGAACCGCGTCGAGCGCAAGGCCGAGAAGACCCAGTTCACGACCGACGCCAAGAAGGGCTCCGTCGTCCGCTCCAAGGAGTCCCTGAAGGACGCCGAGGCGGCGATCGACGCGGACGCCGCGGCCGACGCCGAGCGCGCGGACGAGATCGACGCCGGCCCGACGGTCTCGCAGGAGACCCCCGAGCAGGTCCAGAACTCCTGATGCTCGAATCCGCCCTCCTGCACCTCGTCAAGGGGATCGTCGACGAGCCGGACCAGGTCCGCGTCTCGTCGCGGTCGACGCCCCGTGGCGAGGTGCTGGAGGTGCGGGTCGACCCCGGCGACCTCGGCCGAGTGATCGGCCGCGCCGGCCGCACCGCCAAGGCGCTCCGCACCGTCGTGGGTGCGCTCGCAGACGGCCGTCAGGTGCGCGTCGACGTCGTCGACGTGGACCGCTGACGGTGGCGAGGGCCCGCTCCGCGCAGACGCAGCTCCGCGTCGGCCGGCTGACGAAGGCGCACGGCCTGAAGGGCGCGCTGAAGCTCGAGCTCTTCACCGACGACCCGGAGCGCCGCTTCACGCCGGGTGCCTCCTTCGCGCTGCAGGTGCCGGAGGAGTCGCCCTGGCACGGCAAGCGCCTCGAGCTCGCGGAGCTGCGCTGGTACAACGGCCAGCCGGTCGGCTTCTTCGCGGGCGTCACGGACCGCACGGCCGCGGAGAGCCTCGCGAAGGCGATCCTGTGGGTGGACCAGGACCCGGAGGAGCCCGCGGAGCCGGACGCCTGGTACGACCACCAGCTGGTGGGCCTCGACGTCGTCCGCGACGGCGAGAAGGTCGGCGTGATCGACCGTCTGGAGCACCTGCCCGCGCAGGACCTGCTCGTCGTCAAGGTCGGCCCTTCGACGGGCGCGGGACCGGCGACGGAGGTGCTGGTCCCGTTCGTGAAGGCGCTGGTGCCGGAGGTCGACGTCGAGGGTCGCCGCGTCGTCGTGACGCCGCCCGACGGGCTGTTCGAGCCGCTGCCGGACGAGGAGCGCCGGGAGCCGGACGAGGAGCGCGACGACCCGGACGAGGAGCGCGAGGCGCCCGCCGACGAGCCGCGCGACTGACGTGCGGATCGACGTCGTCACGATCTTCCCCGAGGTCCTCGGGGTGCTCGACGTCTCGCTGCTCGGCCGCGCCCGGGCCACGGGACTGCTCGACGTGCGCGTGCACGACCTGCGCGACGCGACGCACGACCGGCACCGCACCGTCGACGACACCCCCTACGGCGGCGGCGCCGGCATGGTGATGCGCCCCGAGCCCTGGGGCGAGGTGCTCGACGGGCTGCTCGCCGACGGCGACGACCCGCTCGTCGTCTTCCCGACCCCGGCCGGCACGCCCTTCACGCAGCCGACCGCGGTGCGCTGGGCGGGGGAGCGGCGCCTGATCTTCTGCTGCGGCCGCTACGAGGGCATCGACCAGCGGGTCGTGGAGCACACCGCGGCACGCGCCCGCGTCGAGGAGGCGAGCCTCGGCGACTTCGTGCTGAACGGCGGCGAGGTCGCGGTCCTCGCGATGGTGGAGGCCGTCGGCCGGCTCGTGCCGGGCGTGATCGGCAACCCGGCCAGCCTCACCGAGGAGAGCCACGAGGGCGGGCTGCTCGAGTACCCCTCGTACACGAAGCCGGCGCTCTGGCGCGGGCTCGAGGTGCCGGCGGTGCTCCGCTCCGGGGACCACGGCGCGGTCGCCCGCTGGCGGCGGGAGCAATCGGAGGCGCGCACCCGCCGCGTCCGCCCCGACCTGCTGCCGTAGGCCGCCGCTGCTCGGGGTGCGGACGCAGCGCGCTGCCCCCCCGCTGGTCGAGGTGCGAGCGCAGCGAGCCTCGAGACCACCTCCGCCGGCGGGGGCAGTCGCCCGCGTCCGCCGGTCCCGGCTTCGCCTGAGCCGGGAGGCGGGCAGGCGGTGCCGACCGGAGGACGTCGTCGCGGACGGAGGGTGGGTAGGCCCGATCCGTCCTCCGTCCGGCACATCTCCCTCCGCGCGGCACCGGGTGCCTGCAGCAGCCGCGCCCGGCTCCCCGCACAGGCGCGTCTTCGCCGCGGGGTGACGTCGTCGCTCATCAGCAGCGCCGAATGCGTCACTCAGCGGCGATCTCGCCGCGGCTTCAGTCGCGGGCGGTCAGCACCACCGGGTCGCCGTCCGTCACCGCGACCGTGTGCTCGCTGTGCGCGCCGCGGCTGCCGTCCTTGCTGCGGAGCGTCCAGCCGTCCTGGTCCGTCACGATCTCGTCGGTCGTCTCGAGCAGCCAGGGCTCGATGGCGATGACGAGGCCGGGCCGCAGCTTCAGCCCGCGGTGCGGGCGCCCGTCGTTCGGCACGTGCGGGTCGCCGTGCATGGTGCGGCCGACGCCGTGGCCGCCGAAGTCCAGGTTCACGCCGTAGCCCGCCTCGCGGCAGACGTCGCCGATCGCGGCGGACACGTCGCCCAGCTTGAAGCCGGGCCGGGCGACCGCGATCGCGGCGTCGAGCGCCGTGCGCGTCGTCGCGATCAGGCGCTCGTCCTCCGCCCGCGGCGTGCCGACGATCAGCGTCACGGCGCTGTCCGCCACCCAGCCGTCGACGCTCGCGGCGAAGTCGAAGCTGACCATGTCGCCGTCCCGCAGCGCGTAGTCGTGCGGCAGGCCGTGCAGCACGGCGTCGTTGACCGAGGTGCAGAGGACCTTGCCGAACGGCATCGCGCCGAAGGAGGGGTGGTAGTCGATGTAGCAGCTCGTCGCCCCGCGCTCGCGGATCATCGCGTGGGCGATCCGGTCGAGCTCCAGCAGGTTGACGCCGACCCGCGCCTCGGCCTGCAGCCGGGTCAGCACGGAGGCGACGAACCGCCCCGCCGGGCGCATGGCCTCGATCTCCGCGGGTGTGCGCAACTCGATCACGGTGCCTCCATCCGTCCACTCGACCCTAACGGCGGCGTCCTCGGCGTCCGTACCCCGGCTGTGCGCTCCCTATGCCTGCGGCGAACGCCGGTGCGCGCCGGTCCCCGCGCTCCTACCATCGGGGCATGACGGTGCGTCGGTTCTTCTACCGGTGGCAGTTCGTCGCCGCCGCGGTGCTGCCGATCTGGCTGCTGATCGGCTACGCCTCCTTCGGCACCTCGGTCGCGGGCTTCCTCGCGGTGGTGCTGCTCGCGCCGCTCGCCCTGGTCGTGGAGCTGGCGCTCGCCCTGCTCCTCTCCGCGCGCACGGGCGTGCGACGGGCGAAGGCGCTGGACTGGCCCGCGATCGGGCTGCTCGCGGCGTTCCAGGCCGGGGTGATCGGCATCGGCTTCTTCGGGCCCGCGACCGCCTGGTTCGGGGTGCTCGCGGCCGCGGCCGCGATCGCCGGCTTCTGGCTCGGCGGCCGCCTCCTCGTGGAGGACGTGCGCACCCGGGTGCGCACCACCTTCGGCGGCCCCGCCGTCCCGGGCGACCGCCGGCCGATCGACGCCGGCGAGTACGTCGTCATCAAGCCCTCGTCGCACTGACCCGGCCCGCGGGGAGCGGGCGGCGCCTGCGGAGCGCGGCGCGCCGCGGATGTGCGACACTGGTTGATCGTGCCGCGGCCGGCTCTGCCGCTGGGGAGCCCGAAGGGCTGCGGCATCTCGTCCACGCCGGCGCGCAGCGTGCGCCACGATCGGACCGACCAGCGGCGCGCTCCCCAGGAGAACCATGAGCCAGTTGCTCGACGCGGTCGACGCCGCATCCCTCCGCTCCGACGTCCCGGACTTCCGTCCCGGCGACACCGTGCGCGTGCACGTGAACATCGTCGAGGGCAACCGCAGCCGCATCCAGGTCTTCCAGGGCGCCGTGATCCGCCGCCACGGCGACGGGGTCCGCGAGACCTTCACGGTGCGCAAGGTCAGCTTTCAGGTGGGCGTCGAGCGCACCTTCCCCGTGCACTCCCCGGTGATCGACCACATCGAGGTCGTCACCCGCGGCGACGTGCGCCGCGCGAAGCTCTACTACCTGCGCGAGCTGCGCGGCAAGAAGGCGAAGATCAAGGAGAAGCGGGACAGCTGACCCGCCCCGCCGCTCCACGACCCGGCGCGCCCGCCACGTACACTGGCCGGCGCGCCGGACGCGTCTTCCGGCGAGGACCGCGGGGGAAGGGCGTCGCTGGATGGTGCAGAGCCCGCCCCGTGAGGCGCCGGATCGGCGGCGCAGGGACCGGGGCGCGGTCGGCTTCCTGCGCGACCTGGTCGTCATCGTCGTCGTCGCGGTGCTCGCGTCGTTCCTGATCAAGACCTTCCTCATCCGGTCCTTCTTCATCCCGTCCGAGTCGATGGAGAACACCCTCCAGGTCCACGACCGGATCCTCGTCAACGAGCTGGTGCCGGGGCTGATCCCGCTGCAGCGCGGCGACGTGGTCGTGTTCAAGGACCCGGACACCTGGCTCGTGGGCCAGGAGGACTACGCCGCACCCCCGTCGAACGCACTGCAGGCGAGTGCCGAGTGGGTGCTGTCGCTGTTCGGGCTGTCCGCGCAGGACGCGAACGACCACCTGGTCAAGCGGGTCATCGGGCTGCCCGGCGACCATGTGACGTGCTGCAACGCGCTCGGGCAGCTGAGCGTGAACGGCACACCGGTGCAGGAGCCGTACGTCGTGAAGCAGCCGGGCACGGACCGGGTGTCGGAGCAGGACTTCGACGTGACGGTGCCGGCCGGCGAGCTCTGGGTGATGGGCGACAACCGCTACAACTCCGAGGACTCCCGCTACCACCCGACGTCGAAGCACAAGGGCTTCGTCCCCCTCGACGACGTGGTCGGCCGGGCGTTCGTGGTGTCGTGGCCGGTCTCCCACTGGTCGTGGCTCAGCAACTACCCCGGGTCCTTCGCGGGCGTCGGCCCGCCCTCGAAGTGACTGCCGGGCGGCCGCCCCGGATGGTCGTCGAGCGCGCGCTGCTCGCCGACGGGGCGAGCGCCGTCATCGGCGTCGACGAGGTGGGCCGCGGGGCGATCGCCGGTCCGGTCGGCGTCGGCGCGGCCGTGCTGGACCCCGCTCGCGTCCGCATCCCGAACGGCCTCCGCGACTCCAAGCTGCTGCCGGAGGCCGACCGGGTCGCGCTCGCGCCACGTGTCCGCGCCTGGAGCGCCGCCTCCGCCGTGGGGCTGGCGGGCAACGACGAGATCGACGGCGTCGGGATCTCCGCCTGCCTCGGGCTCGCCGGCGCGCGCGCGATCGGCGCGCTGGTCGCGCTCGGCGTCGGCCTCGGCGGCGCGGTCGTGCTGCTCGACGGCAACTGGGACTGGCTCACGCCGGGGCTCGTCGCCGCGGGCCTCCCGGTGCTGCCGCAGGTCGTCACCCGGATCAAGGCGGACCGGGACTGCGCGATCGTCTCGGCGGCCTCCGTCGTCGCGAAGGTGCACCGGGACGACCTCATGATCGCCCGGCACGCGGACCACCCCGTCTACGGCTGGGTGCGCAACAAGGGCTACGCGTCGCGCGGCCACTACGCCGCGATCGACGAGCACGGGCCCTGCGACTGGCACCGCCGCACCTGGCTGCACGCGGGCTCGGCACGACCCGCTGCGGGGCCCGGCGAAGCCTAGACTCGGCCGACGATGGACGACGACGAGATCGAGGACTACGACCGCGAGGTCGAGCTGGCGCTCTACCGCGAGTACCGCGACGTGGTGAGCCAGTTCAAGTACGTCGTCGAGACGGAGCGGCGCTTCTACCTGGCGAACGAGGTCGAGCTGACCCGCCGCGACACGGAGCACGACTTCTACTTCGAGCTGCAGATGCACGACGTGTGGGTCTGGGACGTCTACCGGGCCGACCGGTTCGTGAAGAGCGTCCGCGTCCTCACCTTCAAGGACGTCAACGTCGAGGAGCTGTCGGCGAAGGAGCTGGAGCTGCCGCAGGAGCTCGCGCTCGACGAGTAGCCCGGCTCCCGGTCCCCGATGGTCGAGGTGCGACGCAGGAGCCTCGAGACCGCTCGCCCCGTGATCGGGAGGACTCGGCGGCGCTTCCGCTCCTCCCCAGCCCCGATCGCGCCGGATCCTCGGATCCGCGCTCCCGGCGGGCTCCTGAGCCGTCCCGCCGCAGCATGCTGCCGCCGTGCTCAACAAGGACGAAGTCGGTCGACGGGGCGAGCAGCTCGCCGTCGACCACCTGATCGCCGCGGGCTACCGCGTGCTCGACCGGAACTGGCGGTGCCGGGAGGGCGAGCTCGACGTGGTCGCGCTCGACGGCGACGAGCTCGTGGTCGTGGAGGTGAAGACGCGCACCGGGCTCGGCTACGGTCACCCCTTCGAGGCGGTCGATCGGGACAAGCTGCACCGGCTCGGCGTCCTCGCGTCGCGGTGGCGCGGTGCGCACCGCGGCGTCGCCCGCAGCACGCGCATCGATCTGATCGCGGTCGTGCTCGGCCGGCACGTCCCGCCGGTCATCGACCACATGCGGGCCGTCGCATGATCACGACGGCGCGCACGACCGCGGTCGCCGTGGAGGGCGTCGCGGGGCGCCTGGTCGAGATCGAGGCGGCGCTGACGAACCAGACGCCGGGACTCAAGCTCGTCGGGCTGCCCGATACGGCCCTGCGGGAGGCGCAGGCGCGGGTGCGCAGCGCGATCGAGCACTCCGGCTTCACGATGCCGACGCGGCACCTGACGGTGAACCTCTCGCCCGCCGCGCTGCCGAAGCACGGCAGCGGCTTCGACGTCGCGATCGCCGTCGCGGTGCTGCTCACGCAGCGCGTCGTGGAGCCCGAGGCGGTGCGCGACGCCGTCCTCATCGGCGAGCTCGGCCTCGACGGCCGTCTGCGACCGGTGCCGGGCGTGCTGCCCGCGGTCCGCGCCGCGCTCCGCGCCGGCCGCACCCGCTTCGTCGTCCCGACCGCCTGCGAGGCGGAGGCGCGGCTCGTCGAGGGCGTCGAGGTGACGGCAGTGCCCAGCCTGCGCGCGCTCGCGATCCGGCTGGGCGCGGAGCTCGAGCCGGTCGAGGTCGACCCCGTGCCGCTCGCCGCGGTCGCGCAGCCGGCGGGGACGGAGCGCCGCGACCTCGCGGACGTGCTCGGCCAGGACGACGCCGTGCAGGCGCTGCTCGTCGCGGCCGCCGGCGGCCACCACCTGCTGATGACCGGGCCGCCCGGCTCCGGCAAGACGATGCTCGCCACCCGGCTCGCCGACCTGCTGCCCGACCTCGAGGGGGAGGAGGCGCTCGACGCCACCTGCGTCGCCTCGCTCGGCGGCGCGGTCGACGCGGTGCGCACCCGCCCGCCCTTCGTCGCGCCGCACCACACCTCGACCCCCGCGGCGATCGTCGGCGGCGGCAGCGGGCGCATCGTCCCCGGCGCCGTCACCCGGGCGAGCGGCGGCGTGCTCTTCCTCGACGAGGCCCCCGAGTTCCAGGCGGCCGCGCTCGACGCGCTCCGGGAGCCGCTCGAGACCGGCCGCATCACGATCCACCGCGCCGCCGGCCACGCCGACTTCCCGGCGCGGGTGCAGCTGGTCCTCGCGGCGAACCACTGCCCCTGCGGCCGCTTCCGCAGCGACGAGGGCGGCTGCGCCTGCGCCTCGTCGGTGCGCGACCGCTACCTGCGCCGGATCTCCGGCCCGCTGCGCGACCGCATCGACATCCGGCTCGAGGTCGCCCAGCCGGGGGCGGCCGGGCTGCACGTGGCCGAGGACGTGCCCGGGGTCACGACCGCCGACGCGCGGGAGCGGGTGCACGAGGCCCGGCAGCGCGCGGACCGACGCCTCGCCGGCACGCCCTGGCGCGTCAACGCGCAGGTGCCGGGGGAGCGGCTCCGGCGGCCCGAGTGGCGGCTGTCACCGCGCGACCGCGGTCGCCTCGACGAGGCGGTCGGTCGCGGCACGATCTCGCTGCGCGGCCACGACCGGGTGCTGCGGATGGCGTGGACGCTCGCGGACCTGGCCGGGCTCGATCGGCCGGGCGCGCTGCAGGTCGGCGCCGCCCTCGCGCTGCGCGGGGACGACCTGTGACCGCCGTCGACGCGGTCGGCACCCGCGACCTCGCCGCCCTCGTCGGTCCCGTGCGGCACGGGCGCGGCGGGACGCCGGAGGAGGCCTTCGCCCGCGGCGCGTGGACCGCGATCGTCGAACCGGGCGACGCGGTCGCGTCGGCGCTGATCGCGACGCTCGGTGCGGCGGACGCGCTCGAGGCGCTGCTGCTCGACGCGCCTCCCGTGCGCGACCGGCGGCTCGTCGACGCGTTCACGCGATGGCGACCCAGGGCGCAGCCGGCCCTGCTGCGCGAGGCGTTCGCCGCCGCGGCGCGCGTCCACGCACGGCTCGTGCTGCCCGGCGACGAGGACTGGCCGGCCGGGCTCGACGACCTCGCCGAGCACGCGCCGCTCGCGCTCTGGGCGCGGACCGGCTGTGAGCGCGTGCCGGACCTCCGGCGCTCGATCGCGCTCGTCGGCACCCGGGACGCGACCTCCTACGGGCGGCGGGTGACCGAGGAGCTCGGCTCCGGCCTCGTCGGCCGCGGGTTCGCGATCGTCTCCGGGGGCGCGGCGGGCATCGACCGCGGCGCGCACCAGGCGGCGATCCGTGCGGGCGGGACGACCGCGGCGATCATGGCGGGCGGGGTCGACCGGCTGTACCCGCAGGGCAACCGCGACCTGCTCGAGCGCATCGCCGTCGAGGGCGTGGTGCTGTCCGAGCTCGCCTGCGGCTCGACGCCGATGCGGCAGCGGTTCCTCAGCCGGAACCGCCTGATCGCAGCGTCGAGCCGGGTGACGACGGTGGTCGAGGCGGGCGTCCCGTCGGGGGCGATCAACACGGCGGCGCACGCCGGCGAGCTCGGCCGGCCGATCGCGGTCGTCCCGGGCTCGATCCACTCGAGCGCGTCGAAGGGCTGCCACAAGCTGCTGCGGGAGTACGCGGCGGTGCTGGTGCAGACCGCGGCGGACGTCGCCGAGCTGGCGCGCGACCGGGACACGGCGGTGCCGCTGGACGGGATCGACCTGGAGCTCGACCCGCTCGAGCGGCAGGTGCTCGACGCCCTCGGCCGCTCGCCGCTGGCCGTGCCGGAGATCGCGCGGCGCTGCGGCATCCCGCGGGTCGACGCGGCCGCGGTGCTCGCGGTGCTCGGCCTCGACGGCGCGGCGGTCGAGGGACCCCGGGGCTGGGTCCGCGGCTGATCGGCGGACGTGTCGGCTGCGCTCGCTAGCGTGCGGGCATGACCCGCGAGCCCGTCGCCACCCACCGGATCGCCCACGTCAGCGACTCGCACCTGACCGCGTCCGGCGTCTTCCACGAGGTGCTGCGGCCCGCTGCCACCTACTCGGCGGCGCTCGCGGCGCTCGAGGGCAGCGGGATCCCGATCGCGGCGCTGGTGCACACCGGCGACGTGGCCGACGAGGGGGAGGAAGCCGCCTACACGGCCGTGCGCGCGGTGACCGACGAGGTCCTCGACCGCACCGGCTGGCCGGTGCTCTGGGCGGCGGGCAACCACGACGTGCGCGCCCCGATGCGGCAGCACCTGCTGGGCGAGGCGCCGGACGACGCCCCGCTCGACCGCGTGCTCGAGGTGGACGGGCTCCGGCTCGTCTCGATCGACTCGTCGATCCCGGGCCGCGTCGAGGGCGGCTTCGAGCCCGAGCAGCTCGCGTGGCTGCGCGAGGTGCTCGCCGAGCCCGCCGAGCACGGGACGGTCCTCGCGATGCACCACCCGCCGCTGCCGGTCGAGGTGACGGCGATGGCGCGGCTGCACCTCACGGGGCAGGAGGCGCTCGCCGAGGCGATCCGGGGCACCGACGTCCGCGCGATCCTGGCCGGGCACCTGCACTACGCGACCTCGTCGGTCTTCGAGGGCGTGCCCGTCCACGTCGCCCCGTCGCTCGCCTACACGATCCGCCTCACGCGGCCGGGCGGCGGCGTGATCGCCGTCGACGGGGGCCGCGCCGCCGGCGTCCTCTCGCTCTACGACGACGGACGGGTCGGCCACACGTCGATGCCGACCGACCCGGCCGGGGTGCTCACGAGCACGCCGGAGTCCGTCTTCGCCTCCATGGGCGTCGACGTCGAGCACTGACGACGACGAGCAGCACCCGCGGCGACGGGGCGGACGCGGAGGGTCGCGCGCCCGGCGACCCGTCGAGGGCGCACGCTGGCGGCATGCGTCTCGACGAGGCGGTGTCGAAGCACCGGCAGCACCTCGTGCACGAGCGCGCCTACTCCCCGAACACGGTCGGCGCCTACGCCTCCGACCTCGCGGACCTCGTCCGCTTCGCCGAGACGCGCCGGGTGACGACCGTCGACGGGGTCGACCTCGAGCTGCTGCGCGACTGGCTCTGGCAGGCGACCGAGGCGAAGCTCGCCCGGGCGACGATCGCGCGGCGCGCCGCGGCGGCGCGCAGCCTCACGTCCTGGCTGCACCGGACCGGGGTGGCCCCGCACGACGCCGCCGCGCGCCTCAGGGCGCCGAAGGCGCAGGGGCGCCTGCCGCGCGTCGTGGCCGACCCGCAGATGCGGACCCTGTTCGCCGCGCTCGAGGCGCGCGCCGCCGAGGACGTGCCGGAGGCGCTGCGCGACCTCGCCGTCGTCGAGCTGCTCTACGGCTCCGCGGTCCGCGTCTCCGAGGTCTGCGGCGCCGACGTCGACGACGTGGACTTCGCGGAGCACCGCGTCCGGGTCACCGGCAAGGGCGCGAAGGACCGGGTGGTCCCGTTCGGCGTGCCCGCGGCACGCGCCCTCGGCCGCTGGATCGACCTGGGCCGGCCGGTGCTCGCCGCCGGCGACGCGGGCGCCGGCGGCGACGGCGTCGCGCTCTTCCTCGGCGACCGGGGCGGGCGCATCGGGCCGCGCAGCGTCCACCGCCTCGTCGCACGGCTGCTCGAGTCGGTGCCGGGAGGCGGCCCCTCCGGCCCGCACACCCTCCGCCACACGGCGGCGACGCACCTGCTCGACGGCGGCGCGGACCTCCGCGCGGTGCAGGCGATCCTCGGCCACGCGAGTCTCGGCACGACGCAGATCTACACCCACGTGTCGATGGAGCGCCTCGCCGAGAGCTACCGCCTCGCCCACCCCCGCTCCTGAGCCTCGGTCAGTGTTCGTGCTGCTCCGACGCCGTCAGAGCGGCACGAACACTGACCGAGGTCAGCCGGGGAAGGCGGCGAGGGGGAGGAGGACCGCGCGGTGCGCGCCGCCGAGGTGCAGCAGCGGGGAGACGTAGGCCCAGCCCGCACCGACGCGGACACGCGCGCCGAGGTGGAGGACGCCGGCGGCGTGCGTGCTGCCGGCGGCGAGGGTCCCGACGTCCTGCCCGCGCCGGACGACGTCGCCCACCCGCAGGTCTGAGGCCACGGGCTCGAGGGTCGACCGCACGCCGGCGTGATCGATCGAGAGCACCGGGCGGCCGGCGACCGGTCCCGCGAAGGCGACCACGCCGTCGTCGGGCGCGCGCACCCGCTCGCTCGGCGCGACGGCGAGGTCGACGCCCCGATGCCCCGCCGCGTACGGCGTGGCCGGCGCCTCGAAGCCCCGCAGCACCCGGTGGTCGTCGACCGGCCAGGCCCAGCGGGGCTCGGCAGCGGTCGCGGCACCGCCGCCGAGCAGCAGGCCGGCGGCCACGAGCGCGCCCAGGATGCTCCGCACCCCGGCAGCATGGTCGCGCGGGCGGCGCCGCAGCGGTGCGCGGCGGACCTCCGGGGCGAGCCGGCCGGGAGACCGCCTGGGGAGGAGCGGTCCTCGCCCGGCTGGTAGAGTGCTGGCCGCATCCCGCGCGAGCGGGATGACTTCGCGCGCCCACCACGCGACGCACGGTCATCGGTCCCTGACGGGGCGGCCGGGCGAGCAGCGGCGCCAGGGCCGGCCCGCAGATCCGCGCGTCCGGCGACAACCGAGAACCGCGCCCCTCGAGGGTGCAGACAGGAGCACGGCCGTGGCCGTCGTCACCATCCGCCAGCTGCTCGACAGCGGCGTCCACTTCGGGCACCAGACGCGTCGCTGGAACCCGAAGGTGAAGCGCTTCATCCTCACCGAGCGCTCGGGCATCCACATCATCGACCTGCAGCAGTCGCTGACCTACATCGACCGCGCGTACGACTTCGTCAAGGAGACGGTCGCCCGCGGCGGCACCGTCCTCTTCGTCGGCACGAAGAAGCAGGCCCAGGAGGCGATCGCCGAGCAGGCGACGCGCGTCGGCCAGCCCTACGTGAACCAGCGCTGGCTCGGCGGCCTCCTCACCAACTTCCAGACGGTGGCGAAGCGCCTGCAGCGCCTCAAGGAGCTCGACCTCGTCGACTTCGACGACACGACCCGCGGCTACACGAAGAAGGAGCTGCTGATCCAGCGGCGCGAGCGCGACAAGCTCGAGAAGACGCTGGGCGGCATCCGGAACCTCTCCAAGACGCCGAGCGCGATCTGGGTCATCGACTCGAAGCGCGAGCACCTCGCGGTCGACGAGGCCAAGAAGCTCGGCATCCCGGTCATCGGCATCCTCGACACGAACGCCGATCCGGACGAGCTCGCCTACCCGATCCCGGGCAACGACGACGCGATCCGCTCCGTCGCGCTGCTCACGCGGATCATCGCCGACGCCGCCGCCGAGGGGCTCATCCAGCGCCACCAGGGCACCTCCGAGGCCGACGCCGAGCCGCTCGCGGAGTGGGAGCAGCAGCTGCTGCAGGCGACGGAGAACCCGGTGCCGCTCGACCAGCAGGTCGAGGCCGTCGACGACCGCGTGACGGGGCAGACCGCCGACACGCAGGACCGCATCGACACCGTCGTGGCCGACGTCGTCGCCGAGACCGAGTCGGTCACGGGCGGCGAGCCGGTCGAGCAGAACGACCCGGACGCCCAGGCCGACGCCGAGCTGTCCGCCGAGGCGACCGAGGGCCTGACGGCGCAGCACGCGCCGCAGACCGAGGCCGACGTGGAGGCGCAGGAGCTCGCGAGCACCACGCCCGAGCAGCAGCGTCCGGCCGACATCACCGACCCGGAGGCGACCCCGCAGAACGACGCCTGAGCGTCGTCACCGCGGGCTCCCGCCCGGGAAGCCCTGACCACCTCCGTCCGTTGCAGCGGACGGCACGTGAACACGGAAGGAGTCAGCCATGGCCGCATTCAGCGCCGCTGACGTGAAGACCCTGCGTGACCGCCTGGGTGCGGGCATGCTGGACAGCAAGAACGCCCTGGTCGAGGCCGACGGCGACATCGAGAAGGCGATCGAGATCCTGCGGGTCAAGGGCCTGAAGGGTGTCGAGAAGCGCTCGGGCCGCGCGACGACCGCGGGCCTCGTGACCGCGATCGCCGAGGGCGGCGCCGCGACGCTCATCGAGCTCGCGAGCGAGACCGACTTCGTCGCGAAGAACGACCGCTTCGTGTCGCTCGCCGCCGAGGTGCTCGGCGCCGTCGCGGCGGCGGGGGCGACCGACGTCGAGTCGGGCAACGCTGCCACGCTGAACGGCAAGACCGTGCAGGCCTACATCGACGACGAGGCCGCGCTGCTCGGCGAGAAGGTCGAGCTGCGTCAGGTCAAGCGGGTCGAGGGCGACGAGTTCGCGATCTACCTGCACCGGACCAGCAAGGACCTGCCCCCGCAGGTCGGCGTGGTGCTCGGCTACGCCGGTGCCGACGCCGAGACGGCCCGCTCCGTCGCGCAGCACATCGCGGTCTACGACCCGCGGTACGGCACGCGCGAGCAGGTCCCGGCCGACGTCGTCGAGCGCGAGCGCGAGGTGCTCACCGAGGCGACCCGCAACGAGGGCAAGCCCGAGGCGGCCCTGCCGAAGATCGTCGAGGGCAAGCTGAACGGCTTCTTCAAGGAGGTCGTGCTCGCCGACCAGCCCTACGCCCGCGACTCGAAGGTCGCGACCGGCAAGGTGCTGAAGGACGCCGGCGTCGAGGTCTCGGGCTTCGCCCGCCTGAAGGTCGGCGCCTGACCCGATCAGTCCTGATGAGCCGCCCCCGCAGTCGAGAGACCGCGGGGGCGGTTTCATCTCGTAGGCGGATCTCGGCGAGGCGCCGCGATTCGCCTACGAAATGAAACGCGGTAGCGTCGTCTCCCGGTCGTCGTAAGGGGGAGCGGATGCGCCGGGTCGTGCTCAAGCTGTCGGGTGAGGCGCTGGGAGGCGGGACCTTCGGGGTCGCCCCGGACGTCGTCCGCGGGATCGCGGAGCAGATCGCGGCCGCGGCCGAGGAGGTCCAGATCGCCGTCGTCGTCGGCGGCGGCAACTTCTTCCGCGGTGCCGAGCTGAGCCAGGCGGGCATGGACCGCGGGCGGGCCGACTACATGGGCATGCTCGGGACGGTGATGAACGCCCTGGCGCTGCAGGACTTCCTCGAGCAGGCCGGCGTGCAGACGCGCGTGCAGTCCGCCATCGCGATGACGCAGGTCGCCGAGCCCTACATCCCGCGCCGCGCCATCCGCCACCTCGAGAAGGGCCGAATCGTCATCTTCGGCGCCGGCGCCGGCCTGCCGTTCTTCTCCACCGACACGGTCGCCGCGCAGCGCGCGCTCGAGACGCACGCCGACGAGGTGCTCGTCGCCAAGAACGGCGTCGACGGCGTCTACTCCGCGGACCCGCGGAAGGACCCCTCCGCGGTGAAGCTCGACCACGTCACGTTCGGCGACGCCCTGCGGCGCGAGCTGAAGGTCGTCGACTCGACCGCGTTCAGCCTCTGCATGGACAACGACATGGCGATGCGGGTCTTCGGCATCGAGGGCGACGGTGCCATCACCGATGCGCTGCGCGGCGCGGAGGTCGGGACGGTCGTCTCCGCCTGAGCGGGCGCCGGGCGACGCCCGGCAGGCCCCCGGTAGACTCCCGGGGCCGGACAGGAAGGGGCCGATCGTGATCGCGGACGTGCTGCAGGAGGCGGGCGACCGCATGGCGAAGGCCGTCGACGCCGCCAAGAACGACTTCGACACCGTGCGGACCGGGCGGATCAACCCCGCCCTGTTCCAGCGGATCAACGTGGACTACTACGGCTCGCCGACGCCGCTCGCGCAGCTGGCGAGCCTGCAGGTGCCGGAGGCGCGGATGCTCGTCGTCACGCCCTACGACAAGAGCGCGCTGAAGGACATCGAGAAGGCGATCGCGACCTTCCCGAACCTCGGCGCGACCCCGACGAACGACGGCTCCATCGTGCGGGTCGTGATGCCGGAGCTGACGCAGGACCGCCGCAAGGAGTTCGTCAAGCTCGCCCGCAGCAAGGGCGAGGACGCGCGCGTGGCCGTCCGCAACATCCGCCGCCGGGCGAAGGACGACCTCGACGCGCTGACCGGCGAGGTCGGCGACGACGAGATCTCCCGCGGTGAGAAGGAGCTCGAGGCGGTGACGAAGCGCCACATCGACCAGATCGACGAGGCGCTGAAGCGCAAAGAAGCAGAACTGCTCGAGGTCTGATCCGATGACCGATCGGCGGCCGGAGCGACCGCGCCGCCCCAGGAACAGCGCGGAGCTGCAGGAGCAGCTGCGGGCGACGCGGGATGACATCCGCGAGCAGGTGCGCGCCACCCGCGCGCAGTTCGACGAGGCGAACGCCCGCCTGACCGCGCGCAGCGGCCGGAACCTGGTCTTCGCGATCGGGTTCGGCGTCGTGCTCGGCGGGCTCGTCATCGTGAGCCTCGTCGTCTGGAAGCCGCTGTTCGTCCTCATCGTGATGGCGCTCGTCGGGGTCGGCACGTCGGAGCTCGCGGGCGCGCTGCGCACCGCCGGTGTGCGCGTGCCGCGGGTCGGTTCGGCCGTCGCCGGCGTGCTCGCGATCGTCGTCACCGCCGTCGCCAGCGTCCCGGCCGCCGGGTCGGACCCGGCTCCCGCCGCGGCCCCGGAGCTGCTGCCGGGAGGCTGGTTCCTCGCCCTGCTCGGCGCCGTCGTGGTGGCGGTCGTGTGGCGGCTCGCCCAGCAGGCCGCCGTCCCCGTCCCGCCGCGGACGCTCGGCCGCGACGTCCTGCAGACGGCGTTCGTGCAGCTCTACGTGACCGGCCTCGGCAGCTGCGCCGCCGTGCTCGTCGTGCAGCCGCGGGGGCAGTGGTGGGCCCTGTCGTTCCTCGCCGTCGTGGTCGCGGCGGACATCTTCGCGTACGTGACCGGGCTCCGCTTCGGCAGGCACAAGATGGCGCCGAGGATCAGCCCGGGCAAGACCTGGGAGGGGTTCGCGGGCGCCGCGATCGCCACCGTGCTGCTCGGCGCGGTGCTCGCGCCCTGGCTGCTCGACCGGCCCGTCTGGTTCGGGCTGCTGTTCGGCGCCC
Organism: Amnibacterium endophyticum; assembly: GCF_042680685.1. Lineage (NCBI taxonomy): Bacteria > Bacillati > Actinomycetota > Actinomycetes > Micrococcales > Microbacteriaceae > Amnibacterium > Amnibacterium endophyticum. Next base: position 61,228 of record NZ_JBHUEA010000013.1, on the reverse strand, counting down.
TGATCCTCGTGACCGGGACGATGGGCGACCTCGGGGAGTCGATGATCAAGCGCGACATCGGGGTGAAGGACATGTCGTCGTGGCTGCCCGGCCACGGCGGCATCCTCGACCGGATCGATTCGGTGCTTCCGTCGGCCGCTGCGGCGCTGCTCCTCTACTTCGCGACCACCTGAGGGCATCATGTCGGCCATGCCGACGACCTTCCCCCGTGAGCGCCGCCGAGTCGGGTACGACCCCGAGGAGGTCGACCGCTTCATCGCGGCCGCCCGTGCCGCCTACGACGCGCCGGGTCGACGGCTCAGCGCCGGGGACATCCGCCGCACGGCGTTCTCGATGCGGCGGGGCGGCTACGCCACCCGCGCGGTCGACGCGGCGCTCGAGCGGCTCGAGGACGCCTTCGCGCGCCGGGAGCGGGAACATGCGGCCGCCTCGGGCGGCGAGCGCCAGTTCTACGCCGAGACCCGCAAGCTGGCGAAGGAGATCATCGGCCGGCTCGAGCGGCCGGACGGGCGCCGCTTCGCCCGGGTCGGCGTCACCCGCATCGGTTACTCGGTCAAGGAGGTCGACCGCTTCGCGGTGCAGGCGCGCTCGTACTTCGAGGACGGGGCCAAGGTGCCGGTGGAGCAGGTGCGTCAGGTCGCCTTCCGCGCGCAGCGGGGCGGCTACAGCGAGGCGCAGGTCGACCTGCTGATCGACGGCCTCGTGGAGACGATGCTCGCGGTCCGCTGACGCGCCGCGGCGGCGCCCCGGCGCGTCGGCCCTCGCCGGGTACCGTCGGGTCATCGTGAGCATCTGGTCGACGGGGGAGCGGCGGGCTGCGGGACGCGGGGCGGTGTCGCCCGGTCGCCGGCGGGCCCGGAGGGTCTTCAGCGCGCTGGTGATGGCGGTGGTCGCAGGCATGCTGCTCGTCACCGTGGTCGACCCGTACGCCGGGGCGACGGCGTCCAGCTTCTACCGCGAGCCGGCGATGGTGCAGGGCTCCGGCGTGCAGCGCTACGCGATCAGCGGCGGCTACGTGCTCGTCGATCCGAAGCGCGACGGCTACCAGGCCTACACCGCTCCGGCGCCGAGCGCGGCGAAGGCCGGTCCCGGCGGTGGCGGCAGCACCGGCACGAGCGGCTCCGGCGGCTCGTACACGACGCCGGTCGGCGTCGCCCAGACCTATGCCGCGAAGGCCGTCGCGAAGCGCGGCTGGGCGCCCAGCGAGTTCAGCTGCCTCGTGAGCCTCTGGAACCGCGAGTCCGGCTGGAACACCCACGCGGCGAACCCGGGCAGCGGCGCCTACGGCATCCCGCAGGCGCTGCCCGGCAGCAAGATGGCCGCGGCGGGCGCCGACTGGCAGAACAGCTACGCCACGCAGATCACCTGGGGCCTCGGCTACATCGCCGGCTCGTACGGCAGCCCCTGCGGCGCCTGGGGGCATTCCAACGCCCTGGGCTGGTACTGATGGTGTCGTGCCGCGCAGGAACAGGATCCGGGGGGACGAGCCGCCGCCGCTCAGGCTGAGCGGCGGCCCCCGCCTCGAGGTGCGCGGCGGCCGGGAGTGGCACGTGCAGCCGATCTCCGCCGCACAGGCGCTGAAGGCCTACCGCTGCCCGGGCTGCGGCGGCGAGATCGAGCCCGCGGTGGCGCACCTGGTGGCGTGGCGGGCCGACGGGGTGCTCGGCGACGCCGCCGACCTCGCGGCGCGCCGGCACTGGCACCTGCACTGCTGGCGGGCCGCATGACCCCGATCCGGAGCGGCACGGTGCTCGCCGCGCGGCGGGAGGACGTCGCGTTCGACACCGCGGACGGCCTGACCCTGGTGGGCGAGCTGGCGCTGCCCGCGGACCGCGAGCCGGCGGCCACGCTCGTGTGCCTGCACCCGCTGCCGACGCACGGCGGCTTCATGGACAGCCACGTGCTGCGGAAGGCGGCCTGGCGGCTGCCCGCGCTCGCCGACCTCGCGGTGCTGCGCTTCAACACCCGCGGCACGACGAGCCCGCGCGGCACGAGCGAGGGCGAGTACGACGGGGGAGTGGCCGAGCGCTCTGACGTCGCGGCGGCCGTCGCGTTCGCGCGGGAGCGGGCCCTGCCGTCGCCGTGGCTGCTCGGCTGGTCGTTCGGCACGGAGCTCGCCCTCAAGTACGGGCCGGACGAGGACGTCGAGGGCGCCGTGCTGCTGTCGCCGCCGCTGCACCGCACGAGCGAGGCGGAGCTCGCGCGCTGGCACGGCCTCGGGCGCCCGCTCGTCGTCATCGTGCCGGAGCTGGACGACTACCTGCGCCCCGAGGCGGCCCGGTCCGCCTTCGCGGTCGTGCCGGAGGCGCACCTGATCGCGGTCGAGGGCGGCAAGCACCTCTGGGTGGGCGAGACGCAGGTCCGCCGGGTCCTCGACGAGGTGGTCGCCGCGGTGCGGCCCTCGGCCGCGCCGCTGCCGACCGAGGTCCCCGACGAGCTGGTCGCGGGAGCCTAGGACTCCGCCTGCTTCGGCACGATGATCTGGTCGACGATGAGCAGGATCGCCGCGGCGACCGGGATCGCGATCAGGGCGCCGAGGATGCCGAGCAGCGTCCCGCCGGTCAGCGCCGCGATGACGACCACGACGCCCGGCACCTTGACCGCCCGGTTCATGATCCGCGGGCTCAGCAGGTACGCCTCGACCTGCATGTACACGAGGTAGTAGATGGCGGTGATGACCCAGATCGGCAGGCCGTCGCCCGTCGCGTTCGGCATCAGCAGCAGCTGTCCGAGCACGATGAGGACCGCGCCCGAGATGGTGCCGACGAGGGGGATGAGGCTGCCGAGGAAGGCGATGAAGGCGAAGACCGCGGGCAGCTGCGCGCCGACGACGGTCAGGAACACGAAGCTGAGCACCCCGTTCACGAGCGCGAGCCCGACCTGCCCGATCACGTAGCGTCCGACGGCCTGGAAGATCTGCTCGGCGATGCTCGCGAACCGCTGCCGGCGCGACATCGGCACGAGGCGGTAGAGCGCGCCCTTGAACTCGTTGATCGAGGCCGTGAAGTACAGGGTGAGGATCACGACGATCACCGAGCCGCCGATGCCGCCGAGGATGCCCGCGCCGATCGACAGCACGCCTCCGGTGATGACGCCCGCGTTGTCCTGCAGGTACTGCGTCGCCTGGTTCAGCAGGTCCTGCACGTTCACGTTCGGCACGGCGGCCTGCACCTGGCCGATGAAGTCGTCCCAGCCGTTGTAGCCGCTCGCGATCCGGGTCACCTGGTTGATGAGGTTCGCGCCCTGGGAGACGATCACCGGCACGATCAGGAAGGCGATCGCGACCACGACGCCGAGCACCACGACCACCGCGATCAGCATCGCGAGCCAGCGCGGCAGGCGCAGCCGCTCCAGCTGGGAGACGAGCGGGTCGAGCCCGAGCGCGAGGAAGACGGCGGTCAGCACGTAGGTGAGCACCGTGGCGAGCTGGAGGACGGCGGCGCCGATCGCGATCGCCAGGAGCACGCCGAGGGCGGCGAACAGGCCGGTGGTGAACGGCCGCTGCAGCTTCACCGCAGGGATCAGGTGTCGGCGTCGACGGGGGCCGCGCCGGCGAGCGCACCCCGCAGCGACTCGAAGTAGTGCGCGATGCCGTCCCGCTCGTCGCGCAGCTCGGCGAGCCGCCGCTCCGCGTCCCGCACCAGCGTCGCGGACCGCTGCTCGGCCTCGGCGACGATGGCCTGCGCGTGGTCGCGGGCGGCCGCGAGCGTCTCGGTCGCCTCGGCCTGGGCGGCGTCCTGCGCCCGCCGGCCGTCGACCTCGATCTGCATCTGCAGCGCGTCCGCCTCGAGCCGCTTGTCGGCGCTGCGCCGCACGGCGTCGGACAGCTGCGCGTTCGCGTCGTCGAGGTAGCGCTGCGTGGAGGCGACCGCCTCCTGGTGCCGCGCCAGGTAGTCCGCCTCCGCCTCCGCCCGGCGGGACTTCAGCTCCACGTCCAGGTCCAGCCGCGCCTGCTCCACCTCGCGCGCCGCCTCGTCGCGGAGCGCGGCGAGCTCGGCGTCGAGCGCGTTCCGCAGGGCCTCGTGCTCCCGCAGGTGCGCGAGGCGCGTCGACTCGAGCTCCTCGAGCAGCGCGGCCCGCGCCGCCTCCGCCTCGCGGGCGATCGCGAGCCGCGAGGTCTCGGTCTCGCGGGCGACGTCCGCGCGCGCCAGCTCGGCCTTGCGGTTCAGGTCCGCGTGCGCGCGCTCCACCTCCGCGTCGGCCTCGGACCGGACCCGCTCGGCGTACGCCTCCGCGTCCTCCCGCAGGGCGGCCATCTCGCGCTGCAGCTCGGCGCGCCCGAACTCCGTCTCGCGGACGAGCCGCGCCGCGTCCTCGCGGGCCGACTCGGTCTCGCGGTCCACGACCGCCCGCAGCTCGGCGGCCTCGCGCTCCGCGTCGGCCTTCAGCGCCGCCGCCTCCCGCTTCGCCGTGCCGCGCACCTCCGCCGCCTCCGTGGCGACGGCGCCGCGGATCGCGGCCGCTTCGCGCACCGCGTCCTGCGTCGTCGTCTCCGCGTGCAGCTCGGCGCGCTCGACCATCGCGTCGGCGTCGAGCCTGGCGCGGTAGAGCATCTGCTCCGCCTGCTCGCGGGCGTCGCCGACCAGGCGGTCGGCGAGGTCGGTCGTCTCGAGGCGGAGGCGGTCCGCGTCGGACTGCGACGCGGCCCGCAGCTTCTGGGCGTCGATGTCCGCGAGCGCGATGACCTTGGTCGACTGCTCCTCCGCGAGCCGCAGCAGGCTCTCGAGCCGGTGGCCGAGCCCGGAGTACGTGGGGGTGCCGACCTCCTCCAGCTCGCCGTCGAGCTCGTCGACCCGCGCCGTCAGCCGCTTGATCTCGCGCTGCGCCTCGGCGAGCGAGCCGTTCGCCTTGATCAGCTCGCGGCGCAGCTCCTGCATCGCGCGGTCGACCTCGTCGCGGTTGTAGCCGCGCATCGTCGTCGTGAACCCGGACTCGTCGGACACGGACGCTCCTCCCACGGATCACCGGTGCGGCACGCGCGCCGGAGGCATGCGCGCGCCGGCGTCGGTTACGCAGTGTAGGTGCGGGAGCGGACCCGCCGCCCGCATCGGAGGCGCGCCGTGCGTCGTCCCCGAACGGGGGAGGGGCCGTGCTTAGGCTGACGCGGCCCTCGAGGGGACGGCGCGCGCGATGCGGCCGCGGGGCGTGACAGGAGGGAGCGCGATGCGGTTCGCCATCGCACTCGTGGCGCTGCTCGCCGCGGCCGTGATGATCGTGGCCGGGGTCGCCCAGCGCACGTTCCTGAAGCCGCCCACGACGATCTCGATGAGCGCGTCGGCTCCGGCCGACGTGGACTACGTCGTGATCCCGTCCTCCGTGCTCCGCGCGCACCCCGGGCAGCAGCGGCTCCGCCTCGAGGGCGACGGCCCCGTCTTCGCCGCCTACGGCCGCACCGCGGACGTCACCGCCTGGCTGTCGGGCGAGCGCTACGCCCGCCTCGGCGTCGATGCGGAGGCGAAGGCCGCCACCTCGCAGGTCGCGGTCGCCCCGAGCGTCGCGGGCCTGACCGGCGGCGGCGAGCCGGACCCGGCGGGCTCCGACCTCTGGCTCGACGAGCGGTCCGGCGATCGCGCCCTCGACTGGCCGGTCGACCTGCCCAAGGGCATGTCGATGATCGTCGCCTCCGACGGCGCCCACCCGGCCCCGTCCACCATCCGCCTCACCTGGCCGGTCCCGCCGACCACGCCGGTCTCCGGGGTCCTGCTCGCCGGCGGCGGCGCCCTCGCGGTGCTGGGGCTCGTCCTGTACGTGTGGGCGCTCGCGCACGTGCGCCGCAGCCGCGGCCCGCCTCGCAAGCCGCCGTCGAAGCGCAACCGGCGTCCGCAGCCGCCGCGGTTCAAGCCGACCGCGCCGGTCACGAGCGGGCCCTCGCGCGGCCGCCGCAGCACCGCCGGCCGCTCCGCGGTGCACGCCGCCGCGCCGATGCTCGGTGCCGCGCTCGTCGCCGGCATCGTCGCTTCCGCCGCCGGCACCGCGCCCGCCGCCTCCGCCGCGCCGCGGGAGCCGGTCGCCACGGTGGGGGAGCAGCAGGCGCAGCGCATCGTCCTGCACGCCGCCGAGACGGCCGCGAAGGCCGACGGCCGCCACAGCGTCAAGCTCGCCGAGCGGCGGTTCGCCGGGCCGGCGCTCGAGCTGCGCACCGCGGCGTACGCCATCCGCAAGAAGGACAAGAAGTACGCCCTGCCGCCCGCGCTGCCGGGCGCCGGCGCGCAGCTGAAGCTGATCCTGCCCGAGGCGACCGCCGGGTGGCCGCGCTCCCTCTTCGCCGTGGTGGAGGACCCGAGCGAGAAGGACAAGGCGCCGCTCGCCCTCACGATGATGCAGGACGACCCGCGGGCCGCCTACAAGGTGCACTACGCCATGGAGCTGCCGTCGGAGACGGTCCTCCCCGTGCTGCCGTCCGCGCTCACCGGCGCCAAGCGCCTCAACCCCCAGAACACCGTGCTGCGGGTCGCCCCGGCGGACCTCGCGACCGACTACGGACGGGTGCTGCGCAAGAGCGACGCGAAGGAGGCGGCGCTGTTCGACACCAGCGGCGACGCGCTCGTGAAGAACGTCGGCGAGGCCGCGAAGAAGAAGATCGCCAAGAAGCTGGGCGGCACCGCCTCCATCTCCTTCGCCGACAAGACGGTCGACCCCGAGCAGGTGGTCGCCCTGACCACCGCGAACGCGGTCGCGCTCGTGTCGGTGAACCTCGAGGAGAAGTGGACGGTCAAGCCGAAGCGCTCCGGCGTCACCGTGCGCCCGAGCGGCGGGACGAAGATCCTCGCCGGCACCTCCTCCACCGGCAAGGGCATCCAGTCCGTCTACGGCTACCAGCTGCTGTTCCAGGTGCCGTCCGCCGGCTCCACGGAGCCGATCAAGCTGCTCGGCTACGCTCAGGGTCTCGTTTCCGCGAAGGAGTTGTAGCGCCCGTGCCTGCCGTACCCGCACCGCCGCCAGGCGGCCTCCGCGGGGCGATCGACCTCTCGCCGCTCGTCGCGCGCAAGACCCAGCAGGCGGCGCAGGCCGCGCGGGGTCAGCAGGCGCCGCAGCAGGACGGGCAGGCGGCCGCCGCGCCCGAGCAGTCCCGCGTCGTCGTCGAGGCGGGGGACGCCGAGTTCCCGCAGCTCGTCGAGCTGTCGCGGACCGTTCCCGTCGTCGTCGCGCTCATCGCGACGTGGAGCACGCCGTCCCAGGACCTGCTGACGCCGCTGCGCCGTGCGGTCGAGGCGGAGGCCGGGCGGCTGGTGCTCGCGATCGTCGATGCGGACGCGAACCCGCAGGTCGCCGAGGCGTTCCAGGCGCAGTCCCTGCCGACGGTCGTGGCCGTCGTCGCCGGCGCGCCCGTCCCGCTGTTCGCCGGCGTGCTGCCGGAGGAGCAGATGGGGCCGCTGTTCCAGCAGCTGCTCACCCTCGCCCAGCAGCACGGGGTGACTGGCAGCGTCCCCGACGCGGGCGGCGACGGCGCCGAGGGCCCCGCGGAGCCGGAGCCGGCACCGCTGCCGCCCCTGCACGTGGAGGCCTACGCGGCGATCGACCGCGGCGACTACCCCGAGGCGGCGCGACTGTTCCGCACCGCGATCGCGCAGGACCCCCGCGACACCGCGGCGCCCGCCGCGCTCGCGCAGGTCGAGCTGCTCGACCGGCTGCAGTCGCTGCCGGCCGACGCGCGAGAGCGCGCCGCCGGCGATCCCCGCGACGTGGACGCGGCGCTCGCGGTCGGCGACCTCGACGTCTCCGGCGGTCACCTCGACGACGCGTTCGGGCGGCTGCTCGACCTCTTCCCGACGGCGACGCCGGAGCAGAAGAGCGTGCTTCGTCAGCGTCTGCTCGACTGGTTCACGCTCGCCGGCCCCGACGACCCGCGCGTGCCGCCGGCCCGCCGCCGCCTCGCGAACCTCCTGTACTGAATCGATAGAACGGAGTCGGCTCGGGGATGCTCCGCATCCCGTCGCCGCCTCCGGTGTCGCTGGCGCGACACGGCTCCGCTGCGCTCCGCGTCCGGCCGAAAGGCCGGAGAGGCTGAAGCCTCAGCTGCGCTGTCCCGCGCTGCGCTCCGTCTGCTCGTTGGTCGAGGTGCGGAGCGCAGCGGAGCCTGCCCTCCGTCTGCTCGTTGGTCGAGGTGCGGAGCGCAGCGGAGCCTGCCCTCCGCGTTCGGCCTGAAGGCCGGAGAGGCTGAAGCCTCAGCTGCGCTGGCCCGCTGGTCGAGGTGCGGAGCGCAGCGGAGCCTCGAGACCACCCCGGCTCGCGAGCGCCGGCGCCCGAAGCCGGGAGGGGGCTGAGGCGGGGGCGTTTGGTGGCACCCGATGCCCGCTCGTGTGTTCCGGTGCCCCCTCGTGGGTTCCGGTGCACGTGCAGGTGCCCTCGGCGCACCGGAACCGACGCGGCGGCACCGGATCCTGCAGCACGGCGCGGCGCATGCAGGTCGACGTCACCGATGCAGGCTCGATCCGGCCGTTCCCTCCTGCATCCCCGACAGCGGCCTGCATCCCCGACATCGGCTGCAACCCCGCTAACTGCCTGCAGCCCGCCAACTGCCTATATCCGCGACATCGAGCTGCGTCCGCAGCCGCAGCCGCAGCCGCAGCCGCATCCGCACCCGCAGCCGTTCGCGCGCCTTCGGCGCCGCGGCGCGAAGCGGGGGCTTCAGCCCCTCCGGCCTTTCGGCCGAACGCGGAGCGCAGCGGAGCCGCGTCGCGCCAGCGACGCCGGTGGCGGTGAGGGGGCGCGGAGCGTCCCCGAGCCGACACCGTCAATGAATTCAGTACGCCCCGTCGCTCGCGAGCACGGCGCGGGCCGTGCGCCAGAGGATCTGCAGGTCCTGCGTCAGCGACCAGTTCTCGACGTAGTAGAGGTCGAGCCGGATGCCGTCCGCCCAGGCGAGGTCCGAGCGGCCGCTGACCTGCCAGAGCCCGGAGAGGCCCGGGGTGACGGCGAGGCGGCGCAGCTCGCGGCGGTCGTACTCCGACACCTCCGAGGGCAGCGCGGGGCGCGGGCCGACGAGGCTCATCTCGCCGCGCAGCACGTTGATCAGCTGGGGCAGCTCGTCGAGCGAGTAGCGGCGCAGCACCCGGCCGACGCGGGTGATGCGCGGGTCGTCGGCCATCTTGAACAGGCCCTTGCCCATCCCCGCGGTCAGCGCGGCACGGCGCTCGTCGGCGTCGGCGCACATCGAGCGGAACTTCAGGATCGAGAACGGCTCGCCGTTGCGGCCGACGCGCTCCTGCCGGTAGAGCACACCGCCGGGGCTGTCGCGGTGCACGAGCACGGCGATCGCGATGAGCACGGGGGAGAGCAGCGCGAGCACGGCCGAGGACACGACCACGTCGAACACCCGCTTCGCCGCGCGACCGGCACCGCGCTGGTGCGGCGTCTCGACGTGGATGAGCGGCAGGCCGGCGGCGGGGCGCAGGTGGATGCGGGAGCCGCCGACGTCGGTCAGCTCGGGGGCGAGCACCAGGTGGTGGGCCGGGTCGAGGTGCCAGGCGAGGTCGCGCAGCCGCTCGGCGGGCAGGCGGTCGCTGCTCGTGGCGATCACGGTGTCGGCGCCGAGCATCCGCATCGCCTGCGGCACGTCGTCGACCGTGCCGACGACCGGCAGGTCGGCGATGCTGCCGCGGACGTCCCCGTCGGTCGGCGCGACGCCGACCACCCGGTAGCCGTGCCCGGGCTGCCGGGCGAGGTCGAGCGCGGTCCTGACGACCGTCTCGGTCGAGCCGACGAGCACGACCCGGTGCGAGTAGGCGCCGGCGGTGCGGCGGGCGATCAGCCAGCGGCGCCAGAGCAGGCGGCCGCCGAGCAGCGCCCCGGTGCCGACCGGGACGACCGCCGCGACCCACACCCGGGAGAGGTCGAGGCCGAGGAAGAACGCGGCGACGATCATCACGATCAGGGTCGCGGTGCCGGCGCGGATCACGCGGCGGTACTCCGTGGAGCCCGAGCCGATCTCGTCCTCGTCCCGGCTGTCGAAGACCGCGAGCAGCACGATCCAGACGAGCGCGAGCGCGGCGGACACGATCGGGTAGCCGATCAGGGCCTCCGCCCCGGCCCGCGTCGTCAGCGCCTCGGCGCGGGACAGCACCAGCAGGTGCGTCACGAGCACGGCGAGTGCGACGACGGCGGTGTCGGTGAGGAACAGTCGGCGGGCGTAGCGGCCGGCCCAGCGGACGGCGGGCGCGGCGACGGTGCGGGACGCGGTCAGCGTCACGGGGGAAGCGGTCATCGTGGGGGAGGTCCTCTGGGTGAAGGACCGGCGGCCGAGGGGGCGACCGGAAGCGGAGCGCCGCGGGGACGGCGCGATTCGGGTCACGGGCTCCCGGTGGGTGCCGGAAGGGGGTTCCCGTGTGGGGACGACGCTACGACGGCTGGCTTCCCGGGGACAAGCCGTGTCCTCCGGAATGCGGACCCCAGTGCGGGGGACGGGCGGGGACGGGCGCCGATGCACGGATCGCGGCGGCAGGTGGACGGTTCGCGCAGACCCCGTGCGCTGCACGGCGCCCGTGCGTCAGAGTGAGGCTCTGCGACAGGAGGACGGACCGCCGTGAGCCAGGACGCGACGCGCCCCATCTCTACCGATCAGCGGCTGCCGGCCGCGCTCGCCGACCGCTACGTGATCGGCTCCGTGCTGGGCCGCGGCGGCGCCTCCACCGTCTATGCGGCGCGCGACCTGCTGCTCGGGCGCGAGGTCGCGATCAAGGTCTTCACCGAGCGCGCGGTGTCGGCCGACGAGCTGCGGGTGCAGCAGGCGGAGGCGCAGCTGGTCGCCCGCCTGAGTCACCACGCGCTCGTCACGCTGCTGGACGCCGGGGTGGACGCGAGCGAGCCGGCCTCACCGCGGATCTACCTCGTGATGGAGCGCACCCCCGGCGTCGACCTGCGCGAACGCCTGCGCTCGGGGCCGCTCCCGGCGAAGCAGGTCGCGTACCTGGGGTTCGACCTGGCCGACGGGCTGCACCACGTGCACGAGCACGGGTACCTGCACCGCGACGTGAAGCCGGCGAACGTGCTGCTCGACCTCCGGAACGAGGAGGTCCGGGTCCGCGGCAAGCTGACGGACTTCGGGATCTCCAGCATCATCGGGACCGAGCAGGGCGAGTTCACGACGGGCACCGCCGCCTACCTCGGCCCGGAGCAGGTCGAGGGCGAGGACGCCGTGCCCGCGACGGACGTGTACTCCCTCGGGCTCGTGCTGCTCGAGGCGGTCACCGGTCGGGTGGAGTACCCGGGCACCGTGTTCGAGTCCGCCGCTGCGCGGCTCGACCGCGACCCGGTGGTGCCGGACTCCGTGCCGGCGGGCGTGGCGACGGTGCTGCGCGGGATGCTGCGCCGGCGGCCGGAGGAGCGCCTCACCCTGCCGGAGGTGTCGGTCGGCCTGCAGAACGCGCTGATCGACGAGCTCGTGCGGGAGCGCGCCCTCGACCCCGCCCTCCTCGGGGCGGACGAGGGCGCCCGCGCGACCGCCGCGCACCGCTTCGACGTGCTGGGCGACGCGCCCGACGAGGCCTTCGACCGGGTCGCCCACCTGGCCACCCGCCTGCTGCGGGTGCCCGCCGCCTTCGTGTCGCTCGTCGACGCGGACCGCAAGGTGATCAAGGCGGCCCGCGGTCTCGGCGGTTCGAGGATGGAGGTCGCCCGCAGCGAGGCGCTGTGCGCGATCCCCGTCCGCACAGGGCGACCCGTGTCGATCAGGGACGTCCGCGCGGACCCGCGCACCGCGAGCAACCCGATCCTGGTCGCCGACCCGGGCCTCGCCTCCTACGCCGGCGCGCCGCTCATCACCCACGACGGGCTGAGCATCGGCGCGCTCGGCGTGCTCGACCGCGTGCAGCGCGACTTCGACGAGGACGAGCTGGACGACCTGGCGCAGCTCGCCGTCGTGATCGTGCGCGAGCTGGAGCTGCGCCTCGCGGCGCGCCGCGTCGCCCTGCGGGGCTGAGCCGGCGGGCCGCCGCCCCGCAGGGCGACGGCCCGACCGCCCGCGCTACTTCCGGGACTTCGGGCGCAGGTAGAGCGCGCCGAGCGGCGGGAGGGTCAGCACCGCCGACGCCGGGTGGCCGTGGCTCGGCTCGTTCTCCGCGACGACCGCGCCGTAGTTGCCGACGCCGGAGCCGCCGAACTCACCGGCGTCGCTGTTCAGCAGCTCCTCCCAGGTGCCCGCGAAGGGCAGGCCGACGCGGTAGTCGCCGACGGGCCGGCCCGAGAAGTTGAACAGCGCAGCGATCGGGTTGCCGTCGCGGTCCCAGCGCAGGAACGACAGCACGCTGTTGGCCGCGTCGCTGCCGTCGATCCAGCTGAAGCCGGCGCTCGTGGAGTCCTGCTCCCAGAACGACGGGTTCTCGCGGTACACCCGGTTCAGCTGGGACACGAAGTTCAGCAGGCCGCGGTGCGCCGGCTGGTCGAGGATCCACCAGTCGAGGCTCCGGGACTCGGCCCACTCGCTGCGCTGCCCGAACTCCTGCCCCATGAACAGCAGCTGCTTGCCCGGGTGGGCCCACTGCAGCGCCAGGTACGCGCGCACGTTGGCGAGCTGCTGCCAGGGATCGCCCGGCATCTTGCCGATCAGGCTGCCCTTGCCGTGCACGACCTCGTCGTGGCTGATCGGCAGGATGAAGTTCTCGCTGAACGAGTAGAGGAACGAGAACGTGAGCTCGTTCTGGTGGTGGCTGCGCCACATCGGGTCGTTCGCGATGTAGCGCAGGGTGTCGTTCATCCAGCCCATGTTCCACTTCAGCCCGAAGCCCAGGCCGCCGTGGTCGGTGGGGTGCGTGACGCCGCCCCAGCTGGTCGACTCCTCCGCCATCATCATCACGCCGGGGTGCAGCTTGTAGGCCGTCGCCGTCGTCTCCTGCAGGAAGGCGATCGCCTCCAGGTTCTCCCGGCCGCCGTAGCGGTTCGGCACCCACTGCCCGGCCTCGCGCGAGTAGTCGAGGTAGAGCATGGAGGCCACGGCGTCGACCCGCAGGCCGTCGACGTGGAACTCGTCCAGCCAGTACAGGGCGTTCGCGACGAGGAAGTTGCGCACCTGGCTGTCCCCGTAGTTCGGGATCAGCGTGCCCCAGTCCATGTGCTCGCCGAGGCGCGGGTCGCTGTGCTCGTACAGCGGTTCGCCGTCGAACTGCGCGAGCGCGAACGCGTCCTTCGGGAAGTGCCCGGGCACCCAGTCCATGTAGACGCCGATGCGCGCCTGGTGCAGGCGGTCGATCAGGTAGCGGAGGTCGTCGGGGTGGCCGAAGCGGCTCGTCGGCGCGTAGTACCCCGTGACCTGGTAGCCCCACGACGGCTCGTAGGGGTGCTCGGCCAGCGGCAGGAACTCGACGTGGGTGTAGCCGGTCTCGTGCAGGTACTCGATCAGCTGGTCGGCCGCCTCGCGGTAGCCGAGGCCCTGCCGCCACGAGCCGAAGTGCATCTCGTAGACGCTGATCGGGGTGTCGTTGGGGTTCTGCGCCGCCCGGGCGCTCATCCATGCGGAGTCGCCCCAGACGTACCCGCTCTCCGTGACGACGGAGGCGGTGGCGGGCGCCTGCTCGGCGTGCCGCGCCATCGGGTCGGCCTTCTCGATCCACTCGCCGTGGCGGGTGAGGATCTCGAACTTGTACGCGTTGTACGGGTCGAGGCCGGGGACGAACAGCTCCCACACGCCCACGCCGTCGAGGCGCCGCATCGCGTGCAGGCGGCCGTTCCAGTTGTTGAAGTCGCCGATGACGCGCACGGCCCGGGCGTGCGGCGCCCAGACGCTGAACGAGGTGCCCCAGCTGCCCCGGTCCACCCCGTGCAGCTCTCGGTGGTGCGCGCCGAGCATCTCCCACAGCCGCTCGTGGCGGCCCTCGCCGAAGAGGTGCAGGTCGACCTCGCCGACGGAGGGGAGGAAGCGGTACGGGTCGTCCGTCGTCCAGGTCGACTCGTCGTACGTCGTCTCCAGCACGTAACCGGTGAGGCCGGCCGTCGACACGCCCTGCCAGACGCCCTGTCCGACGTGCCCGAGCTCGACGCGGTCGCCGGAGTCGAGGACGGCGACCACCTGCCGGGCGAGCGGGCGGAGCGCGCGGATCACGACGGCGCCGGTGTCGCCCACCGGGTGCTGGCCGAGCACGGAGTGCGGTCCGCTGTGGGTGCCGTCCGCGATGCTGCCGAGCACGTCTTCGCCCGGCACCGGCGCCGCGGGGTCGTCCTCGGGCGTCTCGACCGGCTCGGCGGTCTCGGACGTGCCGGCCGCGTCGCCGCCGGTCGCCTCCTCGGGCACCTCGGGCGACGGGGGTGCCGTCTCCGCCGCGCCCTCGAGGGTGCCGTCGGGGAGCGCGGCCGGCGCGTCGGCGGTCTTGGCGGTCTTCCTGGGCATAGCGGACCTCCTCCTTGGTCTCGTCAGTCCTCGACCGACAGGATGTGCACGGGCTCGACGAACGGGTCGAGCCGGACGTAGGCGTCGGCGCCCCACTGGTAGACCGCGCCGGTCACCAGGTCGCGGACGGTGATCACGTCGCCCGGGCTCCGGCCGATGCGGGTCAGGTCCAGGTGGACCATGGTCTCCCTGGCCCCGTGGGGGTCGAGGTTCGCGACGACGACGATCGTGTCGTCGGCGCCGCCGGTGAACTCCGCGTCGAGATGCTTGCTGTACGCGATCACCGCGTCGGAGTCGGTCGGGTGGATCGCGACGTTCCGCAGCTGGCCGAGCGCCGGGTGGTCGCGGCGGATGCCGTTCAGGCGGGCCAGGTACGGCGCGAGCGTCCGGCCGAGCATCGCGGCCTTCGCCCAGTCGCGCGGGCGGTACTCGTACTTCTCGTTGTCGATGTTCTCCTCGGCGCCGGGCCGGGCGACGTTCTCGATCAGCTCGTAGCCGGAGTAGACCCCCCAGCTCGGCACGCTCGTCGCGGCGAGCGCCGCGCGGATGCGGTACGCGGCCTCGCCGCCGAACTGCAGGTACGGCGTGAGGATGTCGTGGGTGTTGACGAAGAAGTTCGGGCGCAGGTAGTCCGCCGTCTCGGTCGACAGCTCGACGAGGTACTCCGCCAGCTCCTCCTTCGTGTTGCGCCAGGTGAAGTAGGTGTAGCTCTGCTGGAAGCCGACCTTCGCGAGGCCGCGCATCATCGGCGGCCGGGTGAACGCCTCGGACAGGAAGATCGCGTCGGGGTACTCGGCGTTCACGTCGTGCAGCAGCCGCTCCCAGAAGCCGAGCGGCTTCGTGTGCGGGTTGTCGACCCGGAAGATGCGGACGCCCCGGTCGAGCCAGACCTGGAAGACGCGGCGCATCTCGAGGTACGAGCCCTCGGGGTCGTTGTCGAAGTTCAGGGGGTAGATGTCCTGGTACTTCTTCGGCGGGTTCTCCGCGTAGGCGATGGAGCCGTCCGGCAGCGTCGTGAACAGCTCCGGGTGCTCGGTCACCCAGGGGTGGTCCGGGCTCGCCTGCAGCGCGATGTCGAGCGCGATCTCGAGGTGCAGCCGCCTCGCCGCCTCGAGGAAGGCGTCGAAGTCCTCCCAGGTGCCGAGGTCCGGGTGGATCGCGTCGTGGCCGCCGTCGGGCGAGCCGATGCCGTAGGGGGAGCCGGGGTCGTGGGGGCCCGCGTGCAGGGTGTTGTTCGGGCCCTTGCGGTTGGTGCGACCGATCGGGTGGATCGGCGGGATGTAGACGACGTCGAAGCCCATCTCCGCGATCGCGGGCAGCCGCTGTGCGGCCGTCCGGAAGGTGCCGCTGGTCCACGAGCCGTCCTCGTGCTGCACCGCGCCCTCGGACCGGGGGAAGAACTCGTACCACGAGCCGCGGCCGGCGCGCAGCCGCTCCACGCGCAGGCGGCGCTCGGGCCCCTCGGTGACGAGGCTGCGGATCGGCGTCTCGGCGATCGCGCGGGCGAGCCGGTCCTCGCGCGTCAGCCGCAGCCGCGTGGCGGGGTCCTGACCGGTGTCGCGCAGGGCGCTCGCCGTGTCGCGCAGCAGCGCGCGGACGTCGTCGGCCCGGTCCTCGTCCGCGGCCCGCTCGAGCAGCCGCGCGGCGGACTCGAACATGAGCTCCACGTCGATGCCGGCTGGCACCTTGATGTCGGCGTCGTGCAGCCAGGTGCCCCAGTCATCGAGCCACGCGACCAGGCGCCAGGTCCAGAAGCCGGTCTCGTCCGTCAGCACGGAGGCGGTCCACCGGCCGAGGCCCGGGTTCACCTGCTCCATCCGGCGCTCGATCCGGCGGCCCGACGGGGTCGTCAGCACGACGGCGGCGTCGATGACGTCGTGCCCCTCCTTGAACACGGTCGCGGAGAACGGCACGACCTCGCCGTCGAACGCCTTCGCGGGCCACAGGTCGTCGGGCTGCTGCGGCGCGAGGTCGAGGATCGGGATGCGGCCGAGCACGGGGTGCCACGACTCGCTGACGACGCGCCCGCGGGTCGCGGGCCGATCGCGGGTCCCGGCGCCGGAGCGCGT
Source organism: Amnibacterium endophyticum (assembly GCF_042680685.1). Taxonomy (NCBI): domain Bacteria; kingdom Bacillati; phylum Actinomycetota; class Actinomycetes; order Micrococcales; family Microbacteriaceae; genus Amnibacterium; species Amnibacterium endophyticum. The sequence continues at coordinate 44,842 of NZ_JBHUEA010000013.1, read as the reverse complement.
GCGGACGGGGTCGGGTCCGGTCACTTCCTTGGAGTCGGCCACGGGGTCACTGTAGGGACCGGGGGTCGACGCGGTCTGGGGGTCTCCTGACCCGCGGCGGGCGCGGCCGGCCGGGCCGCTGATCGCTCCTGACCGCCGTCACCCCCATCGCCTATGGTGACCGGAGGCCGTGCCCGAGGGAATGAGGAGTCGTCCCGCTCGTGAAAGCAATCCGCCGCTTCACCGTCCGCACCGTCCTCCCGGAGGCCCTCTCGGCGCTCGACGCGCTCGCCGCGAACCTCCGCTGGTCGTGGCACCAGCCGACGCGGGACCTCTTCGAGGAGGTCGCCCCGGAGATCTGGGCGCGCATCGCGGGCGACCCCGTCGCGCTGCTCGGCGCCGTGAGCCCCGCGCGGCTCGACGAGCTGGCCCGCGACCAGGAGTTCGTCGGCCGCGCCAACGCGCTGCGCGACGACCTGGCGACCTACACCTCCGAGCCGCGCTGGTACCAGACGCTGTCCGACGCGCCGAGGCACATCGCCTACTTCTCGGCCGAGTTCGGCATCGCGGCCGCGCTGCCGCAGTACTCCGGCGGCCTCGGCATCCTCGCCGGCGACCACCTGAAGAGCGCGTCCGACCTCGGGCTGCCTCTGACGGGCATCGGCCTCTTCTACCGTGCGGGCTACTTCAAGCAGTCGATCTCCGCGGACGGCTGGCAGCAGGAGGCGTACCCGGTCCTGGACCCGGACGGGCTGCCGCTGACGCTGACGCGGCACCCGGACGGCGCGCCCGCGCTCGTCTCGCTCGCGCTGCCGCACGGCCGCACCCTGCACGCGCACGTGTGGCAGGTGGCCGTCGGCCGGGTGACCCTGCTGCTGCTCGACACCGACATCCCCGACAACGAGGAGTCGCTGCGCGGCGTGACCGACCGCCTCTACGGCGGCGGCGGGGAGCACCGCCTGCTGCAGGAGCTGCTGCTCGGCGTCGGCGGCGTGCGCGCGCTGCGCCTCTGGACGGAGATCACGGGCCGGCCGCAGGCGGAGGTCTTCCACGCCAACGAGGGCCACGCCGGCTTCCAGGGCCTCGAGCGGATCTCGACGCTGATCCACGACGGGCTCTCCTTCGGCGAGGCGCTGCAGGTCGTCCGCGCCGGCACCGTGTTCACGACGCACACGCCGGTGCCCGCGGGCATCGACCGCTTCGACCGGGGCCTCATCGAGCAGTACTTCTCCGGCGACCTGCTGCCGGGTGTCGACGTGTGGGAGGTGCTCGCCCTCGGCGGCGAGAACTACCCGGGCGGATCGCCCGACGTCTTCAACATGGCGGTCATGGGGCTCCGGCTCGGGCAGCACGCCAACGGCGTCTCGGTGCTGCACGGCGAGGTGAGCCGCGGCATGTTCAACGGGCTCTGGCCGGGCTTCGACGCCTCCGACGTGCCGATCACCTCTGTGACGAACGGCGTGCACGCCCCCACCTGGACCGACCCGCTGCTGCTCGAGCTGGCCGAGCGCCGGCTCGGCACCTCGGACACGACCGCGGCGGACTGGGGGAGCGGCGCGGTCTCGGACGCCGAGCTGTGGACGGTGCGGAACGCGATGCGCGCGAACCTCGTCGCCGACGCCCGGCGCCGCGTGACGGCGGCCTGGCGCGAGGAGAACCCGGGGGCCACGCCGCCCGCGTGGTTCGACGAGCTGCTCGACCCGGACGTGCTGACCATCGGGTTCGCACGCCGCGTCCCGACCTACAAGCGGCTGACGCTGATGCTCGAGGACGAGGACCGCCTCGCCTCCCTCCTGACCCACAAGAAGCGCCCGATCCAGCTGGTGATCGCCGGCAAGTCGCACCCGGCCGACGACGAGGGCAAGCGGCTGATCCAGAAGCTGGTCCGCTTCACGCAGGACCCGGACCTGCGGCGCCGCATCGTGTTCCTGCCGAACTACGACATCGCGATGGCGCAGGTGCTCTACCCGGGCACGGACATCTGGCTGAACAACCCGCTGCGCCCGCTCGAGGCGTGCGGCACCTCCGGCATGAAGGCGGCGCTGAACGGCTCGCTCAACCTGTCGATCCTCGACGGCTGGTGGAACGAGTACTACGACGGCGAGGACGGCTGGGCGATCCCCTCCGCCGACGCCGCGGGCGACGCGGAGGAGCGCGACACGCTCGAGGCCGAGAGCATGTACGACCTGATCGAGAACCAGATCGCCCCCCGGTTCTACCGCCGGGACGCGAAGGGGGTCCCGGGGCGCTGGCTGAAGTCGGTCCGGCACACGCTGGCGACGCTCTCGCCCGAGCTGTCCGCCGACCGCATGGTCCGCGAGTACGTGAACCGGCTCTACACCCCGGCCGCCGTCGCCGCACGCAGCATCTCGGCGTCCGACTTCGCAGGCGGCCGGGAGCTGGCCGCCTGGAAGGGCGTCGTCTCCGCGGGCTGGGAGGGCGTGTCGGTCGTGCACGTCGAGTCGGGCGGCCTCGCCGCCGTGCCGCAGGTCGGCGACCGGCTGCACGTGCGCGCGCAGGTGCAGCTCGGCTCGCTGTCCCCGGACGACGTCGCCGTCGAGGTGGTCTACGGCACCAGCCGCGAGGGCGACGACCTCGTCGGCACCGCGACGGTGGAGCTCGCCCCGCTGGACGACGACACCTCGGCCGCGACGACCGGCCCGATCGCGCTCGACGGCTCCCGCACCTTCGCCGGCACCGTCACCCTGTCGCGGCCGGGCTCGTTCGGCTACAACGTGCGCGTCGTGCCGAAGAACGAGTACCTCGCCGACCCCGCCGAGATGGGCCTCGTCGCCGTCGCGCACTGAGTTCATCCCCGCGGAGCGCCGCCGCTCGGCGACCGGCAGCAGGACCTCCGCCCTTCAGCAGGAGATACGCCCGACGCATCTCCTGCTGAAGGGACGAGATCCTGCTGATGGGATCTCGGCAACCGGAAGGGGACGGAAGCGGTCCCGCCTCGCTCCGCTCCGCTCCGAGCCCGAGCCCGCGCCCACGCCGTTGGTCGAGGTGCGAGCGCAGCGAGCCTCGAGACCACCCGAGCCACGAGCAGGAGGTTCCAGGCGCGCATCCCGCCTCGAGCAGGAACGGGAGAGCCCTTCAGCAGGAACGGGGGAGCGCTTCAGCAGGAACGGGGACCGTCAGCAGGAACAGAGCGGCGAGTTCTTCCTGCTGTAGGTGACGGTTCCTGCTCAAGGACTCGCGAAGGCGAGCCGGCGGACTCGCGAAGGCTGGCGAACGCGGGGGACGGGACGTGCCGCCGCGCGGCGCCGGGGCAGGAGCGCTTCAGCAGGAACGGCGACCTCCAGCAGGAGCAGGGCGACGGTCTCTTCCTGCCGATGGTCTCCGTTCCTGCTCAAGGGCTCCCGGTCAGGTCGGGGCGGGGGAGGCGCGGTAGAGCAGGAGGGTCGGGCCGTCGATCGCGACGTGCTCGCGCAGCGCGTGGTGCGTGCCGCGGGCCGAGTCGTCGGCGCTCGACCACAGCAGCTCGTAGCCGCCGATGCCCTCGTGGGCCGGCAGCGCCACCCGCATCGGCGTCTCGTCGCCGTGCACGACCAGCAGGGTCGCGCTGCCGGGGACGGCGGCGAGGTACTGCAGCGTCCGGTTCTCCGGGGCGTTCCACGCGGCGTCGTCCATCGGGCGGCCGTCCGCGTTGAACCAGTGCATCTCGTTCGCGCTGCCCGCGGTCGCGAAGGTCGTCGGCGTCAGCGCCGGGTTCTCCCGGCGCGCGGCGAGGAGGCGTCGCACGACGTCGTGGAGGTCCGACTGCCAGTCGGCGAGGTGCCAGCCCAGCCAGGTGACGGGGCCGTCCTGGCAGTACGCGTTGTTGTTGCCCCGCTGCGTCCGCCCGAGCTCGTCGCCCGCGACGAGCATCGGCACGCCCGCCGACAGCAGCAGGGTGCCGAGCAGGTTCCGCATCGCGCGGCGGCGGTCCCGCAGCACCCGCTCGGAGCGCGTCGGCCCCTCGACGCCGAAGTTGAAGGAGCGGTTGTCGTCCGCGCCGTCGCGGTTCGACTCGCCGTTGCCGACGTTGTGCTTTCCGTTGTAGGCGGTCAGGTCCGCCAGCGTGAAGCCGTCGTGCGCGGTGACGAAGTTCAGGCTCGCGAGCGGCCCCCGCTCGGCGGAGAAGCGCCAGGACGACCCGGCCAGCTGGTTCGCGAGCGCGCCGATCCCCGTGCGGGCGAGGCCGCCGCCGCGGGCGACCGCGGTGTCCGTCAGCCAGAAGTCGCGGACCGTGTCGCGGTAGCCGTCGTTCCACTCCGACCACCCGGCGGGGAAGCCGCCGGTCTGCCAGCCGCCCATCCCGACGTCCCACGGCTCGGCGATCAGCTTCACGTCCGCCAGCCGCGGGTCGGACTGCAGGTCCTGCAGCATCGCCGCCCGCGGGTCGAAGGTCAGGTGCTCGTCGCGGCCGAGGGTGACGGCGAGGTCGAAGCGGAAGCCGTCGACCTGCATCTCGTTCGCCCAGTAGGCGACGGAGTCGAGGATCATCCTCCGGGTCTGCGGCTGCGACGCGTCGAGGCTGTTGCCGCACCCGGTCGTGTCGATGTAGCGGCCCTCGTCGGTCTGCCGGTAGTACGTGCTGCTGTCGAGCCCCCGGAGGCCCTGCACCGGCCCGGCTGGCCCCTCCTCGGCGGTGTGGTTGTAGACGACGTCGAGCCAGACCTCGAGGCCCGCCTCGTGCAGCAGCCGCACCATGCCCTTGAACTCCGTGAGCACCGCCTGCGGGCCGGCCGCCTGCGCCGGCAGGGAGGCGTAGAGGGGGTGCGGCGCGAAGTACCCGACCGTGTTGTAGCCCCAGTAGTTCATGAGGCCCTGCTTCATCAGCCGCCGCTCGCTCGCGAACGCGTGCACGGGCAGCAGCTCGACCGCGGTGACGCCGAGGTCCTTCAGGTACGCGATCGTCGACTCGTGCGCGAGGCCTGCGTAGGTGCCGCGCAGGGCGCGCGGCACGCTCCGCAGCTCCTTCGTCAGCCCCTTGACGTGGGCCTCGTAGACGACGGTGTCCTGCAGCGGGGTGCCGGGCTTCCGCACCCCGCCCCAGTCGAAGCCGTCGTCGACGACGGCGCTGCGCCACGAGTCCTGGTCCAGGCGGACGATCCCGCGGCCGTACGGGTCGAGCAGCTGCTTCGAGCGGTCGAACGCGTGCCGGGGGCCCTCGGGCCCCTGCGCGCGCACCGCGTAGCGGCGACCAGGGGTGAGCAGCGCGGAGCGCCCCGTCCAGACGCCCGCGTCGTCGCGCCGCATCCGGACCGTGCGCTCGACCCAGCTCGCGTCCCGCTCGTTCAGCAGGCACAGCTCCATCGAGGTGGCCGTGGCGCTCGCGACGCGCAGCGTGCCGCCCTCGTCCGACAGCCGGACCCCCAGGTCGCGGAAGGGGTCGTCCTCGGCGGCGTCCACGCGCCTACCCTATTGACGCGATGCCCGCCTACCTCGATCACGCGGCGGGGACGACGCTGCGTGCCGCGGCCGCGGAAGCGCTGGTCGCGGGCCTGTCCGCCGCGGGCAACCCGTCGTCGGTGCACCGGCACGGGCAGGCGGCGCGCGCGGTGCTGGAGGAGGCGCGCGAGCGGCTCGCCGCCGCCGCCGGCTGCGAGCCGGTCGAGGTGCTCCTCACCTCGGGCGGCACGGAGGCCGTGAACCTCGCCGTCCTGGGCGGCTGGGGCGCGCGCAGGAGGGCGGGACGGGACGTGCTGCTGCTGCCGGGCGGCGAGCACGCAGCGACGACCGGGGCGGCCGCAGCGGTCGAGGCGCGGGGCGGGCGCGTCGTGCCGCTGCCGGTCGACGCCGAGGCGCGGCTCCACCCGGCGACGGTCGGGGCGGCGGCCGGCCCCGATGTGGCGCTGCTGACCGTGCTGGCGGCCAACAACGAGGTCGGCACGCTCAACGACGTGGCGGCGCTGACCGCGGCGGCGGGCGAGGTCCCGGTGCACGTGGACGCGATCGCGGCGTTCGGCTCGGTCCCGGTCGACTTCGCCGGCAGCGGGGCGGCGCTGATGAGCCTCTCCTCGGTCAAGGTCGGCGGTCCCGCCGGGGTCGGCGCGCTGCTCGCCCGGCGGGACGCGGCCCTCGACCCGCTGCTGCTCGGCGGCGGGCAGGAGCGCGGGCTGCGCGCCGGCACCCCGTCCGCGCCGCTCGCGCTCGCCTTCGCCGTCGCGGCGGAGGAGGCCGTCGCCGGGCTCGCCGCCGAGGCGGCACGGGTCGCGGCGCTGCGGGACCGGGCGCTGGCGGGGCTCCGGGAGGTCCTCCCCGGCGCGGTGCTGAGGGGCGCGCCGCCGGGCGGCGGGAGGCTGCCGGGCAACCTGCACGTGACGGTCCCGGGCGTGGAGGGGGAGTCGGTGCTGCTGCTGCTCGACGCCGCTGGCATCTCCGTCAGCACCGGCTCGGCCTGCCTCGCGGGCGTGACCCGGCTCTCCCCGGTGCTGGCCGCGATGGGCGTGCCCGACCCGGAGGCCGCGGGCGCGGTGCGCATCACGTTCGGGCACAGCTCCGCGGAGGCCGACGTCGACGCGCTGCTCGCGGCCCTGCCCGCCGTCGCGCGGGTCGCGTCGCGGCACTGAGGCCGTCGAGCCCGCAGATCCCCGGGGGCTGCCTACCCTGGAGGGGTGCGGGTGCTGGCGGCGATGAGCGGGGGCGTGGACTCGGCGGTCGCCGCGGCGCGCGCCGTCGAGGCCGGCCACGACGTCACCGGCGTGCACCTCGCGCTGAACCGCAACGCGGGGACGCTGCGCGAGGGCGCCCGCGGCTGCTGCACGATCGAGGACGCCCTCGACGCCCGCCGCGTCGCGGACGCGATCGGCATCCCGTTCTACGTGTGGGACTTCAGCGACCGCTTCGCCGAGGAGGTCGTCGACGACTTCGTCGCGGAGTACGCCGCCGGCCGGACGCCGAACCCGTGCCTGCGCTGCAACGAGCGGATCAAGTTCGCGGCGCTCCTCGACCGCGCGGTCGCGCTCGGGTTCGACGCGGTCTGCACCGGCCACTACGCCGTGCTGCGGATCGGCGCGGACGGCGGCCGCGAGCTGCACCGGGCGAGCGACGAGGCGAAGGACCAGTCGTACGTGCTCGGCGTGCTGACCGCGGAGCAGCTCGCGCACGCGATGTTCCCGCTCGGGGAGACGCCCTCCAAGGCGGTCGTCCGCGCCGAGGCGGCGGCCCGCGGCTTCCGGGTCGCCGCGAAGCCGGACAGCCACGACGTCTGCTTCATCCCGGACGGCGACACCCGCGGGTGGCTCGCCGCGCGCCTCGGCGAGGAGCCGGGCGCCGTCGTGGACGAGGACGGCGTCGAGGTCGGCCGGCACGGCGGCGCCGTCGCCTACACGGTCGGGCAGCGGCGCGGCCTCTCCCTCTCCCGCCCCGCGCCGGACGGCAGGCCGCGCTTCGTGCTCGAGGTGAAGCCCGCGTCGAACACCGTCGTCGTCGGCCCGAAGGAGGCGCTCGCGGTCGTCGAGCTCGCGGGCGCGCGGACCAGCTGGGCCGGGTCCGCCCCCGACGGCCTCGAGGACGGGATCGCGTGCGAGGTGCAGGTGCGCGCGCACGCGGACCCGGTGCCCGCGACCGCCCGCCTGGTCGGGGGCGAGCTGGTGGTGCGGCCGACGGACCCGATCGCGGGCCTCGCGCCGGGGCAGAGCGCCGTGCTGTACGCCGGCACCCGCGTGCTCGGCCAGACGACGGTCGACCGCACGGCCCGAGCGAGCCCGGCGGCCTGATCACGGTCGCCTTTCGGCCTGTCGGAGGGCGCCTCTAGGCTCACCCGCATGACGGACACGGCGACCGCCCCCGCGGCCGAGGTCGACGCGCTGACCGCGCGCATCACCGCCCTGCGCCACGAGTACTACGAGGGCAACGCGTCGACGGCCTCCGACCAGGAGTACGACGGCCTGGTCCGCCGGCTGCAGCAGCTGGAGCGCGAGCACCCGGAGCTGCTGCGGCCCGACAGCCCGACCCAGACGGTCGGCGGCACGCCGCAGAGCACGCTGTTCGCGCCCGTCGTGCACGCCGAGCCGATGCTGAGCCTCGACAACGTCTTCAGCGCGTCGGAGCTCGAGGCGTGGGCGGAGCGCGTGCGCCGCGACGCCGCGAGGTCCGCGCCCGAGCGGCCGATCCGGTGGCTGTCGGAGCTGAAGATCGACGGCCTCGCGATCAACCTGCGCTACGAGCGCGGCGCGCTCGTCTCGGCGGCGACCCGCGGCGACGGCACCACCGGCGAGGACGTGACCGAGAACGTGCGCGTGATGGGCACGATCCCGTTCCGGCTGGCGGGGGAGGGGCACCCTGACCTCGTCGAGGTGCGCGGCGAGATCTTCTTCCCCGTCGCCGCCTTCGACGAGCTGAACGCGCGGCAGGTCGCCGCCGGCGAGCGGGTCTTCGCGAACCCGCGCAACGCGGCGGCCGGCTCGCTCAGGCAGAAGCGGGAGGGGAAGACGGGCGAGAGGCTGGCGCTCGTCGACGCCCGGCTGCAGAGCCTTCGCATGCTCGTGCACGGCATCGGCGCGTGGCCGGTCGCCGCCATCGAGCGCGACGCGGCGACCGGCGGCGGCCCCGTCGAGTCGCAGAGCGCCGTGTACGACCTGCTCGCCTCGTGGGGCCTGCCGATCTCGACCCACTTCCGCGTGCTCGACGAGCTGTCCGAGGTGGAGGCGTTCATCGAGCGCACCGGGCGGGAGCGGAACGCGGTCGAGCACCAGATCGACGGCGTCGTGGTGAAGGTCGACGACCTCGAGCTGCACGCGGCGCTCGGCGCCCGCAGCGCGACGCCGCGCTGGGCGACGGCGTACAAGTACCCGCCGGAGGAGGTGCACACGAAGCTGCTCGACATCGTCGTCTCCGTCGGCCGCACCGGGCGCGCGACGCCCTTCGCCCAGATGGAGCCCGCGGAGGTCGCGGGCTCGGTCGTGCGGCAGGCGACGCTGCACAACCAGGACGTCGTGCGCCAGAAGGGCGTCCTGATCGGCGACACGGTCGTGCTGCGGAAGGCCGGCGACGTGATCCCCGAGGTGCTCGGCCCCGTCGTCGAGCTACGCGACGGCACCGAGCGCGAGTTCGTGATGCCGACGGACTGCCCGGAGTGCGGCACCCCGCTGAAGCCGGCGAAGGAGGGCGACGTCGACCTGCGCTGCCCGAACGCCCGCAGCTGCCCCGCGCAGGTGCGCGGCCGCGTCGAGCACATCGGCAGCCGCGGCTCCCTCGACATCGAGGCGCTCGGCGAGGTGACGGCCGCCGCGCTGACGCAGCCGTCCGAGCCGGCCCAGCCGCCGCTCGTCACCGAGGCCGGACTGTTCGACCTGACCATGGACGACCTGCTGCCGATCCGGGTCGTCCCGCGCGACGCCGAGACCGGGGCGCCGCGGCTGCACGACGACGGCACCCCGAAGCGGCTCGCGCCGTTCGAGCGCAACGCGAACGCGGACGAGCGCCGCGCGGCCAAGGAGGCGGGCGCACCGCTCGAGCCGGGCGCGCGCGTGCCGTCGAAGCAGGCGGTCGACCTGCTCGCGAACCTCGAGGCGGCGAAGACCCGCGACCTGTGGCGCTACCTGGTCGGCCTGTCGATCCGGCACGTCGGGCCGGTCGCCGCACGGGCGCTCGCGGGCCACTTCGGCTCGGTCGCGGCGATCCGCGCTGCGACGCGGGACGAGCTGGCCGCCGTCGACGGCGTCGGCCCGATCATCGCGGATGCGCTGATCGACTGGTTCGGCGTCGACTGGCACGTCGAGATCGTCGACCGGTGGGCCGCGGCGGACGTCCGGCTCGAGATCCCGGGGCACCCGGGGCCGCAGGCCGTCGAGGCGATGCCGAAGGGGCCGCTCGACGGCCTCTCGATCGTCGTCACCGGCACCGTGGAGGGCTTCAGCCGCGAGGAGGCGGAGGAGGCGATCACCTCCCGGGGCGGCAAGGCGGCCGGCAGCGTCTCGAAGCGCACCGCCTTCGTCGTGATCGGCGAGAACCCGGGAGCCAGCAAGCTGACGAAGGCGGAGGCGCTCGGCACGCCGCAGCTGGACGCCGACGGCTTCCGCCGCCTGCTCGAGGAGGGTCCGGACGCCGTCCGGCCCGCGGACGAGGACGAGGACGAGGAGGCCTGATCTCGCCCCCGCACGCCGCTCCTAGGATGGAATCCATGCCCGACGCACCCCCGGTGATCTCCGTCGCCGACGTCCAGCACCTCGCGGGCCTGGCCCGCATCGCCCTCGCCCCGGACGAGATCGAGCACCTCGCGGGGGAGCTCACGCAGATCGTCGACTCCGTGCGCAAGGTGCAGGAGGTCGCGACGCCCGACGTCCCCGCCACCAGCCACCCGCTGCCGCTCGTCAACGTGCTGCGCGCCGACGAGCCGAGCGCCGTGCTGACGCAGGAGCAGGTGCTCTCCGGGGCGCCCGCCGCCCGCGACGGCCGCTTCCAGGTGCCCGCCATCCTCGGTGAGGAGCAGTAGTGGCCGCCGCGCACGAGCTGATCCGCTGGTCCGCCGCCGAGCTCGCGGAGCGCCTCGCCGCCCGCGACGTCTCGAGCGTCGAGGCGACCCGGGCCCACGTCGACCGCATCGCGCAGGTCGACGCCGACGTGCACGCGTTCCTCCACGTGGCGGGGGAGGCCGCGCTCGCCCGGGCGGAGGAGATCGACCGCGCCCGTGCTGCGGGCGAGGCGCTCGGCCCGCTCGCCGGCGTGCCGGTGGCGATCAAGGACGTGCTCTGCACGAGCGACATGCCCTCGACGGCGGCCTCCAAGATCCTCGAGGGCTGGATCCCGCCGTACGACGCGACCCCCGTCGCGCGGCTGCGCGCTGCCGGCCTCGTCCCGCTCGGCAAGACCAACATGGACGAGTTCGCCATGGGGTCGTCCACCGAGTACTCCGCGTACGGCCCGACCCGGAACCCCTGGGACCTGACCCGCATCCCGGGCGGCTCCGGCGGCGGCTCGGCGGCCGCGGTCGCCGCGTTCGAGGCGCCGCTCGCGCTCGGCTCCGACACGGGGGGCTCGATCCGGCAGCCCGCCGCCGTCACCGGCACGGTCGGCGTCAAGCCGACCTACGGCGGCGTCAGCCGCTTCGGCGCGATCGCGCTCGCCTCGAGCCTCGACCAGGTCGGGCCGGTGTCGCGGAGCGTCCTCGACGCCGCGCTCGTCCACGACGTCATCGGCGGTCACGACCCGCTCGACGCGACCAGCCTCGAGGGCCCGTGGCCGTCGATGGCGGACGCGGCCCGGGAGGGCGCCGCGAGCGGCTCGCTCGCCGGGGTCCGCGTCGGCGTCGTGAAGGAGCTGAACGGCTCCGGCTTCCAGGCCGGCGTGCGGCAGCGGTTCGGCGAGGCGCTGAAGGCCATGGCGGACGCGGGCGCCGAGATCGTCGAGGTCGAGGCCCCGCACTTCGAGTACGCGATCAGCGCCTACTACCTGATCCTGCCCGCGGAGGCGTCGAGCAACCTCGCGAAGTACGACGCGGTCCGCTTCGGCCTCCGGGTCGACCCGGGCGGAGCGACGACCGAGCAGATGATGGCGCTCACCCGCGAGGCGGGCTTCGGCCCCGAGGTGAAGCGGCGGATCATCCTCGGCACCTATGCGCTGTCGGCCGGCTACTACGACGCCTACTACGGCAGCGCGCAGCAGGTCCGCACGCTCGTCCAGCGCGACTTCGCCGCGGCGTTCGCGCAGGCGGACGTGCTCGTGTCGCCGTCCACGCCGACCACGGCGTTCCCGTTCGGGTCGAAGACGGCGGACCCGCTCGAGATGTACCTGAACGACGTGACGACGATCCCGGCGAACCTCGCGGGCGTGCCCGGGATGGGCCTGCCGATCGGCCTCGCGCCGGAGGACGGCCTGCCGGTCGGGCTGCAGATCATGGCGCCGGCCCGGGAGGACGCCCGGCTGTACCGCGTGGGCGCGGTGGTCGAGCGGCTGATGGAGTCCGCCTGGGGCGGCCCGCTGCTCGCGCAGGCGCCCGACCTCGGCTCGGGGCTCGCCCGGCCCGAGGAGCTCGTGACGACGCCGGGCACCGCGCCCGCGCCGGGCGCGGGCACCGAGCCGGACGGAGGGACCCGCTGATGGCCGCAGGTGCGACCGATGTGCTGATGGGCTTCGACGAGGCGCTCGAGCGCTACGAGCCGGTGCTCGGCTTCGAGGTGCACGTCGAGCTGTCGACCGCCACGAAGATGTTCAGCGGCGCCCCGAACCCGGCCGCGCCGGGGATCGACGCCGCGCTGCCGAACACGCTGGTGGCGCCCGTGGACATGGGCCTGCCGGGTGCGCTGCCGGTCGTGAACGCGACCGCGGTGCGGTACTCGATCTCGCTCGGGCTCGCGCTCGGCTGCTCGATCGCGCCGTCCAGCCGCTTCGCCCGGAAGAACTACTTCTACCCGGACCTCGGCAAGAACTACCAGATCAGCCAGTACGACGAGCCAATCGCGTTCGAGGGCTCGGTCGAGGTGGAGCTGGAGGACGGCACCGCCTGGACCGTGCCGATCGAGCGCGCCCACATGGAGGAGGACGCCGGCAAGCTGACGCACGTCGGCGGCGCGACCGGCCGCATCCAGGGCGCCGACCACTCCCTGGTCGACTACAACCGCGCCGGCGTGCCGCTCGTCGAGATCGTCACGAAGCCGATCTTCGGCGCCGAGCACAGGGCGCCTGAGATCGCGAAGGCGTACGTCGCCACCATCCGCGACATCGTGCGCTCGCTCGGCATCTCCGAGGCCCGCATGGAGCGCGGCAACCTGCGCTGCGACGCGAACGTCTCGCTGCGGCCGCGCGGCGAGCAGCGGCTCGGCACGCGCACCGAGACGAAGAACGTGAACAGCCTGCGCTCGGTCGAGCGCGCGGTCCGCTACGAGATCCAGCGCCAGGCGGCGGTGCTCGCCGCCGGCGGCACGATCCTGCAGGAGACGCGGCACTGGCACGAGGACACCGGCACGACCAGCTCGGGCCGGCCGAAGTCCGACGCGGACGACTACCGCTACTTCCCGGAGCCGGACCTGCTGCCGGTGCAGCCGTCGCCCGAGCTGATCGAGGAGCTGCGCGCCGCCCTGCCGGAGAGCCCCGCCGCCTTCCGCCGACGCCTGCAGGCCGACTACGGCTTCACCGACGCCGAGTTCCGCGACATCGTGAACGCGAACGTGCTGGCGGAGCTGGAGGAGACGGTGGCGAAGGGCGCCGCACCCGCGCAGGCGCGCAAGTGGTGGCTCGGCGAGATCCTGCGGGTCGCGAACGCCCGCGGCGTCGAGCCCGGCACGCTGGTCTCGCCGCTGCACGTCAGCGAGCTGATCGCGCTGACCGAGAACGGCGACCTGACCGACCGCCTCGCCCGCCAGGTGCTCGAGCACGTGATCGCGGGGGAGGGGTCTCCCGAGGAGGTCGTCACGGCCCGCGGCCTCAAGGTCGTGTCGGACGACTCGGCGCTGATCGCGGCGATCGACGCCGCGCTCTCGGACCAGCCGGACGTGCTGCAGAAGATCCGCGACGGCAAGGTGCAGGCCGCCGGCGCGGTCATCGGCGCGGTGATGAAGGCGATGCGCGGTCAGGCCGACGCGGCCCGCGTGCGCGAGCTGGTGCTGGAGCGCGCCTCCTCCTGAGCCCGCGGGGCGCGGTCAGGCCGCGGCGGTCAGCGCCGCGATCAGCACGACCGCGCCCAGCGAGAGCACGCAGGCGGCCAGCAGGCAGCCGGTGATGGTCCACTGGCGGCGGCCGATGGGCCGGATCGTGAACCGGGCGACGAGCATCGCGGCGACGAGCAGCACGTCGAGGACGATCACCGTCGTCGCGATCGCGGGCGCGACCCGGGTGAGCAGGGACAGCACCACCAGGCAGACCGCGATCACGATCGCGCCGATCACGAGGACGTAGGTGCCGGAGGACCGGCTGCGGACCCCGTCCGGCCCGCTCATCGCTTGCGGAGCACCGCGTAGAGGATCCCGCCGACGATCACGACCACGACGAGCACACCGATGATCGGCACGCCGATGTTCGCGGAGGCGGGCCCGGTCGCGAGGACGACGGAGGACGCGGCAGCGGTCATCCCGCGACGCTAGAGCGGCCCGCTGGGCGCGAGCCGCGACGGTCAGCGCGCGGCGGCGAGCACGGGCGCGTCGTCGACCCCGGCGGCGCGCTCGAAGAACGACACGACCGTGGCCGGGTCGAAGTTCGAGGGTGCCCCGTGCTGGCCGCTCGAGCGGACGTAGGTGACGTCGGCGCCCGCGGCGCGCCCCTCGGCGACGCAGACCGCGGCGTTCCGGCTCGCCTCGACCACCGTGTCCTGCGGCGACGCCCAGACCATCATCGGCGTGTCGCCGACCCGCACCGGGGAGACCGCGGCGCGGTCGCGGCCCGCCCAGGCGTCGTCGATCGACGCCTGGAACCGTGGCTGGGTCATCGTCCGCAGGTCGCAGACGGGGTACCAGGCGACGACGGCGCGCACCTCGGGCACCTCGCGGGCGAGCTGCATCGTGGCGAGCCCGCCCATCGACTCGCCCATGATCAGCACGCGGTCCAGGTGGTGGCGGGACATCGCGTCGTCGATGAGGCCGCGGTAGTCCGCGACGCTCGCGGAGTTGCCCCACGCCTTCAGGTCGCCGTCGGCGGCGAGCACCGTGAAGCCCCGGGCGACCAGGGAGTGGGCGACGTCGGACTCGCCGCGCCGCTCGAGCACCGCCCAGCGGGTCTGGCCCCAGCCGTGCACGAAGACGACGAGGGCGCCGTTGGGGTGGTCCGGCACGATCGTGAGCGCTTCGGCAGCCTGGTCCTCCACGACGCGGGCGCCCGCGTAGCCGTGGTCGGCCCGCTGCACGACGGCCGCGGCCGCGGCGCCGGTCGGGTCGGACTCGGGCCCGCTCGTGGGGAAGGCGGGCGCGGGCGCGGCCGGCACGCAGCCGGAGAGCGTGAGGGCGATCACCCCGGCGACGAGGGCGGGGACGAGGCGGCGGAGGCGCGGCACGAGGAGCATTCTGGGGCCGCGGCGACCCCGCGCCGCGCCGCGCACGGGGCGATCCGTCAGGTCCGCCGGGCACCTGCGCAGCACGCGTTCAGCGGATCGTGACCGAAGCCCCCCGGAACGGGGCGCACGGCGCACCGCCCGGCGCGACGCCCGCCCCGTAAGGTCGTCGTCAGGCCCGGCGAGCGCTCGCTCCTCTTCACTCGACACTCGTCCGGTGCCTCCGCGGCCGGTTCGACACGGCCGCGACGCCGCGGGATGCGCGGCGCTCGCCGTCGTACGGCCGCGCCGCGCATCCCGCCGGATCCGCTCCCTCCCCGCGCTGCGGCAGGATCGCCGGGTGCAGCGAACCGCGATGACCGCCGCCCTCGCCCAGGACCTGGCCGCCGCGCCGTACACGGTCGAGGGGCTCGAGGAGGCGTGGGGGCGCACGGCCGCCGACGCGCTCGGCCGGGACGACCCGGAGCCGGCGCTCGCCGAGCTGGCGCGGCGCGCCCCGTCGGCGGCGGGCGTGCTCGGCCGGCTGCTCGTGCTCGGCGACCCGGTGGACGGGTCGGCCGCGGCGGCCGCGCTGCCGCGCCTCGGGCTGGACGGCGCCGAGGCGCTCGGCCTGCTGCGGGTCGAGGACGGCCGCGCGATCCCGCTCGTCGACGTCCGGCCCTACGCGCTCGCCGACGAGTCCGGCGTCGCGTCGTGGTGGATCGTGTCGGACCAGGGCGAGGTGGCGCTCGGCGGCGAGCTGCCGGAGGAGCACGTGCTGGGCGCCGGCGCCGCGTCCTCCACCCTCGCGCAGGTCCTCGTCCCGACCGGCGACGGCGTCGTGCTCGACCTCGGCACCGGCAGCGGCGTCCAGGCGCTGATGGCGGCGCGCACCGCCGGCCGCGTCGTCGCGACCGACGTGTCCGCGCGGGCGCTCCGCTTCGCGGCGCTGAACGCGGAGCTGAACGGCGTGCACCTGGACCTCAGGGAGGGCTCGCTGTACGAGCCGGTCGCGGGGGAGCGGTTCGACCGGATCGTCACGAACCCGCCGTTCGTCATCACCCCGCGCGGCGCCGACGGCGTGCCCGCCTACACGTACCGCGACGGCGGCTTCGCGGGCGACGGCCTGGTGGAGGCCGTGGTGCGCGGCGCCAGGGACCACCTGACCGACGGCGGGATCGCGCAGCTGCTCGGCAACTGGGAGGTCACGGGCGACCAGGTGGCCGCCCGCGACCGGGTGCTCGGCTGGGCGGACGGCCTCGACGTCTGGGTGGTGCAGCGCGACCTGCTCGACCCCGCGCAGTACGCCGAGACCTGGGTGCGGGACGGCGGGGCGCAGCCGGGCACCCGCCGCTTCCGCGCGCTCGTGCGCGCCTGGCTCGACGACTTCGCCGCGCGCGGCGTGACGGCCGTGGGCGCCGGCTACGTCACGCTGCGCCGCCCGTCGGGGGCGCCCACCCTGCGCCGGTTCGAGCACCTCGAGAGCCCGGTCGGCAGCGGTGTCGGCGCCGCGATCGCCGCCGGGCTCGCGGCGCACGACCGGCTCGCGGCGCTCGACGACGCGCGGCTCGCCGGGCAGGTGCTGGCGGTCGCCCCCGACGTGACCGAGCACCGCCACTACTGGCCGGGCGACGCCGACCCGACGGTGCTCGAGCTGCGGCAGGGGACGGGCTTCGCGCGCACGCGCCGCGTCGACACCGTCACCGCGGCGGTGGTGGGCGCCTGCGACGGGGAGCTGCCCGTCGGCCGGCTCGTCGCCGCGGTCGCGGAGCTGCTCGACGCCGATCCGGGCACGACGACCGCGGCGGTCCTGCCGGTCGTGCGGGAGCTGCTCGTCGAGGGCTTCCTGACCTTCCGCTGAGCCCTCAGCCCGGCGGTGGCAGCGTTGCGGCCATGCACGTCCTCCTGACCGGCGCGACCGGCTACATCGGCTCCTCCGTCCTCTCCGCCCTGCTGAGCAGGGGCCACGACGTCACCGCGGTGGTGCGCGGCGACGACAAGGCCGCCGCCGTGCGCGAGCGCGGCGCCACCGGCGTCGTCGCCGACCTGATGGACCGCGACGAGGCCGTGCGGCTGATGCGGGCCGCCAACGGCGTGATCCACCTCGCCTCCGACCCGGACGACGCCGAGGGGTTCGACCGCGCGGTCGCCGAGGCCGCCGTCGACGCCCTGAGCGGCACGGACACCCCGTACGTGCACACGGGCGGCTGCTGGGTCTACGGCGCGGGGGACGCGATCGAGGAGACCGACCCCTACGACCCGCCGGCGCTCACCGCATGGCGGCCGGGCGTGATCGCGCTGCTCGAGGCGGCCGACGTGCCGGTCACCGTCGTGCACCCGGGCATCGTGCACGGCGGCGGCAAGGGCCTCGTGCCGATGACGACCGAGGGCGCGAAGGACGACGCGGGCCGCATCCGGCTCGTGGGCGACGGGTCGCAGCACTGGACGACGATCCACGTCGACGACCTCGCCGACCTCTACGTCGCGGTCCTCGAGGCCGGCAGCGGCTTCGCCGACGTGCTCGGCGTCTCCGGGCAGAACCCGACGTTCGCCGAGATCGCCGCCGCGACCGGTGCCGAGACCCTGCCCGAGGAGCCGGCGGCGACCCGCGAGCGCCTCGGCGACGCGTTCGCGGAGGCGATGCTGCTGGACCAGCAGGCGTCGGGTGACAAGGCGCGGGCCATCGGCGGGTGGGCCCCGAAGCGGCCGGGGCTGCTGGAGGAGCTGCGGGCTCAGGCGTCGGGCACGAACCGGTAGCCGATCCCGGGCTCGGTCAGCAGGTGCCGCGGGCGGGACGGCTCGGGCTCCAGCTTCTTGCGCAGCGCGGCGAGGTGGATGCGCAGGTAGCCCGAGTCCCGCAGGTGCGCGGGGCCCCACACGGCGGACAGCAGCGTCTGCTGCGTGACGAGCCGCCGCGGGCTGCGCACGAGCGGCTCGAGCACCGCCCACTCCGTCGGGGTGAGCCGCACGGGTGCGCCGTCCCGGCGGACCTGCCTGGCGGCGAGGTCGACCTCGACGTCGCCGAAGCGGACCACGGGCTCGTCCTGCGCGTCGCCCTGACGGCGGGAGAGGGCGCGGATGCGGGCGAGCAGCTCCTCCGTGGCGAAGGGCTTCACGACGTAGTCGTCCGCGCCGGCGTCGAGCGCGTCGACCTTGCCGCCGGTGTCGCCGCGGCCGGAGACGACGAGGATCGGCGTCGTCGTCCAGCCGCGCACCGCCTCGATGACCGAGACGCCGTCGAGCCGGGGCATGCCGAGGTCCAGCACGATCAGGTCGGGCCGCTCGTGCGCGGCCGCGTCGAGCGCCGCGCGGCCGTCGCCCGCGGTCACGACGTCGTAGCCGTGCGCGGTGAGGATGATCCGCAGCGCCTTCAGGATCTGCGGGTCGTCGTCCGCCACCAGGACCTTCACGCGTCCGCCCCCTCCCGCACCGTCGCGTCGACGGGCAGCCCGACGACCATCGTGAGCCCGCCGCCCGGGGTGTCCTCCGGCGTGAGGCTCGCGCCCATCCCCTCCGCGAAGCCGAGCGAGAGCGCGAGCCCCAGCCCGACGCCGCCCGAGTCGGCCGTGTCGGTCGTGTGCTGGAACGGCTGGAACATCCGCGCCTGCCGGTCCGGCTCGACGCCCGGGCCGTGGTCGATGACCCGCACCTCCACCCGTTCGCCGAACCGGCTGAGCGTGAGCTCGACGGGTCGGTCGGCGGGGGAGTGCCGCACCGCGTTCGACAGCAGGTTCGCGAGCACCCGCTCGAGCAGGACCGGGTCGGCCTGCACCGGCGGCACGTCGTCGGGCACGTGGAGCCGCACCTCGTCCGGGCCGGCGCCCGCGTGGTCGAGCGCGCCGGGCAGCAGCTCCTCGACGTCGACGGACTCGAGGTGCACGGCGAGCGCGCCCGCCTGCACGCGGCTGACATCGAGCAGGTCGGTGATCAGCCCGGCGAGCCGGTCCAGGCTCCCCTCGGCCTCCTGCAGCAGCTCCGTGCGGTCGCTCGGCGACAGCCGGTCGGCGGACGAGCGCAGGCTCGTGACCGCCGCGGTCGCGACGGCGAGCGGGCGCCGCAGGTCGTGCCCGACCGCGGCGAGCAGCGCGGACCGCACCCGGTCGACCTCTGCGAGCGGCTCCAGGGCGCGCGCCCGCTCCGCGAGCACCCGCCGCGGCAGGGCGGCGGCCAGCTGGGCGGCGACGACCTGCAGGACCCGGCGGTCGGAGGCGTCGAGCACCCGGCCGACGACGATCAGCCGGGTGCCGGGCTGCACCGGCACCGCGGTGACGGGCCCGTCGGCGTCGGCGTCGCCGCGCTCCTCGAGGACTCCCTCGTCGTCCTCGACGCGCACGGCGCGGACGCGGAACGCCTCGAGCGTCCGGTCGAGCAGGGCGTCGACCGCGTCGACGCCCTGGAGCACGCCGCCGGCGACGGCGGCGAGCACCTCGGCCTCCGCGGCGGAGCGGCGGGCCGCTCGGGTGCGGCGCGCGGCGAGCCCCACCACCAGGCTGACGAGCAGGCCGTTCGCGACGTAGAGCACGAGCGCGGCGAGGTGCGACGGCCGGGCGATCGACAGCTGCAGCACCGGCTGCACGAACAGCAGGTCGATCGTGAGGCCCGACAGCACGGCCGCGAACGCGGCCGGCCACGCGCCGCCGACGAGCGCGACGAGGACGACGAGCAGCTGGTAGCCGAGCGCCTCCGCGGTGAGCGAGTCGCCGTCGCGCACGGCGGTGAGCAGCAGGGTGAGCGCCGGGCCGCCGACCACCGCGAGCGCGAAGCCCGCCAGGCGCCGTCGCGTGGACAGCGCGCCGCGCCGGGCGGGCAGGGCGGTGCGGCGCCCGGCCGCGGCGCCGTGGGTCACGATGTGCACGTCGATGTCGCCGGACGCGCGGATCACCCGGGCGGAGGTGCCGGCGCCGGTCAGCAGGGCGGCGAGGCGCCCGCGGCGGGAGACGCCGAGCACGAGCTGCGTCGCGTCGACGCCCCGCGCGAAGGCGATCAGCGCCGCGGGGATGTCGTCGCCGACGACCTGGTGGAACGTGCCGCCGAGGTCCTGGACCAGCGTGCGCTGCACGGCGAGGGCGGCGGGGTCGGGCGGCGCGAGCCCGTCCTCGGCGAGGACGTGGACCGCGAGCAGCTCGCCGGCGCCCGTGCGCGCCGCGACCCGCGCTCCCCGGCGCAGCAGCGTCTCGCCCTCGGGACCGCCGGTCAGGGCGACCACGATGCGCTCGCGGGACTCCCACGCCGCGCCGATGCCCTGCTCCGAGCGGTAGCGCTTCAGCGCGCTCTCCACCTCGTCGGCGAGCCAGAGCAGCGCGAGCTCGCGCAGCGCGGTGAGGTTGCCGAGCCGGAACCAGTTCGACAGCGCCGCGTCGACCCGGGCGGCCGGGTACACCTGACCGGCCGCGAGGCGGTCGCGCAGCGCGTCCGGCGCGAGGTCGACGAGCTCGATGCGGTCGGCGCGCCGCAGCACGTCGTCGGGCACGGTCTCGCGCTGCGGCACGCCGGTGATGCGCTCGACGACGTCGTTCAGCGACGCGATGTGCTGCACGTTCACGGTCGACAGCACGTCGATGCCCGCGTGCAGCAGGTCCTCCACGTCGGCCCAGCGCTTCGCGTGCCGGGAGCCGGGGGCGTTCGAGTGGGCGAGCTCGTCGACGACGGCCACGTCGGGGGCGCGGGCGATCACCGCGGCGACGTCGGGCTCGTCGAGGGGGAGCCCTCCGTGCTCGGACCGGCGCAGCGGCACGCGCTCGAGGCCCTCGGTGAGCGCCGCGGTCGCCGCCCTGCCGTGGTCCTCCACGACGGCCAGCACGACCTGCCGCCCCTGCCCGGCGAGCCGATGGGCCTCCTCGAGCATCGCGAAGGTCTTCCCGACGCCGGGGGCGGCGCCGAGGAAGACGAGCAGTCGTCCACGCACGGCCCCATCCTTTCCGTTCCGGCGGCCCTACAGGGCCGACAGGGCGCGGTTCAGCAGCAGCACGTTCACGGTCGGCTGCCCCAGGAAGCCGAGGTCGGGGGCCTGCACGGCCGCCTCGACCAGCGCCCGCACGCGCGCCGCCGGCAGGTCGCGGGCACGGGCGACGCGGTCGGCCTGCCGCAGCGCGTTCTGCTCGGACACGTGCGGGTCGAGCCCGGAGCCGGAGGCGGTCAGGGCGTCGACGGGGACCGGGCCCGGGCCGTTCAGGGCGAGGTAGGCGGCGCGGCGCTCCGCGATCGTCCTGACGAGGACGGCCGAGTCGGGGCCGAGGTTGCTGCCGCCGGACGCGCCGCCGTCGTGGTCGACGGCGGAGGGCCGCGGCTGGAACCACTGCGGCAGAGCGCGCCCGTCCGCGTCGGCGAACGGCTGCGCGATCAGGGCGGAGCCGACGACGCGGCCGTCGGCGGCGACGAGCGAGCCGTCCGCCTGCGCGGGCAGGGCGACGCGCCCGATCCCGAGCACGACGGCGGTCAGCAGCACGGTCGCGACGACGGTCGCCACGAGCAGGCGGAGGGCGGTGGTCCAGGTGCGGACGGCGCCGCGGGCGAGCAGGCCGGGCATGGCGGTGCTCCTTCCTAGAAGCCGGGGATCAGCGCGACGACGAGGTCGATCAGCTTGATCCCGATGAAGGGGGCGACGACGCCGCCGACCCCGTAGACGAGCAGGTTGCGGCCGAGCAGCGCGGAGGCCGAGGAGGGGCGGTACCGCACGCCGCGGAGCGCGAGCGGGATGAGCGCGACGATCACGAGCGCGTTGAAGACGACCGCCGACAGGATCGCCGAGGACGGCGAGTGCAGCCCCATCACGTTCAGCGCCGCGAGGCCGGGGAAGGCCCCGACGAACATCGCCGGCACGATCGCGAAGTACTTCGCGACGTCGTTCGCGATCGAGAAGGTCGTGAGCGCGCCGCGGGTGATGAGCAGCTGCTTGCCGATCGTGACGACGTCGATCAGCTTCGTCGGGTCGGAGTCGAGGTCGACCATGTTGCCGGCCTCCTTCGCGGCGGAGGTGCCGGTGTTCATCGCGACGCCGACGTCGGCCTGCGCGAGCGCGGGCGCGTCGTTCGTGCCGTCGCCGGTCATCGCGACGAGGCGGCCGCCCTCCTGCTCGCGGCGGATCAGGGCGAGCTTGTCCTCCGGCGTCGCCTCGGCCAGCACGTCGTCGACGCCCGCCTCGGCGGCGATGGCGCGGGCGGTGAGCGGGTTGTCGCCGGTGACCATGACGGTGCGGATGCCCATGGCGCGCAGCGCCGCGAAGCGCTCCGCGAGCCCCTCCTTGACGACGTCCTTCAGCCGGATCACGCCGAGCAGGCGAGCGATGCCGTCGGGCCCGGCCTCCGCGACCGCGAGCGGGGTGCCGCCCGACTCGGACACCGCCCGCACCCGCTCGTCGAGGGCCCGCGCCGTCGCGTCGTCGACGCCGGAGCGCTCGACGACCCAGGCGAGCACGCTGGCGGCGGCGCCCTTGCGCAGCTGCGCCCCGTCGGCCTCGTCGACGCCGCTCATCCGCGTCTGCGCGGTGAAGGGCACGGCGGTGCGCCCGGCCGAGTCCGCGGGCACGACGCCGAGCCGTGCGGCGAGCTCGACGACGCTCGCGCCCTCGGGCGTCGGGTCGGCGATCGACGAGAGGGCGGCGACCTCGGTCAGCCGCCGCTCGTCGACGCCCGGCAGGGGCAGCAGCTCGGCGGCGCGGCGGTTGCCGTAGGTGATGGTGCCGGTCTTGTCGAGCAGCAGGGTCGACACGTCGCCGGCGGCCTCCACCGCCCGGCCGGAGGTCGCGAGCACGTTCCGCTGCACGAGGCGGTCCATGCCGGCGATGCCGATCGCGGACAGCAGCGCGCCGATCGTCGTCGGGATCAGGCAGACGAGCAGGGCGACGAGGACCGCGAGCGAGGGCGCCGCGCCCTGGGAGCCGGCGATCGGCCCGATCGCGAGCACGACGACGAGGAAGACGATCGTCAGCGCCGACAGCAGCACCGACAGCGCCAGCTCGTTCGGCGTCTTCTGCCGCACCGCCCCCTCGACGAGCGCGATCATCCGGTCCACGAACGTCTCGCCCGGCTTCGAGGTGATCCGCACCACGACGCGGTCCGACAGCACCCGGGTGCCGCCCGTGACCGCGCTCCGGTCACCGCCGGCCTCGCGGACCACGGGCGCGGACTCCCCGGTGATCGCGGACTCGTCGACCGACGCGATGCCGTGCACGACGTCGCCGTCGCCCGGGATCACCTCGCCCGCGACGACCACGACGACGTCGCCCTGCGCGAGGTCGGCGGAGGCGACCGCCTCGGTCCGGGCGCTCGCCGCGGCCGGGTCGGCGGCGTCGTACCCGAGCACCCGGGTGGCGCCGGTCGTGGTGCGGGTCGCGCGCAGCGACGCCGCCTGGGCGCGGCCGCGGCCCTCGGCCACCGCCTCCGCGAGCGTCGCGAAGAGCACGGTCAGCCACAGGCAGACCGCGATCGCCCAGGTGAAGCCGACTCCCGCGCCGCCCGTGAGGGGCAGCGCGATCGCGAGCGCGGTGGTCAGCGCCGCGCCGACCTCGACGATCAGCATCACCGGGTTGCGGACGAGGTGGCGCGGGTCCAGCTTGCGGACCGCGTCGGGCAGGTTCCGCAGCAGGGCGCCGGCGGAGAACGCGCCGCTCGGCGCGCGGACATCGGCGGCGGTCATCGCAGCCCTTCTGCCAGGGGCCCGAGGGCCAGGACGGGGAAGTAGGTGAGGGCGGACACGACGAGCGCGGTGCCGGCCGACAGCAGCACGAACTGCGGCCGGTGCGTCGGCAGGGCGCCCTCGCCGGCGGGGCGCGGCTCCTGCTCCGCGAACGAGCCGGCGAGCGCGAGGACGAGGACGATCGGCAGGTACCGCCCGAACCACATGGCGGCGGCGAGCGCCGGGTTCAGCCAGGCGGTGTCCGCGGTGAGGCCCGCGAATGCCGACCCGTTGTTGTTCCCGGCCGAGGTGAAGGCGTACAGCACCTCGGAGAAGCCGTGCGGGCCGGTGTTCAGCATCGACGTGCCGCGCACGTCGGCGGCGACCGCGGGGATCGCGAAGGTGAGGCCGAGGCCCGCCAGCACGACGGTCGGGGTGGTGAGCAGGTACAGGCTCGCGAAGGTGATCTCGCGGCCGCCGACCTGCTTGCCGAGCAGCTGCGGCGTGCGGCCGATCATGAGCCCCGCGAGGAACACCGCGAGGATCGCGACGACGAGGAAGCCGTAGAGGCCGGAGCCGACCCCGCCGGGCGCGAGCTCGCCGAGCATCATGTCGATCATCGCGACCATGCCGCCCAGCGGCGTGAACGAGTCGTGCATCGAGTTGACGGCCCCGGTCGAGGTGAGGGTCGTCGCGGTCGCGAAGAGCGCGGAGGTCAGCACGCCGAAGCGCTGCTCCTTGCCCTCCATCGCGCCGCCCGCGGCCCGTGTCGCGGTGCCGCCGCCGGCCGTCTCGGCGACCGCCATCGCGGTGAGGCACAGCGCGGCGAGCAGCACCATGGCCGCGAGCACGGCTCGGCCCTGCCGGCGGTCGCCGACCATGAGGCCGTAGACGCGGGGCATGGAGAAGGGGATGAGCAGCAGGAGGACGATCTCGAACAGGTCCGACAGTCCCGTCGGGTTCTCGAACGGGTGCGCGGAGTTCGCGTTGAAGAAGCCGCCGCCGTTCGTGCCGAGCAGCTTGATCGCCTCCTGCGACGCGACCGGGCCGCCGGGCACGACCGCGTCCCCGGCGAGGCCGCGGACCGTCTGGAAGCCGTGGAGGTTCTGCACGACGCCGGTCGCGAGCAGCACCACGGCCGCGACGAGCGTCAGCGGCAGCAGCACGCGCACGATCGTGCGGACGAGGTCGACCCACACGTTGCCGAGGGTCCCCGTGCCCCGGGCCGCGATCCCGCGGATCAGGGCGACGGCGACGACGATCCCGATCGCGGCCGACAGCAGGTTCTGCGCCGCGAGGCCCGCGACCTGCACCGAGTAGCCGACCGTGGTCTCGGGCGCGTACGACTGCCAGTTCGTGTTGGTCACGAACGAGACCGCGGTGCTGAGGGCGAGCCCCGGGGGCACGGCGGGCAGCCCGAGGGAGTACGGCAGGAGCGGCTGCAGGCGCTGCAGGGCGTAGAGCAGCAGCACGCCGAGCACCGACACCGCGAGCAGGCCGCGGAAGTAGCCCGGCCAGCGCTGCGTCGCGCGCGGGTCGACGCCGAGCAGGCGGTACACGCCCCGCTCGAGCGCCCAGTCGCGCTCCGCCGTGTACGTGCGCGCCAGCCAGGTCGACAGCGGCAGGCCGAGGACCACGAGGGCGGCGACGAGCGCGCCGAGGGTGGCGAGGAAGGGCAGCGCCGCCATCGTCAGAACCGCTCCGGGTGCACGAGCGCCACGACGCAGTAGGCGGTCGCGGCGACGGCGAGCACCGCGGCCACGACGGCGAAGGCGGTCATCGCCTCGCCGCCCAGCGGGCGGTGGCGGAGGTCAGCGCGGCGAGCACGAGCACGCCGGCGATGCAGAGGACGTCGAGCACGTCCCGATCCGACCGCGGCGGCGCGCGCCCGGGCCGGGTCTTTACGCGTTCGCTACGGCAGGCGGCCCGATCCGTACGCGCCGCACACGGCGGTCAGTGCGTGAGGACGCTCGTCGCGAAGGAGTCGAGGCGCTCGCGGAGGCCGTCGATGCGGCGCTGCACGATCTCCTCCGGGGGCAGCTGCATCGGCGCCGCGGGCGGGGCGACGCGGATCGCGGCCGAGCAGCCGAGGTCGGCGCAGATGTACGTGCCGACGGTGTCGCCCTTGCGGCCCGCGTCGCCGGGACGCGCCGCGCTGAACAGCGCGACCTGGCTCGCCGGCTGCGGGGTGTGGCACAGGGAGCACATGCCGCCGATGCCGGGCCGCGTCCGCTGCTCCGCGGCGCGCAGCACGAACGAGATCGGATGGTCCCCGCGCCAGACGGTGAGGTACGCGCGCTGCGGCGCCTTGGCGTCGTGCCAGCCGAGGTACTCGCGCTCGGTCCACAGCACCTCGTGCAGCCCGGGCATCGGGACCCGCTTCGCGTCGCCCGCGGTGGTGTTGACGAAGGAGTCGCGGATCTGTTCCTCGGTGACCGGCTGCATCGGTCAGCGAGCCTAGGCGCGTCAGGAGGAGGGGCGCGCGTACTCCGGGTGCTTCTCGAGGAAGTGCGCGACCATCGGGCACTGCCCGACCGGCGTGAGCCCCGTGCCCCGCGTGTCGTCGAGCGCGGCGCGGATCAGCGACGTGCCGTAGCCGTTGCCCTCCTGGTCCTTGTCGATCAGGGTGTGCGTGAAGGTCCGCTCGCCGTCGCCGTCCGTGTAGCGGGCCTCGCCGATGGGGCGGCCCTCGAGCAGGGCGACGTAGCGGGAGCCGTCGGCGTCGTGCTCGGTCGTGATCTCAGCCATGCGGGCCATCCTTGCCCCGGGGTGCCGGGAGGCGGCGGGGAGGAGCGGTCATGAGCGAACCGGACGTCGTCGTGGTCGGAGCCGGGGTGAACGGGCTCGCCGCCGCGGTCACGCTCGCGCGCTCGGGGCTCGACGTGGTGGTGATCGAGGGCGCGGACGAGGTCGGGGGAGCGGCGCGGACGGCGGAGGCGACCCTGCCCGGCTTCCGGCACGACCTCGGCTCGGCGGTGCACCCGATGGCGGTGGCGTCGCCCTTCTTCCGCCGCTTCGGCCTCGCGGAGCGCATCAGGATGCTGACCCCGGAGCTCTCCTACGCCCACCCCTTCGAGGACGGCTCCTCGGCGCTCGCCTGGCGCGACCTGGCCCGCACCGCCGCCGGCCTCGGCGCCGACGGGCCGACCTGGCGACGGCTGCTCGGCCCGCTCGCGGCGCGCGCCGACCGCGTCGCCCGCTTCACGGGCGGACCCGTGCTGCGCGTGCCGCCCGACCCGGCCGCGGCGCTGCGGTTCGGGCTCGCCGTCCTCGACCAGGGCGGCCCCGCCTGGGACGGCCGCTGGCGCACCCGCGACGCCGCCGCCCTCATCACCGGGGTGATGGCGCACACGATCCGCCCCATGCCGTCGCTCTCGACCGCCGCCGCGGGCCTGGCGCTCGCGGTGCAGGCGCACGCCCGGGGGTGGCCGATCCCCGAGGGCGGCACGTCGACGATCCCGGACGCGCTCGTCGCGGACCTGCTCGCGCACGGCGGCCGCATCGAGACCGGGCGCGAGGTCGTCGACGTGCGCGACCTGCCCGCGTCCGCAGCGATCGTGCTCGACACGAGCGTCCCCACCCTGCTGCGGACCGCCCGGCACCGCATCCATCCGGCCGTGCGGGCGTGGCTGCGCACGTTCCGGTTCGGCGACGGCATCGGCAAGGTCGACTTCGCGCTCGACGCGCCCGTGCCGTGGCGGGACCCCGCGCTGCACGAGGCGGTCACCCTGCACCTCGGCGGCACCCGGGACGAGGTGGCGCTCGCGGAGCGGCAGGTCGCGCGCGGCCGGGTGCCCGAGCGCCCGTACGCGCTCGCGGCGCAGCCGACCGTGCTCGACCCGACGCGGGCGCCCGCCGGCAAGCACGTCCTCTGGGCGTACACGCACCTTCCGGGCGGCTCGACGCTCGACCCGACGGCGCTCGTCACCGCGGCCGTGGAGCGCTTCGCCCCCGGCTTCCGCGACGTGGTGCTCGCGTCGAGCGCCCGGAGCGCGGAGGACGTCGGGCGCTGGGACCCGAACCTCGGCGGCGGCGACATCGCGGCCGGCGCGGTGGGCCTCCGCCAGCTGATCGCCCGCCCGCTGCCCGGTCCGGACCCGTACCGGGTGGGCCACCGTCTGTACCTCTGCTCGGCCGCGGCGGCTCCGGGCCCCGGCGTGCACGGTCAGGGCGGCTACCTGGCCGCGCGCTCGCTCCTGCGCCACGAGCACGGCGTCCGCACGCCGCCCTCCCTCCGCCCCTGACGCCGCGCCGCTCGGCCGGCGGCCCCCACCGCCGATCGAGCCCCGAGCACGACCGACGCCTCCACGCCTCCACCGCCGGTCGAGCCCGAGCGCGACCGACGCCTCGACGCCTCCACGCCTCCACCGCCGGTCGAGGTGCGACGAAGGAGCCTCGAGACCACACCCGCCCGCGAAGGCGATCGGCCTCCTGCACATGGGGACGAGCTGTGCACAAGTGTTCGAAGAGGTGTCGCCGGGCCTCGGGGGCTGTGTCCTGACAGGCCGGGGTCGGTGTCGGCGCCCTTCGATACTGTGTTCGCATGTTGCAGCGGATGTGCGCGGAGGATCTCGTGGAAATCGTGCCGCTGCGCCTGCCGCGGCAGGGCGAGCGGGTGCTCGCGGAACGCCGACGCCGGCTGACGTTCGGCCCGCACTTCCTCGACTGGATGCTCGAGACGGTGCTGGTGCGGCCGCGGGAGGCAGCGGGGGAGGGCGTGCACGACACCCTCGCCGCGCTGCGGGACGAGTCGCGGCGGGTCTGGGTGCTGGAGCAGCTGTACGCGCAGCGGATCGACCCGGCATCCGTGCAGGTGCGCATCGGGCTGACCGACGAGTGCGACGTCGACCCCGACGAGTGGCAGCGGCTGCCGATCGCGCCGGAGTCGGCGCCCGAGCCGGATCCGGTGCTCGCGGCGCTGGAGGTGGTGACGGATCTGCAGCAGCAGCTGCAGCGCGACGAGTCCCGCCGCGTCGTCGCCGCGCTCGCCGCGTGGCGCACCGCGCTCGCGGAGGAGGGCGAGCCGACCGCGGCGAACACGCCCTACCAGCGCGGCTTCTTCACCGACCTCGCACTCCGGCTGCGGGTCGCGTCGACGACGGCGAGGACGCTCGTGCACACGGGTTCCGACCTCGAGGCGGCGCTGCCGCGGGTGTGGGGCCTGTTCGTGCACGGCGGTACGACCTGGCGGGTCATGCAGACCGTGCACGCCGAGCTCGACGGCCTCGACCCCTCCCTGCACGCCGAGTTCGACGAGCAGGCGCTCGCGAAGATCCTCCACGTCGCTCCGACGGGCCTGCCGGACGCGCTGCGGCGCCTCCGGGAGCGGCTGCAGGCCTCGACCGCGGACGACCGCCACGAGAGGGCCGCAGCACGGCGGCACGTCCGGCTCGACCCGGCGGCGGACGGGATGGCCTGGCTGCACGCGTACCTGCCCGCTGCCGACGCGATCGCCCTCGACCATCAGCTGTCCCGTGCCGCCGTGCACGCCGCCGGCCGCGAGGGCGAGAGCCGCGGGGTCGGGCAGCTGCGCGCCGACGCGCTGGTCGACGGCCTCCGCCAGGCGCTCCGCCGCCCGCGGAAGGCCGCCGGGGCGCTCGTGCCCGGGCGGCGCGGGGTCGAGCCGCAGGTCCTCGTCACGATCCCGGCGATGACCGCCCTCGGCCACTCGACGGCACCGGCCCTCCTCGAGGGCTACGGCGTCATCGGTACGGGCACCGCGCTCCGCCTGGCCGCGGACGCGAAGTCGTGGGTGCGGGTGCTGACCGATCCGTTCACCGGCGCCGCCCTCGCGCTCGGCCGCGCTCGGTACCGCCCCTCGAAGGACCTCCGGCTCTGGCTGCGGATGGCGGACGGCGCCACGCGGGGGCCGACCGCGCCGAGGTCGCCCGGGGAGGCCGAGGTCGACCACGTCGTCCCGTTCCATCAGGACGGGGCCGGTGGCAGGACCGACCCGGACAACCTCGTGCTCCTGACGCGGCGGGAGCACCGGGACAAGACCGAGGGTGCGGGCGACTACCGCCTGCTCGCCGACCGCACCGGGCTCTGGCGCACCGCGACCGGCACCACCATCGTGACGCGACCGGTGGAACCTCCCGACCCCACGCCGGTGCCGCCCCACCTCGTCGACCCGGACGACTGCCCCTTCTGATCGTCGGCGGGTGCTCGGGCCGCGTTCAGGAGGCGTGGCGGAACCTGTCGGTCATGAGCAAGGTGTGGTTCATCACGGGGACGTCCCGCGGCTTCGGCCGCGAGTGGGCGATCGCCGCCCTCGAGCGCGGCGACCGGGTCGCCGGGACGGCGCGGGACACGGACACGATGTCCGACCTGGTCGAGCGCTTCGGCGACGCGGTGCTGCCGCTGCGCCTCGACGTGACCGACAAGCAGGCGGTGGGCGACGCGGTGCGGCAGGCCGTCGAGCGGTTCGGGCGCATCGACGTCGCGATCAACAACGCGGGCTACGGCCAGTTCGGCATGGTCGAGGAGATCAGCGAGCAGGAGCTGCGCGACCAGCTGGAGACCAACCTGTTCGGCGCGCTGTGGGTGACCCAGGCGGTCCTCCCCGGCATGCGCGAGCAGGGCTCCGGCCACATCATCCAGGTCTCCTCCATCGGCGGCATCAGCGCCTTCCCCAACGTCGGCGCCTACCACGCCTCCAAGTGGGCGCTCGAGGGCATGTCGCAGTCGCTCGCGCAGGAGGTCGCGGACTTCGGGATCCACGTGACGCTGATCGAGCCCGGCGGCTTCTCCACCGACTGGGCCGGACCCTCCGCCAAGCACGCGGACGCGATCCCGGCGTACGACGAGTTCAAGAAGAAGGCGGAGGAGCAGCGCTCCAGCCGCAACGGCACGCCCGGCGACCCGGAGGCGACCCGGGGCCCGATCCTCGAGATCGTCGACGCGGACGAGCCGCCCCTGCGGGTCTTCTTCGGCAGCGGGCCGCTCGGCATCGCCGAGCGGGACTACGAGTCGCGCCTCACCACCTGGCGGCGCTGGCAGCCGGTGTCGGAGCGCGCGCAGGGCTGACGGGCGACCACGGCATCACCCCATGGGCTCGCCGAGCGGCGTGTCCGTGAAGGTCCCGCCGAGCGGCGCGGAGCCGACCGGCGGGATGTCGTCGGGGGAGGCGAGCCCGAGGTCGGCCGCGAGGCGCTCGACGTGGTCCTCCGCGTCGTCCTCCGGCTCGTAGCCGATCGCGCGGCCGGGCTCGAGCGAGACCGTGCGCCGGCCGTTGCGGGAGACGCCCCACACCACCGAGTTGCCGACGGGCGCGTCGAACGAGGCCTGCACGAGCCGGGCCATGTCGCCGGGCGACAGCCACGTGCTGCGAGACCTGGCGTCGTGGGGACGGGGTCCGAACGTCATGATGCGCGCGCTGACGATCCGCATCCCGAACCGGTCGGCGTACAGGTCGCCGAGCGACTCCGCCACGACCTTCGAGAAGCCGTAGTACGTGTCGGGCCGCGCCCGCGGCATCCCCTCGCCGGCCTCGTCGGAGGGGACGAACCCGGCGGCGTGGACCGAGCTCGCGAGCACGGTGACCGGCACCCGGGCGTCGCGGGCGGCGTCGAGCGCGACCCGCGCCGACTCGACGTTCACCTCGACGATGTCCCGCCACGACCGCTCCGACGCGAAGCTCGCGAGGTGCAGCAGCAGGTCCGCGCCCTCCGCCGCCTGCCGCATCGCCCCGTCGTCGACGGCGGAGGCGAGCACCACCTCGTCCTCGGGGGTCGCCGCGGCGGGTCGCTGCAGGTCGAGCAGCCGCAGTGCGTGCCCCCGCTCCCGCAGCAGGGGTGCGATCGCGGTGCCGATGCTCCCGGCCGCGCCCGTGATGAGGATCCTCGCCATGCCGCGAGGCTAGGGGCGGGCTGGGACGTCCCCCAGCGGTTCCGCCACGAGGCGCGCGATGCCCGTGGCGGGGTCGTCCCGCAGCTCGGGCGCGTTGTACTTCCGCCAGCTGAGCTTGTTCACCGGGTGCGCGTGCCGCACGGCCGCCCACTCCTCGTCGGAGAGCGCCCGCCCGAGCGCGCGGTGCAGCTCGAACATCTCGCGCGGGTGCAGGTGCAGTCCCGCGTCCCACTCGGCGCGGTAGCGCGGGTCGGTCCAGTAGAGCATCTCGACGACGTCGTGGAACTGGAAGTAGTTGGTCCAGCCCCGGCCCGACAGGAACCAGGCGTCCATCGCCGCCCGCAGCAGCTGCAGGCGGTAGGACGCGGCGGTCGCCCAGATGAACCAGTTGCCCGTCCGGGAGCCCGCGTAGGTGAATAGGAAGAGGTCCTCCGCGCGGACGGGCTCGGACCACTCCGCGAACCCGGCGTTCAGCAGGCAGCTCGAGTCGATCCAGAGCCCGCCGTAGCGGGAGAGCAGGTGCAGGCGGATCATGTCCGCGCCGTGCGCCGGGATGTCGACCGCCGCCGTGATCCGCGTGTCGATCTCCACCCAGTCGGGCAGGGCGGCCGCGGACAGCTCGACCAGCTCGAGCCCCGGCGGCAGGTGCCGGCGCATCGCGTCGACGCAGTGCTCCACCACGTCGGGGCGCTCCGGGGTGTCCCAGTACACGAACGCGTACCGCGGCGCGACGTCGTCCAGCCGCTGCTCCGCGACCGCCCGCAGCTCGTCGGCGTGCTCGGCGAGGAACTCGCCGACCTGGTCCCGCTCGCGCGGCCGCGTGGTCGCGACCGCGAAGGCCGCCGCCGAGTCGTACGCGGTCGAGGGGAACAGGTGGTCGCCAGCCAGGGCGAGCGCGTCGCGCAGCGCTGGCTGCTTCAGCCGCTCGTGGGCGGAGGCCGCGGTCAGCCAGGTCTCGCGGTCGCCGCCCCGGCGCAGGGCCTTCGCGAGCTGCCGGGCGGCGGCCTTCCAGCGGCGCTCGCGGTAGGCGGCGATCCCGAGCTGCTTCGGCGAGGGCGGCGGGGGCGGAGGCGGCTGGCCGATCCGGGCGAGCCGGCGCCGCACGCGCCCGGCGAGGGCGACGGGACTCATGGCGGGCAGAGCCTAGGCCTGCTCTACGGTCGAGCGATGACGGAGGACGGGGACGGGCGCATCGCGCTCGTCGAGCGCCTGGCGGACGCGATCGCGGACGAGGTCGCACGGCTCGATCCGACGGCGTCGATCGGCTGGGACGTGCTCCCGGACGTGCGGGCGATGGTGCTGCACGTCGGCGGCGTGCAGCGCTGGGTGACGACCGTCCTCCGCAGCGGACGCGGGACGCGCATGCCGGAGCCCGGCGAGGTCGACGACCTCGCCGACTGGTACCGGGACGGCGCGGAGGCGCTGCTCGCGGCGCTCCGCGAGGTGCCCGCGGACACCCCCTGCTGGGTGCTCGGCGGACCCGACCGCACCGCGGCCTTCTGGCGCCGGCGCATGGTGCTCGAGCTCGGCAAGCACCTCGCCGACCTGCGAGCGGCGGGCGGCGCGCCCTGGCGGACGGTGCCGGAGCTGCGCGCCGACGACTGCGCGGACGGGGTCGACGAGCTGCTCGAGGTGTTCGTCCCGCGGGCTCGGACCGCGCTGCCGGCGCTGCCCGGGGCGGTGGAGCTGGTCGCGGACGACCTCCCGCGCCGCTGGCGGATCGGCGCGGACTGGTCCACCGGGGGCGGCGAGGACCCCGCGGCCCGGGTGCACGCCTCGGCGGCCGAGCTGCTGCTCCTGCTGTGGGAGCGGGCCGACCCCTTCGACGCCGCGCGCTTCCGCCTCGAGGGCGACCGCGCCGCGGTGGCCGCGCTGGCCGCCGCCCGCGTCCACGGCTGGTGACCGCCGACACGCGCCCCGGTCGGCGGTCGCGGGCGCGGCGCGACGTACCGTCCCCGGTGTGAGCTGGGATCGCTACGGGACGGACGTGCTGTCGGACGGCGGCTGGAAGAAGAAGGCGCCGCCGCCGAAGGTCGTCGAGGCGCACCGCGGCGTCGTCGTCGAGGAGGTCGCGAGCGGCTTCGTCGGGGCGGTCGTCGGCGTCGAGGGCCGGATGGTCAAGCTGGAGGACCGCCGCGGCAAGGTGCGCGTGTTCCCGATCGGGCCCGGCTTCCACATCGACGGGCAGGCAGTCGCGCTCCGCGTGCCGAGGGCGACACCGAAGCAGACCGGGCCGCTGCGCAGCGCCTCGGGGTCCTTCGCGGTCGAGGGCGCGAAGGCGCGGGTCGCCCGGGCCAGCCGCATCTTCGTGGAGGGCCGTCACGACGCCGACCTCATCGAGAAGGTGTGGGGTCACGACCTGCGGATCGAGGGCGTCGCGGTCGAGTACCTGCAGGGCGTCGACCACCTGGACGAGGTGCTGCAGGTCTTCCGGCCCGGGCCGGAGCGCCGCGTCGGCGTGCTGGTCGACCACCTGGTCGCGGGCAGCAAGGAGAGCCGCATCGCGGACGCCGCGGTGAAGCCCTACCGGGGCGACGTTCTGGTCGTCGGGCACCCGTACATCGACATCTGGCAGGCGGTGAAGCCCGACCGGCTCGGCATGAAGGCCTGGCCGGTGATCCCGCGCGGCACCGAGTGGAAGCACGGCGTCTGCGAGGCGCTCGGCTGGCCGCACGAGGACCAGGCCGACATCGCGCGCGCCTGGCAGCGGATCCTGTCCAGGGTCGACCACTACCAGCACCTCGAGCCGCAGCTGCTCGGCCGCGTCGAGCAGCTGATCGACTTCGTGACCGCCTGAGCGCTACCGTCGCGCGATGGACGGCGTGACGCGCTGGCTGCTGGCGGGCGACCCGGCGATCCGCTGGCAGGTGCTGGCCGACCTCGTCGACGCGGAGCCCGCCGAGGTCGCCGCTGAGCGTGCCCGCGTGTCGACCGAGGGCTGGGGCGCGCGCCTGCTCGCGGAGCAGGCCGACGACGGCCTGTGGGACGGCGGGGTGTACCGGCCGGGGTGGGTCGACGAGCGGCGGCCGTTCTTCGACGCGTGGACCTCGACGCACTTCTCGCTCGAGACCCTCCGCGACCTCGGCGCCGACCCGGGGGCACCGGAGGTGCGGCGGGCCGTCGAGCTGGTGCGCGACCGCGTGCTGTGGGACCACGGAGGGCGGCCCTACTTCGACGGTGAGACCGAACCCTGCATCAACGGCACGACGCTGGCGAGCGCGGCGTACTTCGGCACCGGCGGGGATGCGGTCGTCGAGACCCTGCTCGAGCGGCAGCTGTCGGACGGCGGGTGGAACTGCTGGGCCGAGGACGCGGACGCCGCCTCGTCGTTCCACTCCACGATCTGCGTCCTCGAGGGGCTGCTCGCCTGGGAGGAGGAGGGAGGCGTCTCGCCCGCGGCTCGCGCCGCCCGCCTGGCGGGGGAGGAGCACCTCCTCGAGCGGCACCTGCTCTTCCGCCGGTCGAGCGGGCTGCCGATCGATCCGCGCTTCTCCATGCCGGCGTTCCCGACCCGCTGGTACTACGACGTGCTCCGCGCGCTCGAGCACTTCCGCCGCGCGCGCCCCGAGAGGGACGAGCGGTGCGCCGAGGCGGTGGAGGTGCTGCGGGGCCGGCGTCGTCCGGACGGGCGGTGGGCGATGGAGCAGCACCGGATGGGTCCCGTGCTCCTCGACATGGAGGAGGAGGGAGCGCCGAGCCGGTGGATCACGCTGCGCGCGCTGCGGGTGCTGCGCTGGTGGGACGGTCAGACCGGCAGCAGCGCCCAGTCCGCGGCGCCGTCGTCGAGCGTCAGCACGCCGTAGGTGCACCGCGGCTGCTGCCGGCGGTCGGTGGGGGAGCCCGGGTTCAGCAGCCGAAGGCCCGCCGGCGTCGTCGTGTCCCACGGGATGTGGCTGTGCCCGAACACGAGCACGTCGGTGTCCGGGAAGGCCGCGTCCATCCGCCGCTCGCGGCCCGTCGCCGCTCCGGTCTCGTGCACCACGCCGAGCCGGACGCCGTCGAACGTCGCGCGGGCGACCTCGGGCAGCCGTGCGTGCAGCTCGGGGCCGTCGTTGTTGCCGGCGACGCCGATCAGCATCGGGCTGCGGGCCTCGAGCAGGTCGACCGTCGCCCCGTCCACCCAGTCGCCCGCGTGGACGACCCCGTCGGCGGCGTCGAGCTCGCGCAGCACCTCGTCGGGCAGGGCCTTCGCCCGCTTGGGCACGTGGGTGTCGGCGAGGACGAGGAGGCGGACCGGCACCCTCCCATCCTGCGCTGGTTGCATCGGGGGATGCCCGACCGCAGCTGCGACGCCGTCCTGCTCGACATCGACGGGACCCTCGTCGACACGAACTACCTCCACATCGACGCGTGGAGCCGCGCGCTCGAGGAGGTCGGCCGCCCGGCCGCGGCCTGGCGCATCCACCGCGCGATCGGGATGGACTCCGGGCGTCTGCTGCAGGACCTGCTGGGCGACGACGTCGATCGCCTCGGGGACGACGCGAAGGCGCGGCACGGCGAGCACTACGGGCGCGACCGCGACCGGATGCGCGCGTTCGACGGGGCGCAGGACCTGCTGCGGACGCTCGCGGAGCGCGGCTTCCAGGTCGTGCTCGCGACCTCCGCGCCGCAGGAGGAGTTCGACGCGCTGATGGACGTGCTGCAGCCCGGGGACACCGTGGCGACGGTGACCACCGCCCAGGACGTCGAGACGGCGAAGCCCGAGCCGGACGTCGTCCGGGTCGCGCTCGAGCGCGCGGGCGTGGACGCCGACCGCGCCGTCATGGTGGGGGACTCGGTGTGGGACGTCGAGTCCGCGAAGCGCGCCGGCGTCCGCTGCATCGGCGTGCGCTCGGGCGGCGTGTCGGCTGCGGAGCTGCGGCAGACGGGCGCGGTCGAGGTCTACGACGACGCGGGCGAGCTGCTGCGCCACCTGGACGACGGCCCGCTCTACGAGCGCTGACGCTCAGGGTGCGCTGTCGGACATGTGTTCTACGGTGAGCGCATGAGCGACGAGACGTCCGCGGACCGCGACCAGTACACCCCGCCTCAGGAGGCGGAGACCCTCGGCGGCCCCGAGAAGAGCACCACGGAGAAGGACCCGCACGACTGGGTCACGGGCGACGAGCCGGCGACCGGTGCGCAGAAGAGCTACCTCGACACCCTCGCCCGCCAGGCCGGGGAGGAGATCTCTGCCGACCTGACGAAGGCGGAGGCGTCGGAGCACATCGAGCGCCTGCAGGAGAAGACGGGTCGCAGCCCCAGCTGATCAGTCCTTCGGCGCGGCGGCGCGGAGCTTCTCGAGCAGGGGCTCCGCGACCTCGTCGAGGAAGCGCTGCTGCAGGACGTCGCCGACCTGCACGAGCGCGACGTCGGTGAAGCCCGCCTCCCAGATGGAGCGGACGCCCTCGACCAGCTCGTCGAGGTCCGGCCCGCACGGAATCGACTCCGCGACGTCCTCCTTGCGCACGAACTGCGAGGCGGCCGCGAAGCCCGCGGGGGTCGGCAGGTCGGCGTTGACGAACCAGCCGCCGCCGAACCAGCGGAACTGCTCGTGCGCGATGTCGATCGCCTGCTGCTTGTCCGGCGCCCAGCAGATCGGCACCTGACCGATCTTCCGCGAGGTCGGCTTCCCGCCACGGGCCGCGTCCCACTGCTGGAACAGCTCCGGCTCCGGGTCGGTGGCGATCAGGTGGTCGGCGAGCGGCGCGAACCGCTCGATGCCCTTGGCGCCCGAGACCGCGGTGCCGATCGGCACCCCGCCGTCCGGCGCGTCCCAGATGCGGGCCGAGTCGACCCGGAAGTACTCGCCGTCGTAGGTCGTCAGGTCGCCCGTGTGGAGCGCCTTGATGATCTCGACCGCCTCCACGAGCATGTCCTGCCGCTGGGTGACGGGCGGCCAGCCCTCCCCGACGACGTGCTCGTTCAGGTTCTCGCCGGCGCCGAGCCCGAGGGTGAACCGGCCGTCCGACAGGATCTGCAGCGTCGCCGCCTTCTGCGCGACGACCGCCGGGTGGTACCGCACGGTCGGGCAGGTGACGTAGGTCATCAGCTCGACCCGCTCGGTCGCGTGGGCGACGGCGCCGAGCATCGACCACGCGTAGCCCGCGTGGCCCTGCTCGGTCAGCCACGGGGAGTAGTGGTCGCTCGACACCTCGAAGTCGAAGCCGACCGCCTCGGCCTGGATGCCGTAGGAGACGATCTGCTTGGGGCCGCTCTGCTCCGTCATCAGCGTGTAGCCGAAGCGCGTCATGGACTGTCCTCTCGTCGTGGGGCCGCTCCGACGCTAGGCGTCGCTTCCCGTGCGCTCGCCCTCGGTCCGCTGTGCGTCCTCATGGGGGATCGAAAGGCGCCGCGGGGCCCCGTCGCGGGCGCGCTGCATACGGTCTCCGGCATGGGACTGCTGGACAGGCTGAAGCGCTACCTGACCGACGACGACACCCGCGGCGGGAGCGCTCAGGACGGCGGGGGCTACGGGTCCGCGCGGTACGGCCAGCGGTACGACGCGCCGGCGACCCGCGGTGCGGGCCGCGACGAGGACGAGGTGGCGGTCGAGCGCTACCGCTACCTGCTGCGCACCGCGCCGCCGGACGCGGTCGAGGAGGTGCACGCGGAGGCCTTCGCACGGCTGACGCCGCAGCAGCGCCGGGCGGTGTTCGACGACCTGTCGTCGCACGCCGCGGCGACGGACCGGCCCGCCTCGGACGACCCGCGGACCCTCGCGCGGAGCGCGACGCGGTCCGAGATGCGGCATCCGGGCTTCATGGAGCGATCGCTCGGCCCGCGCGGCGGCCCCGGCCTCGGCACGGTGATCGGCGGCTCCATGCTCGGCACGGTCGCCGGGGTGGTGATCGGGTCGGCGATCGCGGAGATGGTGCTGCCCGGCATCGGGGACACGACGACCGATCTCGCCGACGGCGCCCAGGACGTCGGCCAGGACGTCTCGGACGGCTTCGGGGACTTCGGCGACCTGGGCGGCGGCGGCCTCGGGGACTTCGGCGGCGACTTCTGACGTTCCGACTGCTCGAGGGCGCCCACGCCGACTGAGCCGGAGCCCGGAGGCCGGTGCTCCGCGCAGTCCCTCCGCCGTGGCGCCGGACAATGGGCCGGTGCTGGTCGACGACTTCCTGCGGCGCCGGGTGCTGCAGGTGCTGTCGGGGCAGCCGTCCGGCGTCCCGGAGCACGTGCGCGCGCTGTCCGAGGGCGACGACGCCGGCTGGTTCGCCGCGGACTCGGCGCCGTGGGCGGTGCACGAGGACATCGCGACCCTGGTGGCCGGTCCGCGCGCGCTGCTGATGCAGGCGCTGCACCCGGGCGCGATGGCGGGCGTGCACGACCACTCCCGGTACCGCGAGGACCCGCTCGGCCGGCTCGTCGGCACGATCCGCTGGATCACCACGACGACCTACGGCACCCGCGAGCAGGCGGAGCGGGCCTGCGGCTGGGTGCGGCACCTGCACGAGCACGTCCGCGGCACCTACACGGACTCCTCGGGCGCATCCGTCGCCTACGCCGCGCAGGACGCCGACCTCGTCTCCTGGGTGCACATCGCCTTCGCCGACTCGTTCCTCCGCGCCTTCCAGGCCTTCTCCGGCCGCGAGGTGCCGGGCGGGGCGGACGCCTACGTGCGCGACTGGGCGGTGGCGGGCGAGCTGATGGGCGTGCCCGACCCGCCCCGCAGCGTCGCGCAGCTCGAGCAGCGGCTCGAGGCGTTCCGCCCCGCGCTGGTCGCGGACGACCGCGTGCGGGACGCGGTCCGGTTCATCCGGCGGCCCCCGCTGCCGAACCCGGTGGCCCTCACCTACCCTCCGCTGTTCTGGGGCGCCGCCGAGACCCTGCCGGCCTGGGCGCGGCAGATGCTCGGCGTGCGACGGCCGGACCGGCTGCAGGTCGCCTCCACCCGCGCGGTGCTCGCCTCCACCCGACGTCTGCTCGGCCGGGCGGCGGCTCCGCAGCAGGCGGAGCTGCGCCTCGCGCGGCTGCGCGGGGCGTCCGGAATACCGGGAGCCTCCGCGCCGTAGGTTCCTGTCGGCCCGGTTCGGGCCCATGACCCATGAGGAGCACCATGCCCACGCGCACCGCTCGCACCGCCTGGGACGGCGGCCTGCAGGACGGCTCCGGCCAGGTCGAGCTCTCCAGCTCGAAGGTCGGCACCTACGACGTCTCGTTCCCGCGCCGCGCCGCCGAGGACGCCGGCGGCGTCACCAGCCCCGAGGAGCTGATCGCCGCCGCCCACAGCGCCTGCTACGCGATGCAGCTCTCCGCCAACATCGCCGAGGAGGGCGGCACGCCGCAGTCCCTCGAGGTGACCGCGGACGTCACGCTCGGCCCGGACGAGCAGGCCGGCGGGTTCAAGCTCACCGGCATCGTGCTGAAGGTGCGCGGGGACGTCGAGGGCCTCGACGCGGCCGGGTTCGAGCGCGCCGCGCAGGCCGCGAAGGCCGGCTGCCCGGTGAGCAAGGCGCTGACCGGCGTCGAGATCACCCTGGACGCGGCGCTCAGCTGATCAGCGGACCCGGGCGGTCGACGGCGACCGCCCGGGTCACAGCCAGTTGCGCCGCTTGAAGCTCACGTAGAGGACGACGCCGAGGGTCAGCATCACGAGCAGCGCGAGCGGGTAGCCGAACGGCAGCGCGAGCTCGGGCATGTACTTGAAGTTCATGCCCCAGATCGATGCGAGGGACGCCGGGAAGAACCCGATCGCGGCCCAGGAGGAGACCTTCTTCACCTGGTTGCCCTGCTCGTAGCTGTCGCGGGTCAGCCGCTCCATCTGGTCGTTCTGCCGCTGCGCGACCAGCGTCGCGTTCACCGTCAGCGCGTTCTGCAGGAGCACGCGGAACTCCTCGACCCGCTGCGCGATCGAGGTCACGTGGTCGAGCACGTCGCGGAGCGCGCGGCGCACCTCGAGCAGCGGCTCCCGGCCCTCGAGGTCGCTCCGCAGCTCCTCGATCAGCCCGACGAGCGGCGTGACGGCGCGCTGAAAGGTCACCACCTCGCCGATCAGCTCGTAGATACGCTGCGACACCGAGGCGTCGCCGCCGAACAGCTGGTCCTCGATCTCGTCGATGTCGTTCTCGAGGCCCTTCACGACCGACGCGTAGTCGTCGACGACGCGGTCGGCGACCGCGTACAGGACCGCGATCGGGCCGGCGGCGAGCAGCCGCGGCTCCGACTCGAGGCGCGTCCGCACCGCCTTCAGGTCCGGCGCCTCCCCGTGCCGGATCACGACGACGAAGTCGGTGCCGAGGAACAGGTCGATCTCGCCGAAGTCGACCCGCTCCTCGTCGTCCAGGTAGCGGGCGGGGCGGAGCACGACGAAGCGGTCGGCCCCGTAGCGCTCGATCTTCGGCCGCTGGTGGCCCTCCGTCGCGTCCTCGACAGCCAGGGGGTGCAGCCCGAACTCGTCCGCGACCGCCTGCAGCTCATCGCTCCCCGGGCGGTAGAGCCCGATCCAGCCGAAGCCGCGGCGCTCGCGCACCAGGTCGCACGTCTGCGCGAGGTCCTGGGGGTCCGGTGTGCGGCGGCCGTCCACGTACACCGCGTTGTCGATGATGGGCACGGCTGCGGACCCTAGTCCGGGTACCGTTCGCAGAATGTCCCGCATCGCCGCCGTCGGAACGGCGCTGCCGGACCACGTGTACCCGCAGGCCGCGATCGCGGAGACGATCGCGCCGCTCGTCACCGCCGATCCCGTCCGCCAGGCGCTGCTCCGCCGCCTCCACGCCGCGACCCGCGTGGACCGGCGGCACCTCGTCCTGCCCCTCGAGCAGTACCGCGACGCCGTCACGTTCGGCCAGACGAACGACCGCTTCGTCGCCGAGGCGACCCGGCTCGCCGCGGTCGCGATCGAGGACGCGCTGACGCGGGCGGCCGTCGCCGCCGCCGACGTCGACCTCGTCGTGTTCACCTCGGTCACCGGCGTCTCGGCGCCGAGCGTCGACGCGCTGCTCGTGCCCCTGGTCGGGCTGCGGGAGGACGTGAAGCGCATGCCGATGTTCGGGCTCGGCTGCGTCGCGGGCGCGAGCGGCATCGCCCGCGTGCACGACTACCTCGCCGGGCACCCGCACGAGGTCGCCCTGCTCGTCAGCGTCGAGCTGTGCTCGCTCACGGTGCAGCGCGACGACGACTCGATGGACAACCTCGTCGCGAGCGGCCTGTTCGGCGACGGCGCCGCCGCCGTGGTGCTGGTCGGGGACGCGCACCGGGCGCCGGGGCCGGCCGTCGTCGCGACGCGGAGCCGCCTCTACCCGGACTCCCGCGACGTGATCGGGTTCCGGCCGAGCGAGACGGGGTTCCGCGTGATCCTGTCCGCCGGGGTGGTACCCGTGATCGACGCGAACTTCGCGTCGGACGTGCGCGCGTTCCTCGCCGCGAACGGGCTCGACGTGCCGGAGGTCGCCGCGTGGGTCGCGCACCCCGGAGGTCCGAAGGTGCTCGACGCGTTCACGCGCGGTCTCGACCTGCCGGGCGACGCCCTCGACCGCAGCTGGGCCACGATGGCGGAGGTCGGCAACCTGTCGTCCTCGGGCGTGCTCCACGTGCTCGCCGCGGAGCTCGCCGCGGAGCACCGCGACGGCGACCACGGCCTGCTCTTCGCGCTCGGCCCCGGGGTCAGCGCCGAGCTGGTGCTGCTGCGCTGGGGCGCGGCGCTGCCGCAGCAGGCCGCCGCGTGATCGAGGCCGGCGCCCCCGGCTGGTGGCTCGCCTACGCGGCCTACGCCGCGCTGCTCGCGGGCACTGCGGCGGAGCGCGTCGTCGAGCTGGTCGTCTCCACGCGGAACGCGCGCTGGGCCTTCGCGCGCGGCGGCGTCGAGGCGGGTCAGGGGCACTTCCCGCCCATGGTGGCGCTGCACACGGGCCTCATCGTCGCGTGCGCGCTCGAGCCGCTGCTCGCCGGGCGCCCGTTCATCACGACCCTGTCCGTCCCGGCCGCGGTGCTCGCGCTCGCCTGCCAGGGGCTGCGCTGGTGGTGCATCGGCTCGCTCGGGCACCGCTGGAACACCCGGATCGTCGTCGTACCGGGCCTGCCGCTCGTCCGTCGCGGGCCCTACCGGTTCCTGCCGCACCCGAACTACGTCGTCGTCGCGGTCGAGGGCGTGGTGCTGCCGCTCGCCGGGACCGCGTGGCTCACCGCGCTCGTCTTCACCGTGCTGAACGCGGTGCTGCTGCTCGGCTTCCGCATCCCGGCGGAGGAGCGCGCGCTGCGGGCGGCGGCCGCTCGATGATCGCCTTCCGGGTGCGGACCACCGTGGAGCAGGACTGGCCGCGCGTGCGGGACCTGCGGCTCGAGATGCTGGCGGACACCCCGATCGCCTACCTCGAGACGCTCGAGGCGGCCCGCCGGCATCCCGAGTCGCACTGGCGGCGTCAGGCCCGCGGGCGCGCCTCGGGGGTCCGCCTGGTCGCCGAGGCTCCGGGCGGCGCGCTGCTCGGCACGATGGGCGGCGTCGTCACGGAGGGCGTCGCGACGCTGGTCGGGGTCTACGTGACCCCGCGCGCGCGCGGTCGGCGCGCCGGGGTGACGGACGCGCTGCTCGACGGGGTCGAGGAGTGGGCGGCCCGGCAGGGCGACCAGCTGCGGCTCGAGGTGAACGAGCGCAACCCGCGCGCGATCGCCGCCTACGCCTCGCGCGGCTTCGTGATGACCGGCCGGACCAGCCCCTACCCGCTGACCCCGCCCTCGCTCGAGCTCGAGATGGTGAAGGCCCTCCGGGTCGTCTGAGGCGCGCCGCACGGCGGGCGCCTGTCGGCGCGAGCCGCGAGAATGGGGGCGTGGTCAGCAAGGGCGGGCAGGGGGAGCGGCAGGTGTCCGCGGCTGACGTCGACAGCTCCCGCGCCACGGTGCTGCACGTCGACATGGACGCGTTCTTCGCCTCCGTCGAGCTGCTCGAGCACCCCGAGCTCGTGCACCGCCCCGTCGTGATCGGGCACGAGGGCGGGCGGGGCGTCGTCACGAGCGCCAACTACGCCGCCCGCCGGTTCGGGGTGCGCAGCGCCATGCCCGTCGCGCGAGCGCTCCGGCTGTGCCCGCAGGCCGTGGTCCTCAGGCCCCACTTCGCGAAGTACCGCGACGCGTCGGCGGAGGTCATGCGGATCTTCCGGGACGTCACGCCGCGGGTCGAGCCGCTGTCGATCGACGAGGCCTTCCTCGACGTCGCGGGATCGGTGCGGCTCTTCGGCCCGCCCGCCGTGATCGCGGCCGACCTGCGCGCCCGGGTGCGGAAGGAGACCGGGCTCACCTGCTCGGTCGGGGCCGGGGCGACGAAGTTCATCGCGAAGCTCGCCTCCACGCGCTCGAAGCCCGACGGGCTGCTCGTCGTGCCCCCGGAGGCGACCCTCGAGTTCCTGCACCCGCTGCCGATCGACGCGCTCTGGGGCGTCGGGCCCGCCACCCGCGACGCCCTGCAGCGCCGGGGCGTCCGAACCGTCCGCGACCTGGCCGAGACCCCGCCCGCCGTGCTGACGTCCTGGCTCGGTCCCGGCGCCGGTGCCAAGCTGCACGACCTCGCGTGGGGGCGGGACGCACGACGCGTGCACACGAGCCGCACCGAGAAGAGCATCGGGCACGAGAACACGTTCCACGAGGACGTCGCGGACTTGGGCGCGCTGCGGCGGGAGCTGCTCGACCAGGCGGACCGCGTCGCCGTGCGGCTGCGGCAGGGCGGCTACCGCGCCCGCACGATCGCGCTGAAGGTGCGCTTCGCGGACTTCACGACCATCACCCGGTCGCGCACGCTCGCCGAGCCGACCGACCTCGCGCGGCGCATCCACGAGGAGACGGTCCAGCTGCTGCAGGCCGCGGACCTGCGCGGCCGCGCGGTGCGGCTGCTCGGCACCCGCGGCGAGCAGCTGGTCGACGCCGACGGGGAGATGCCGGGGCTCTGGAGCGACGACGAGCAGTGGCGCGGCGCTGAGCAGGCCGCGGACCGGGCGGTCCTGCGATTCGGTCGGGGCGCCGTGCAGCCGGCTGCGCTGATCGCCCCGCGGCGCGCTCCCCGGGAGCGGCTCGGCGATGAGGGCTGAGCCGCAGCGACGGATCCTGGCCGACGTCCTGTCGCTCGGGCTGCTGCTCGACGCGCTGGTCGCCGTCCAGGTCGCCTCGCCGGCCGCCCAGCGCCTGCCGGCCGGCCCCGCGCGGTTCGACCTCGCCGCGGCGTGGCTCGCGGGGCTGCCGGGCGGGGCGGGCGGCGCGCCGTGGGCTCCGCTCGCGGCCGGACGGGTCCAGCTCGGCCTGCTGCTCCACGCCCTGCAGGCGCTCCAGGGCGGCACGGTGCTCGCCGCGGCGGCCACGGCGATGCTGCTGCTCGCCGCGGCCCAGGCCCTGCTCCTCTGGCTGCTGCTGCGCCGGCACGGCTGCGGACGGGTCGCCTCGGCGCTCGCGACCGCGGTGCTCGGGATCGCGCCGGCGGCCGTCGTGGCGCACACCGGCACGTCGACGGCCGCGGTCGCCGCCGTGTGGCTGCTCGTCGCCGCTCGTCGTGCTGCCGGCGCTCGAGCTGACCGCGCTCGTCGCGGGTGCGGTCGTCGCGGCAGCCGTCGC
>NZ_JBHUEA010000012.1:0-101803 GCF_042680685.1 Amnibacterium endophyticum | reverse complement strand
CGCGGCGGCGCGTG
This sequence comes from Amnibacterium endophyticum, assembly GCF_042680685.1. Classification (NCBI taxonomy): domain Bacteria; kingdom Bacillati; phylum Actinomycetota; class Actinomycetes; order Micrococcales; family Microbacteriaceae; genus Amnibacterium; species Amnibacterium endophyticum. The sequence continues at coordinate 101,789 of NZ_JBHUEA010000012.1, read as the reverse complement.
CGCCGGCGCGCGCCGTGCGGAGCGCCGTCTTCGCGGCGGCGAGCGTGGCGAGGTGCTGCCGCTCCGGCGTGATGCCCGCGGCGCGCGTCGCGTCGCCGTTCGCCACCTCGATGCCGCTGTCCGCGGCCCGGCGCTGCGCGGCGCCGGTGGCGCCCGCGCGGCTCAGCGTCGTCCCGCCGACGGCGATCACAGTCGGCAGCGTCGCCGGGATCGTGGCCTGCGGGTAGCCGGAGTCGCCCGTGGCGGCGACCAGCGCGACGCCCTGGTGCGTGAAGTAGCGGGCGGTGACGACGGACGCATCGGCGGTCTCGGGAGCGCCCCACGACATCGACACGGCCTGCGCGCCGAGCGCCACCGCGGTGTTCACGCCGGTGCCCAGCGAGCTGACGGCGGCGCTCGCGGTCTCGACCACGAGGATCCGGCAGGACGGGCAGGCCGCGCTGACCGCCTGGACGTCGAGGCTCGCCTCGAGGCTCCAGCCGGCGTCGAAGGCGGGGTACGAGGTGCCGCCGTCCTGGTCGACCTTGCGGAAGCAGCCGTTCGCCGTGGTGCAGGCCGGCAGCCCGAAGGTGCTGCGGTACCGGGCGAGGTCGGACTCCAGCTCGGGGGTGTCGTAGGGGATCACGACGCCGACGGTGCCGCCCACGACCCCGCCGGACAGCCCGTAGGCGTCGGTGATGTCGGCGGGGTGCAGGCCCGCGGGGCCGCCCGTCGTCGGGGCCCCGGCGATCGTCCGCGCCATGGGGACGGCCAGCGGATCCGAGGCGCGGGGCGCGGCCTCCGCCGCGGTCGCGACGACGCCGAGCGCGACGAGGACCGCGCTCAGTCGCGTGACGGCGTTCCTGCTGGTCATCAGTCCTTTTCCACGTCGCTCCGGCCGTCCGGCAGCGTAGGGACGCGCCGGCGGCGTCTCGGCTCCCACTTCGGGTGTCGAGCGCACCGCACCCGGGCCACGTCCTGTGGAGAACCGCCGCCGCCCGAGCGTCCGGGCGAGCACACTGACGGCGACCCGAGATCCGCCCGGAGGACCCGATGAAGACGCTGCTCGCGACCACCCGCCGACCGCTCGCGGACGACGCCGAACGGGGCGACGTGCCGGGCTGGGTGCTCGTCACCCTGATGACCGCGGGACTCGTCGTCCTGCTGTGGGGCGTGGCCGGCCCGGCGCTGACCGGGCTCTTCGACCAGGCGATGCAGAGCGTCTCCGGCATGTAGCGCGAGCGAGGGGCGACCGGCCTGCGGTCCTTCGAGGACTCAACCGGTGCTTCCTCGACGGACAGCCCGTCATCGGTGAGCGGCCAGAGAACGCCCAGAGGGCCGACGGACGCTCAGCAGTGCACGCCGCACCGTCGGAACCGCCGACGGCAGGGCCGCCGCCTCGCCTCGAGTCCGCGAGCAGCGCCCGGCGCCGCGAGCGGACCGGACAGGGGGCGGGCACGTGATGCATCAGGCCGAGGAGCGGACGCGTCCATGAGCGCCTCGACCGGGGCGGTCCTCGTCGCCCGCCGTGAGATCGCCGCCAGGACCCTCGAGCTCGCCTTCGAGCCGGAGGAGGAGGTGCCGTTCCTCGCCGGCCAGTACTGCCGCGTCGAGGTCGAGCACCTGCGGTGGCCCGACCGCAGGAGCAGCCGCAAGCTGTCGATCGTCAACGCGCCCTCGGAGACCGGCCGCATCACGATCGCCGTGCGGTCCGGCGACAGCGGGTACAAGCGCACCCTCGCCGCCCTCGAGCCGGGGGAGCGGGTGCGGATCCAACGGGTCAAGGGCGACCTCGTGCTGCCGGCGTCGCGGCGCCGTCCCCTGTCGTTCATCGCGGGCGGGATCGGGGTCGTGCCCTTCGTCAGCATGCTCCGCGAGCTGGACCACCGCGGCGGGCTGCACGACGTGCGACTCCTCCTCGTGAACCGGGATCGGTCGTCGGTCGCCTACCTCGACGAGCTGCGGGCGCTCGCCGCTGCGAACCCCGGCTTCGTCCTCGCGACCGTGATGACCCGTGATCCCGGGTGGCAGGGCGAGCGGCGGCGCCTCGGGAAGGCGCTGCTCCAGTCCGTCCTCGGGAAGCCACGGGACTTCGACCACTACGTCGTCGGGACGCCCCGGATGGTCGACGCCGCGGTCGACGCCCTGCGCGACGCGGGGGTCAAGCGGAAGCGGATCCACGAGGAGGACTTCTCCGGCTACACGGCCTGACGCGCGGTCCGGGGGCGGCGGCCGGTCCTCCGGCGGAACCTCCCACCCGGCGTGGAGTCCGCACGGAGCCCATGTCGTCCCCGCGTCCAGGCGCGGGTGCTGCGCTGTGGTCATGAGCGACGAGCGGGGTGACGGGGACGGTCTGAGCGAGCTGGCCGAGCAGGTGGGCCATGACGTGTCGAGCCTGGTGGACAAGGAGGTCGCGACCGCGAAGACGGAGCTGACCGAGACCGCGAAGCAGGGCGCCGTCGGGGCGGGGCTGGTGGGCGGCGCGGCCGTCTCGGGCCTCATGGCACTGCTCTTCGGCTCCATCGCGGTGTGGCGGGGGCTCGGCAACCGGATCGGCTTCGGCAAGTCGGCCGCGCTGGTCGCCGCGCTCTACGGTGCCGGCGCCGTAGCGCTGTCGTCCGGCGGCGCCGAGCGCATCACGCACCTCACGGGGGCGCCGCGGACCGGGCGGTCGCTGCACGACCTGTCCTCCGCGGCGCGGAGCGACTGACCCGGCTCGGGCCGACCGGCCGGGAGCCGAGGAGGGCGCCCGCAGGCGCCGTCCACCAGGCTGGTCGCATGACGCCGAGGTCGAAGCGGGGCGCCCCGTGACCGCCTGGCCGTTCTGGCCGAGCGTGCTCGCGCTGCTCGGCTCCGTCGTCGTCATCGTCTTCGCGGGCAGCAGGCTCGCACGCGCCGCCGACGAGCTCGCGGACCGCACCGGGCTCGGCGAGGCGATCGCGGGTGCCGTCTTCCTCGGCGTCATCACCTCGCTGCCAGGCATCGTGACGACCGCGACCGGGTCGCTCGCCGGCGACGCGGAGTTCGCGCTCGCGAACCCGATCGGCGGCGTCGCGCTGCAGACCGTCTGGCTCGCGATCGCGGACCTCGTGTACCGCCGGGCGAACCTCGAGCACGCTGCCGCCTCGCTCGAGAACATGCTGCAGGCGGTCGTCCTGATGGGGCTGCTCGCGCTGCCCGTCGTCGCCTTCGCCACCCCGCAGCTGCTGATCGGGTGGTTCCACCCCGTCACGATCGCGATCCCGATCCTGTACGTCGCGGGGCTGCGCCTCGTCCAGCGCATGCAGACCGACCCGATGTGGCAGCCGGTCCGCACGCGCGACACGCGCGACGACCAGGGGGACGACGGGGACGAGGGCCGTCCCCTGCCGGTGCTGTGGGGCACGCTCGCGGGGCTCGGCCTCGTCGTGGCCGTGACGGGCTGGGTGATCGGCCAGGCAGGGCTCGGGGTCGTCGCGGCGACGGGCTGGCCGAGCGGGATCACCGGCTTCACGGTCACCACCGCGGTCACCTCGCTGCCCGAGCTGATCGTGCTCATCGCCGCGATCCGCCAGGGCGCGCTGACCCTCGGCGTCGGCAACATCATCGGCGGCAACGTCTTCGACGTGCTCACCCTGCCCGTCGCCGACGCCTTCTACCTCGACGGGTCGATCTACCGGGCGGCCGGGCCCACGAGCCTCGTCCTGCTCGGCGGGACGATCCTGATCACCGCCGTCCTCGCCGCGGGTCTGCTGGTCCGCGATCGGCGGGGCGTCGGCTTCGAGGGGCTCGGCATCCCGGCGGCGTACGTCGGCACCGTGGGGCTCGCGATCGTCGCGCGCTGAGGCCTGGGGACAACTCCGGACGCGTCAGCGGCGTCCCGGTCACACTGCTGCCGTGCCCGGAGCCCCAGCCGTCCCGCCCGACGGGGAGCGCGGCTCGGCGCCGGTGGAGTTCTTGCTGTCCGCGACCGTGCTCGTGGTGCTGGTGCTCGGCGTGCTGCAGGTCGGCGCGGCGCTGCTGGTGCGCAACACGGCGCTCGACGCCGCCGCGGAGGGCGCGAGGTGGGCCGCGGTGGAGGGCAACACGACGGAGGACGGCGTCGAGCGCGCGCGGCAGGTGCTGACGGACAGCCTCGGACCCCGCTACGCCCGTTCCATCACGGCGGGGCGGACCGCGTTCGCGCAGCAGCCGGCCGTCCGGGTCACGGCGCGCATCCCCCTGCCGGTGATCGGCCTGCTGGGCCCGCCCGACGGGATCGAGGTGACCGGGCATGCCGCGCTCGAGCCGGGGGAGTGAGGCCGGGTCCGCGGCCGTCGAGGGGTTCGTGCTCGGCGTGCTGCTGCTCGTGCCGCTCGTCTACCTCGTGCTGACGCTCTCCGCGCTGCAGGGCGCCGCCTTCGCCGCCGAGGGGGCGGCACGGCAGGCGGCCCGCAGCATCGTGCTGGCCGAGGACGACGCGGCCGGCCGCGCCGCCGCGGACGCCGCGGTGCGGGTGGCGCTCGCCGACTGGCGGGTGCCGGAGGGCGCGGCGTCGGTGGCGGTCGAGTGCCGGCCGGCGCCGGACGACTGCCTGACGCCCCGCGGCGCGGTGCGGGTGTCGGCGCTCCTCGCGACCGCGCTGCTGCTGCTGCCGCCCGCGGTCGCCGTCGACGCCCCGGCGAGCGTTCCCGTCGACGCGGCCGCCGTGCAGCGGGTCTCGGCCTTCCGGCCGCAGCCATGAGGAGGCGGGACGACGGGTCCGCCCTGCCGCTGCTGCTCGTCCTCGTGCTCGTCGCCGTCGCGTTCGTGGCCGTGGCGGCGGGCGCGACCGCGCTGCACCTCGACCGCCTGCGGCTGCTCACCGTCGCCGACGGGGCCGCGCTCGCCTCGGCGGAGTCGTTCCGGGTCGCGGACGTCCGGGTGGAGGGGGACGCGGTGGTGCCCCGGCTCACCGGGACCCGGGTGCGCGAGGCGGCGGCGGCCGCGGTCGGTGCCGCTGACCGCGGCGACCTGGTCGGCCTGCGGCTCGTGGACGCGCGGGTCTCCGACGACGGGCGCGTCGCCACCGTCGTCGTGGCAGCGGTGTGGCGGCCGCCGCTCGCGCACGCGCTGCTGCCGGTCGAGGTCCCGGTCCGGGTCGAGTCGCGCGCCGCCGCCCGCTTCGGCTGACGTCGGCCGGGCCGGGGTCAGGCGCGGGCGGGCCGGGGGATGAAGCGGGGCACCCAGCGGGCGAGCATCCCGGCGCCCGCGAGCCCGAGCACGCCGATGACCGCTGCGGCGGCCGGCAGCGACGCGACCGCCGTCACCGCCGACACCACGAGCGGGGTGGCGGCGTTGCCCGCGTCGCCGGTGAACCGGTAGGCGCCGAGGAACGGGGCGGGGTCGTGCCGCGGCGCGAGGTCCGCGCCGAAGGTCATCAGGATGCCGCTGCCGAGCCCGTTGGCGACCGACATCAGGACCGCCGTCGCGACGAACCACGCGACCGCGCCCGGCAGCCCGTGGGTGACGGCGAGCAGCAGGTGACCGATCCCGAGGCCGATCATCGACGGCATCGCGCTCCACAGCCGGCCGAACCGGTCCATGATCTGGCCGCTCGTGAAGAACAGCGCGAGGTCGACGGCGCCCGCGACGCCGATCACGAGCGCGATGCTGCTCTCCGGCATCCCGAGGCTGACGCCGACGAGCGGCAGGATCACCTGGCGGCTGGAGCGGAGCCCGCCGATCAGTGCGGCCGCGGTGCCCATCCGGGCCAGCACGTGGCCGTGCTGCGCGATCGTCCGCAGCAGGCCGGCGCGCGCCGGCTCGGCGACGGCGCCGCCCACGCGGTCCACCTGGGGCGCCGCGGCCGACGCCGCGACCGCCTCCTGCCGGCGGCGCGCGAGCACCTCGGACGGGTCGGGCAGCACGAGCAGCACGACGGCGACGACGATGCAGGCGCCCGCCGCGATGAGGAAGGTGGAGCGGGTCGACCCGGTCAGCGCGATGAGGCCCGCCGACAGGAAGGGGCCGACGAAGTAGCCGCCGCGGAACATGCCGCCGAGCAGCGACAGCGCCCTCGCGCGGTGCGACAGCGGCACGAAGGAGGTCATGAACGCCTGCCGCGCGAGCGCGAACGAGGCGGTCGCGATGCCGAGCAGGAGCACGCCCGCGGCGAGCACCGCGGGCACCGGCGCCAGGAAGCAGAGCGCGAGCCCGACGAGGGCGACGAGCGCGGAGCCGATCATCGCGTTGCGCTCGCCGACCCGGCTCACGATCCAGCCGCTCGGCAGGTCCCCGATCAGCGTGCCGACCATCAGCAGCGCGGAGATGAAGCCCGCGAGCGCGAGCGAGCCGCCGAGCCGGGCCGCGTCGACAGGGATCACCGGGATGATCGCGCCCTCGCCGATCGCGAACAGCAGCGACGGCAGGTAGACCGGCAGTGCGGCGGAGCCGAGGCGGTAGGGCTCGGCGGCGGTCATCGGGGACCACGGTACGCGGTGCCGGGGATGCGTCCCGACTACCATGGCGCGCCGTGCAGCTCGACTACGGCCCCCGGATCGCCGCCCTCCGCTCGACGCTCGGCGACGTGCTCGCGGTGGTCGACGTGACCGCGCTCGCCGCCCGCATCGCCGACCTCGAGTCCCGCGCCGCGGCGCCGGACCTCTGGGACGACCCGGAGGCGGCGCAGAAGGTGACGAGCGAGCTGAGCCACGCGCAGTCCCAGCTGTCCCGGGTCACCCGGGTCGAGGCGCGGCTCGACGACCTCGAGGTGCTCGTCGAGCTGGTGAACGCCGAGGACGACGAGGCGCAGGCCGCCGAGAGCGCGGCCGAGGCCGAGGCCGAGCTCGCCGCCGTCGAGGCGACGGTGAACGAGCTCGAGGTGCAGACGCTGCTGAACGGGGAGTACGACCCGCGGCCGGCCGTCGTCACCATCCGCGCGGGCGCCGGCGGCGTCGACGCCGCGGATTTCGCGGAGATGCTGCTGCGCATGTACCTGCGCTGGGCGGAGCAGCACAGGTACACCGCGACGGTGATGGACACCTCCTACGCGGAGGAGGCGGGCATCAAGTCCGCCACCTTCGAGGTCGACGCCCCCTACGCCTTCGGGACGCTGTCGGTCGAGGCCGGCACGCACCGGCTCGTGCGCATGAGCCCCTTCAACTCGGCGGGCAAGCGCCAGACCAGCTTCGCGGCGGTCGAGGTGATCCCGCTGCTGGAGGAGTCCGGCGAGATCGAGGTGCCGGAGAACGACATCCGCGTCGACGTCTTCCGCTCGTCGGGCCCCGGCGGCCAGAGCGTGAACACGACCGACTCGGCGGTGCGGATCACGCACCTGCCGACGGGGATCGTCGTGTCGATGCAGAACGAGAAGAGCCAGATCCAGAACCGCGCCGCCGCGATGCGCGTGCTCCAGTCCCGCCTGCTGATCCAGCGGCGCGAGGAGGAGGCGGCGAAGAAGAAGGAGCTGGCCGGCGTCATCACCGCCAGCTGGGGGGACCAGATCCGCAACTACGTGCTCGCGCCGTACCAGATGGTCAAGGACCTCCGCAGCGAGCACGAGGTGAACAACCCCTCCAGCGTGTTCGACGGCGACCTCGACGGGTTCCTCGCCGCCGGCATCCGCTGGCGCAAGCGCGACCCGGAGGCGTGACGTGCCGGGCCGCCCGCCCGCGCTCGGCACCGCGCTGCTGCTCGGCGGCGTGCTCGTGCTGTTCGTCTCCGTGATCGCGCAGCTCGCCACGACCGACGGCCTGGCGCAGACCCTGTGGGTCGGCGCCTCCATCGCCGGGGCGGTGCTCGCGGCCATCGGGATCGCGGTCCTCATCAGGCGCGGCACGGGCGGCGGGGGCGCGCCGGACTGAGCCGGGCAGACCATTGCGGGGCCCTCGGGTCAGGCGAATCCCATCGGTGCAGTTCGCCTGTCGGCGCCGCGTCGTCACGGATCCGGACCTATGGTGTCTGCCGTCATGATCCGCTTCGACTCCGTCTCCAAGCGCTACCGCGGCGCCCAGCGCCCCGCGCTCGACGGCATCTCCCTCGAGATCGGAGCCGGCGAGTTCGTCTTCCTCGTCGGCGCGTCCGGCAGCGGCAAGTCGAGCCTGCTGCGCCTGATGCTCCGCGAGGAGAAGCCGTCCGCGGGCGAGATCCACGTGCTCGGCCAGCGCCTGACCTCGATCTCGACCCGCAAGGTGCCGTACTTCCGCCGCAGCCTCGGCGTCGTCTTCCAGGACTTCCGGCTGCTGCCCAACAAGACCGTCGCGCAGAACGTCGCCTTCACGCTGCAGGTCATCGGGAAGTCCCGCGGCTTCATCCAGACCACCGTGCCCGACGTGCTCGAGACCGTGGGGCTCGCGGAGAAGGCCGACAACTTCCCGAACGAGCTGTCCGGCGGCGAGCAGCAGCGCGTCGCGATCGCGCGCGCCGTCGTGAACCGGCCGGCGATCCTGCTCGCGGACGAGCCGACCGGCAACCTCGACCCGCGCACCAGCGAGGGCATCATGCAGGTGCTGGAGCGCATCAACGCCCAGGGCACCACCGTGGTGATGGCGACCCACGACGTCACGCTCGTGGACAAGGCGCAGAAGCGCGTCGTGGAGCTGGTGCAGGGCCATATCATCCGCGACGAGCTCGAGGCGACCTACGTCACCTCCTCGCTGAAGCTGCCGAAGCGCGAGAAGCCGGCCGGGCCCGCGACGGGGTCGACGCCCATGTGGGCGCGCCCGTCACGCCCCGCTGCGGCGGTGGAGGAGGCCCCGGCGCCCGCGCGGCCGCGCACCGGTCCCGTGCCGACCGCCGCTCCCGCGACGAACGAGATCTGGGTGCGGACCGACACCGGCCCGGTGCTGGTGCCCGGCGAGCACGCGCCGTGGCGTGCGGCGCCGCTCGCGCCTCCGGAGCCCGCGGACGACGCGCAGGGCCGCAACCTGTTCTTCGCGGCGCCCGTGCCGGCGCAGCGCCGGGAGACCGGCCTGCCGACGGGGCAGTCCCCGGTCGTCGGCGCGCCCGCCCCCGCCGCCGAGACGACGGCGCCCGTGGCCCGGCCGCAGCGCGGCGGGATGCGGGCGTCGGTGGAGAACACCGGCGACGAGCAGGCGGACGACGGCTTCGCGGGCCGGCACCGCGGCGACCTGCCGGACCACCTGGACTTCGTGCGCAGGCTCGGCCTCGCGCAGCGCCACGACGACGAGGTGGGGCCGTCCTCATGAGGCTGGGACTCGTGCTGTCCGAGGCGGGCAGCGGGCTGCGGCGCAACCTGTCGATGGTCGTGTCGATCGTGCTCGTCACCTTCGTGTCGCTGACGTTCGTCGGCACGGCGGCGCTGATGCAGTTGCAGATCGGCCAGATGAAGAACTTCTGGTACGACAAGGCGCAGGTCGCCGTGTACCTCTGCAACGACGCGGTGCAGTCGGCGAGCTGCCCGACCGGGGTCACGAAGGCCGAGACCGCGGCGGTCGAGCAGGCGCTGAAGACGCCGCCGGTCAACACGTTCGTGCAGAAGTACTACTTCGAGACGCAGGCGCAGGCCTACAAGAACTTCCAGCAGCAGTTCAAGGGCAACCCGGTCGCCGACATCGTGACGCCGAGCATCCTGAACGAGGCGTTCTGGATCAACCTCAAGGACCCGAGCCAGGCCGACGCGCTCTCGCAGGCGCTGAGCGGCATGCCCGGCGTCGACGCGGTCACCGACCAGCGGCGGCTGCTCGACCAGATCTTCGCCGTCCTGAACACCGCCTCGATCACGGCCGCGGTGATCGCCGCGGTGATGCTCGTCGCCGCGACGCTGCTGATCTCCACGACCATCCGGCTCTCGGCGTTCTCGCGCCGGCGCGAGCTCGGCATCATGCGGCTCGTCGGGGCGTCCAACCGCTTCATCCAGACGCCGTTCGTGGTGGAGGGGGTCATCGCCTCGCTCATCGGGTCGGTGCTGGCAGCGGCGACGACCGTCGGCATCGTGCAGTTCTTCGTCCAGGGCTACCTGGCGAGGGCGCAGCGCGACGTCGCCTTCGTCACGGTGCCGGACGCGCTCGTCGTCGTGCCGATCCTGATCGGCGCGGGCGTGCTGCTCGCCGCGGTCTCCTCGAACGTGGCGATCAGCCGCTACCTGCGCGTCTAGCGGAATCCGGGGGCGTCCCCCGCCGTTCTCCACAGCGGAGGCCTCGCTACGATGGCGGGTCGCCAGCACGCGGAGGGAGGCGGGCTCATGCCGAAGGAGCAGGGAAGACGGGTCGTCGCCACGAACCGCAAGGCGCGGCACGACTACACGATCGAGGACACCTACGAGGCGGGCATCGTGCTCACCGGCACCGAGGTGAAGTCACTGCGGCAGGGGCGCGCGTCGCTCGTCGACGGCTACGCCTACATCGACGGCGGGCAGGCGTTCCTCGACTCGGTCCACATCCCCGAGTACAACCAGGGCACCTGGACCAACCACCCGCCGCGTCGCACCCGCAAGCTGCTGCTGCACAAGCAGCAGATCCTCAAGCTGCACTCGCAGGTGCGGGAGGGCGGCTACACGCTGGTGCCGCTGTCGCTGTACTTCAACGACGGCAAGGCGAAGGTCGAGCTGGCGCTCGCGAAGGGCAAGAAGGACTACGACAAGCGCCACGCCCTGCGCGAGCGGCAGGACCTGCGCGAGGCGCAGCGCGCGATGCGCACGCGGAACCGCCTCGGCGAGTAGACGCGCGCCGGGTCGGTGCGGACCGCTCCCGCTGGTCGAGGTGCGACGCAGGATCCTCGAGACCGAGGGTCCGCGGGCGGGACCTGCGGCACCAGGATGAGCGGGTGACCTTCACGGTGGCCGGCGGCAGCCCGCTCGAGCCGGACGTCGTCGCGCTGCTCGAGGAGCACCTCTCGGACATGCGGCGCACCTCCCCGCCCGAGAGCGTGCACGCCCTCGACCCCGCGGCCCTCGCCGCACCGTCGGTGCGCTTCGTCACGGCGCGGGACGCCGACGGGGTGCTGCTCGGCTGCGGCGCGGTCAAGGACCTCGGCGACGGCACCGGCGAGGTCAAGTCGATGCGCACCGCTCCGGCCGCGCGGGGAAGCGGCGTCGCGACCGCGGTGCTCGCGCACCTCGTCCTCGCGGCGCGGGACGCCGGCTGGCGCCGGCTCAGCCTCGAGACCGGGACGCAGCCGTTCTTCGAGCCCGCGGTGCGCCTGTACCTGCGGCACGGGTTCCGCCCCTGCGCGCCCTTCGCGGGCTACACGGACGACCCGAGCAGCCGGTACCTCGCGCTCGAGCTGTGAGCCGGCCGCCGCTCGTGCGGCGACCAGGTGCAGTTGCGGCGGCACGTGCCGCCGCAACTGCACCTGGGGACCGCAGCAGCGCGGTGGCGGAATACCCGGTCGGGGCCGTGCCTTACACTCGACGGGCCCCGCGAGGGGTCTCACAACTCCACAGCGGAACAGCGGCTCGCACGCCCAGCACGGGGATGATCGGTTTCGACATTGCCTGTTCAGGGACGGGAAGCGGGCCGAGGATGCGCGCTCATCTCGTACAACGCTGCGCGCAAAACATAGGTGCCAGTAAGTCTCGCACCGCGTTCGCTCTCGCTGCGTAAGCAGCCGGAGTGACGCCGTCGGCCCGGGTCCGCCTCCGCCCCGGTAGCCGGCGTCATCAAGGGGGCTCGCTGTGATCGCTCCGTCCTGGGGCGTCACGGGACTTCAACCAGGGCTGGGCCCGTCGATCGCAATCCGTCTGCGGTAAGGATCGGGGCCGAGCAGAACGACACACGCAGACTGCGCCCGGAGAAGACGTCGCTCTCCAGCAGTGGACGGGGGTTCGATTCCCCCCATCTCCACCCCGGCGTGGCCGCTGTTCCGCTCGTGGGGCTCCCGCCTCGGGTGGCCCTCTCCTCGTCGGTCCGTGACCGGCGAGCGCGCTCAGCGGGCGCGCACCGGGGTCGGCGTACCGTCGGGCCCCGTGACCGCGGCGACAGCGCAGCGGGCGGCGGACCTCGACGAGGGGGCCAAGCGGCGCGCGTTCGCGGTGAGCATCGCGGTGGCGGTGCTGACGATCCTCGACCTGTCGAAGGTGAACGTCGCCCTGCCCTCCATCGACCGGGCCCTCGGGGCCGGGCCGACCGAGCTGCAGATCATCGTCGCCGGCTACGCGCTCGCGTTCGGGCTCGCGCTCGTGCCGGGCGGCCGCCTCGGCGACGTGCTGTCCCGCCGCACCATGTTCCTCGTGGGCCTCACGGTCTTCACGGTCTTCAGCCTCCTCTGCGCGCTCGCGCCGAGCGCCGGGCTGCTGCTCGCCGCCCGCTTCCTGCAGGGGATCGGCGCGGGGCTGCAGATGCCGCAGGTGCTCGGCATCGCGCAGGAGCTCTACCAGGGGGAGTCGCGGGCACGCGCGTTCGGCGCGTACGGCGCGAGCGTCGGCGTCGGCACCGCGCTCGGCCCCACGATCGGCGGCGCCCTGATCCTGCTCGGCGGCGAGCAGGACGGCTGGCGGGCGATCTTCTGGATGAACGTGCCGCTCGGCGCCCTGCTGCTCGTGCTCGCGATGCGCGTCCTGCCGCGGGAGCCGAAGCGGGACCACCGCGAGTCGCTGGACCCGCTCGGCGTCGGGCTGCTCGGCACCACCGTCGTCGCGTTCATGCTGCCGTTCGTCCTCACGACCGGGCAGCCGGGCGACAGCCCGTGGCGCTGGCTGTTCCTGCTCGCCGCCGCCGCGCTCCTCGCCGCCTTCGTCGCGTGGGAGCGGCGCTACCGCGAGTCGGGGCGCACCCCGGCCGTCGACGTGCAGCTGTTCCGGCGCCGCTCCTACCGCAACGGGATCCTCGTCGCCACCGCCTGGTTCGCCGCCGGTCCCGCCACCTTCCTGCTGAACACGCTCTTCCTGCAGGAGGGGCTCGGGCTCGCTCCGGTCTTCGCCGGGATGGTGACGATCCCGTTCGCGATCGCGTCGGCCGCGTCCTCCTACACCGCGGGTCGGCTCGTCTCCCGCTACGGCCGGGCGCTCGTCGTCGTCGGCCTCGTGGTCGCGCTCGTCGGGTTCGCCGCGACGCTGACCGCCGCCGTGCTCTCGCCGCCCGCCTGGGCGCCCTGGCTGATGGCCGCCGCGCTGCTGATCGCGGGCGCCGGCGGCGGCTCCGTCGTCTCGCCGAACCAGACGCTGACCCTGTCGGAGGTGCCGGTGGCGAAGGGCGGCGTCGCCGCGTCCGTCGGCCAGGTCGGGCAGCGGGTCGGCACGGCGATCGGCGTCGCGGGGGCGAGCGCCGTGTTCTTCTCCCTGCTGAACGCGGACCTCGGGGGAGCCCGGCTCGCGGACTACCACCTCGCGGTGCTCGGCGGCGGCGGCCTCGCGTTCCTGATCCTGCTCGCCGCGCTCGGCTTCGCGCTCGCGGACCTGGTCGCCCGCCGCCGCGACCCCGACCCCGCCGTCGCGCGGTAGCAGCGGCGTCGCGCCGTTGGTGCGCCGACCGCGAGACGCCGCTGCGACCGCGCGACGTGACGCGCCGACCGTGCGACGCCGACCGGCGGGAGGTCGTCAGGCGGGGAGGCGGCCCGTGGACTCGAGCGCGAGCAGCCGCACCTTCGTCTCCGCGCCGCCGAGGTAGGCGCCCGTCGTCCCGTCGGAGCGGGTCACGCGGTGGCAGGGGATCACGAGCGGCAGCGGATTCGTGGCGCACGCCGTGCCGACCGCGCGGACCGCCCGCGGCGCGTCGGCCCGGGCGGCGAGCTCGGCGTAGGTGACGCGCTGCCCGAACGGCACCGCGCGCAGGCGGTCGAGCACGGTCAGCCGGAACCCGCGGGCCAGCCGGGTGTCGAGCGGCAGCGGGAAGGGGTCGCGGGCGCCGGCGAGGTAGGCCTCGAACCAGCGCGCCGCGGGGTCGAGCCGGGCGGGCGTCCGGAGGACGCGGGCGCCGATCCGGTCGGCCAGCGACTGCAGCACGGCGTCCTCGGCCTCGCGCTCGAACGCGACGCGGACCACCCCGCGCTCGGTCGCGGCGACGAGCAGGCCGCCGATCGCCGAGTCGAGGGTGCGGTAGTGCACGTCCGGGGCGTCGGCGCCCGTCGCGGCGCGCTCGAGGCGCTCGTGCAGCGCCGCGAGCGGTCCGGGCGGCGGGGCGAGCAGGTCCTGGTCGGTGGGCGGGTGCGTCACGAGTCCTCCTCGGCTTGGATCATCAGGGTGCGGAGCCGGCGGACGCCGTCCGACGCCGCCTTGCGCGCCGCGGCGGGGCTCGTCCCGGTCAGCTCCGCGACCTCGGCGAACGGCAGGCCGGCGAGGTGGTGGTGCACGACCGCGGCGCGCTGACCGGCCGGCAGCCGGGCGAGCGCCGCCCAGAGGTCGAGGTCGGGCAGCGCCTGCTCGACCGCGCGGTCCGGCACGCCGTCCTCGGGGTGCTCGACGCGGCCGCCGGCGCGCAGCACGTCGAGCGCCTTGCGGTGCGCGATCGTCACGAGCCAGCCGCTGACGCGGTCGCCCTCGAAGCGGTCCCAGGCGCGCAGGGCGGCGAGGAAGGTGTCGCTCCAGGCGTCCTCCGCGTCGTGCTGCGGCAGCAGCCCCCGGCACACCCGCCAGACGACGTCGCCGTGCGCCTCGACGATCCGCTCGAAGGGGATGCTCACATCAGGTCAACGCGCGGGGTCGAGCGGATGTGAGCGCAGGACGTCGAGGACGCGCTCGTGCAGGAGCCCGTTCGTCGCGAGCGCGGTCGGCCGCCACGGCGCCGCCTCGCCGTGCAGGTCGGAGAACCGCCCGCCCGCCTCCTCGACGATCGGCACCAGCGCGGCGACGTCGTACACCTGCAGGTCGTGCTCCCCGGCCGCGTCGAGCTGCCCCTCCGCGACGAGCATGTAGGACCAGAAGTCGCCGAGCGCCCGCGCCCGCCAGGCCTCGCGGGTCAGGGCGAGCAGTCGGCCGACCCAGCCCGCCCGGTCCCAGTACTGGAGCGCGTTGTAGCTGACGTAGGCGTCGGCGAGGTCCGTCACCCGCGACACCTGCAGCAGCTGCGGCTCCTCGTCGGGCGACGCCGCCCAGGCGCCGGAGCCGCGCGCGGCCCACCAGCGGCGGCGGAGCGCCGGCGCGGAGACCACGCCCACCTGCGGCACCCCGTCGACCGCGAGCGCGATGAGGGTCGCCCACACCTGCTGGCCTCGCAGGAAGTTCGTGGTGCCGTCGATCGGGTCCACGATCCACTGCCGCCCCGCCTCGCGGGTGCCGCCCTGCTCCTCGCCGAGCACGGCGTCGTCCGGCCGCTCGGCCGCGAGCAGGTCGCGGATGCCCGCCTCGACGGCGCGGTCCGCGTCGGTGACCGGCGTCCGGTCCGGCTTGGTGTCGACGCGCAGGTCCTGCGCGCGGAAGCGGCCGAGCGAGACGGCATCGGCGGCGTCGGCGAGGCGGAGGGCGAGGGCGAGGTCGTCGTCGAGGCTCGGCACGCGTTCGAGCCTAGGCGGGCGGCGTCAGGGGCCGCCGAGCCAGTGGTCGATGCGGTGGTGGTCGGGCAGGAAGCCGTGCTCGACGCCCCAGAGCACCGCCTGCGTCCGGTTGACGGCGCCGATGCGGCGGTAGGCGGACCGGATGTACGACTTCACGGTGTTCGGGCTGAGCCAGGTGAGCCGGGCGATCTCCGCGTTGCTGCGGCCCTGCGTGATCAGGGCGAGGACCTCCGCCTCCCGCTCCGTCAGCCCGTGGTCGCGGCCCGGCCAGTCCAGGCCGTCGGTGCTGAGCTCGCCCTGCGGGGCGGGGCTCACCACGACCTCCCCGGCGTGGATCCGCTCGATCGCCGAGACGAGCTCCTCTGCGGACAGCGCCTTGGACAGGTATCCGCGCACCCCCGCCCGCAGCGCCTGCTCGACCAGCTCCGGCTGCAGGTTCCAGGTGTAGACGACGACGCACCCGCTGCGGGGGTCGCGCGCGAGGTCCTCGACCTGCTGGTGGTCCGACTCCGGCTGCGCGAACGAGTCGTACAGCACGACGTCGATCGCGTCGTCGAGGTCGCGGTTCGCGTCGATCTCCGAGACGACGATGCGGTCGCGGTGGGCGTCGAACAGGTGCGCCAGCCCGATCAGCACGACCTCGTAGTCGTCGACCAGCGTGACGGTGATCGGCCTCGTCGTCGCCGCGGTCATGGACGCGGACGGTACACCCCGCGGGGTGTGCCGGACGGGTCGCCCTGCTGCTCGGATGGGTCCGACCGGCGAGCCCGTCGGTCTCACGGCGCCGACCGGCGCGCAGCGGAAGGAACGGACATGGGCGTTCTCGGCACCATCATCACCGTCATCGTCGTCGGGCTGATCGCGGGCGCGGTCGCCCGGCTGGTCGTGCCCGGCAGGCAGTCCATGGGCATCGGGGCGACGATCGTCCTCGGGATCATCGGCTCGTTCGTCGGCGGCTTCCTCGGCTACCTGCTGTTCCGCGCGGACGCGCAGGACGGCCTGCTCCAGCCCTCCGGGATCATCGGCTCGATCATCGGGGCGATCATCGCCCTGCTGGTCTACGGCGCCGTCACCAGGCGGCGCACGGCCTGAGCGGGATCAGGCGTCGTCGGGGTCGTCCGGCTCGTCGGCCCCGACGACCCGCCCGCCCTGCGCGTCGAGGAGGCGCTGCAGGGACTCGAGGCGGCGGCGGCCCGCGTCGCCCAGCTCTCCGGCGGCGACCCGGTCGACGATCTCCCAGTCGTGCGCGTCCGCGAGGGCGACGCCGTCCGGCGGGTCCGCGACCGGGTGCGCCCGCGCCGCGAACGAGCGGAGGATGTTCGCCGGATCGACGTGCCCGAGCCCGAAGGAGCGCACGCCCGGGGTGTCGATGACCCAGCCGGCGGCCGGCCGGCCGGCCTCGCGCTCCGCCTCGCTCGCGTGCAGCCGGAGCGCGACGGAGGACGAGGAGGTGTGCCGGCCGCGCCCCGTCACCGCGTTCACGTCACCCGTCGCCCGCGCCGCGTCGGGCACGAGCGCGTTCACGACCGTGGACTTGCCGACGCCGGAGTGGCCGACCGCGACGGTCGTGCGTCCGAGCAGCAGCGCGCGGAGCGCGGCGAGGTCGCCGCCCCGCGTCGTCGTGACCACCGGGAGGTCGAGCGGCGCGAACTCCGCGAGCAGCCCGGCGGGGTCGGCGAGGTCGGTCTTCGTCACGAGCAGCACGGGGTCGAGGCCGGCGTCGAAGGCGGCGACGAGGTACCGGTCGATCAGCGCCGGGCGCGGCTCGGGGTTCGCCGCGGCCACGACGACGAGCAGCTGGTCGGCGTTCGCCACGATCACCCGCTCGACCTCGTCGGTGTCGTCGGCGCTGCGCCGCAGCACCGTGGCCCGGGGCGCGATCCGCACGATGCGGGCGAGCGAGCCGGTGTCGCCGGTGAGGTCGCCGACGACGTCGACCTCGTCGCCGGTCACGACGCCCGTGCGGCCGAGCTCGCGCGCCCGGGTCGTCTGGATCGTCCGCTCGTCGGCGCCGTCCTCGTCGAGGAGCACCTGCATCCGGCCCCGGTCGACCGTGACGACCCGGCCGGGCGCGGCGTCGTCGTGCGCGGGGCGCTGCTTCGTGCGCGGCCGCGACCCGCGGCGGTTCGGCCGCACCCGCGCGGCGGACTCGTCGTACTCCTCGTACGGCTCGTCCTCGTCGCCCCCGAGCCAGCTCACGGCAGCATCCGGGCCCACAGCTCCGTGAACCCGGGCAGGGTCTTCGCGGTCGACGCCACGTCCTCGACCTCGACGCCCGGCACGGCGAGCCCGATCAGGGCGCCGGTCGTCGCCATGCGGTGATCGGCGTGGCTGCGCCAGGGCCGGCCGGCGGCGGGGGAGCCGCCGCGCACGACGATCCCGTCCTCGGTCTCCTCCGCGGCGACGCCGACGTTCCCCAGCTCGGCGACGAGCGCCGCGAGGCGGTCGGTCTCGTGGCCGCGCAGGTGGCCGATGCCGTGGAACGTGCTGGTGCCGTCGGCGAAGGCCGCGAGCCCCACGAGCGTCGGGGCGAGCTCGCCGCCCTCCGAGAGGTCCAGGTCGACCGGGTGCAGCGGGCCGTGCGCGACGCCCGGCCCTTCGACGGCGAGCGACCCGCCGTGCAGCGCGACCTCGCCGCCGAACGCCGCGAGCCAGTCGCGCAGCCGGTCGCCGACCTGGGTGGTCGTGCTCGGCCAGTCGGGGACCGAGACCCTGCCGCCCGCCACGAGCGCTGCGGCGAGGAACGGCGCGGCGTTCGACAGGTCGGGCTCGATCACGACGTCGCGCCCGGCGATCGCACCGGGCGCGACGGTCCAGCGGCCGGTCGCGCCCGCGACCTCCGCGTCCACGGTCACCCCGCGCCGGCGCAGCACGTCGAGCGTCATCTCGACGTGCGGCACGGACGGCAGCCGCTGCCCGCGGTGCTCCACGACCAGCCCGTCGTCGTAGCGGGCGCCGGCGAGCAGCAGCCCGCTGACGAACTGGCTGGACGCCGAGGCGTCGATCCGCACCGCGCCCCCGCGCACGCCGCCCGCGCCGCCCACGGCGAAGGGCAGCGCGTCCCGGCCGTCGTCGTCGACGGGGACGCCGAGGTCCCGCAGCGCCCGGATCGTCGTCGCCATGGGCCGCTCCCGCGCCCGCTCGTCCCCGTCGAAGCGCACCGCGCCGTCCGCCAGCGCGGCGACCGGCGGCAGGAAGCGCATCAGGGTGCCCGCGAGGCCCACGTCGACCGCCGTGCCGCCCCGGAGCGGGCCCGGCTCGACCACGAGGTCCTCCCCGTCCGGCTCGATCCGCGCCCCGAGCGCCCGCAGCGCCGCGACCATCAGGTCGGTGTCGCGCGCGGCGAGCGGGCGGACGAGCCGGGAGGGCCCCGTGGCGAGCGCCGAGAGGACCAGCTCGCGGTTCGTGAGGCTCTTGGATCCGGGCAGCCGCACCCGGGCGTCGAGGGGGCCCGGTGCGACGGGGGCGCGCCACAGCCCGTCCGGTGCGGAATAGGCGTCGGCGGGCATCGGTTCCAGCCTAGGTCCGACCGCGGCGAGCGGTCCGGGACGGGAACGACGTCACTGCAGCGGAAAGGAGCGCCGGATGCCCGTGAGCCTGCTCGAGCGCCCCCGCGCGCCGCTGCTCCCATGGGTCGCCGACGGCCCGGAAGTACACTCCGGACCCATGCCGCGACCCGGATCCGAGCCCCGTCCCGACGACGAGGACCTGCCCGTCGACGACGCGGAGCGGCACGACGAGGACGCGGACGCGGACGCGGAGGACCTCGCCGAGGACGACGAGCACGCGGACCGCGAGGCGCTCGGCGGGCTCGACGACGACGCGGTCGACGAGGCCGAGGGCGAGGCCCGCGACACCGTCGAGGAGGTCCTCGACGAGACGACGCTCGGCGAGCAGGAGCTGCGCGCGCTGTTCGAGCAGCAGGCGCTGCCCTTCCTCGACCAGCTCTACGCGGCGGGCATGCGCATGACGCGGAACCCGGCGGATGCGCAGGACCTCGTGCAGGAGACGTTCGTGAAGGCGTTCGGCGCCTTCCGGTCGTTCCGGCAGGGCACGAACCTGAAGGCGTGGCTGTACCGGATCCTCACGAACACGTACATCAACAGCTACCGGAAGAAGCAGCGCGACCCGTACAAGGGCAGCACGGACGACCTCGAGGAGTGGCAGCTCGGCGAGGCGCAGTCCACGACGTCCTACTCCCGGATCTCGCGCTCCGCGGAGGCCGAGGCGATCGACCACCTGCCGGACTCCACGGTGAAGGACGCGCTGCAGTCGATCCCGGAGGACTTCCGGATGGCCGTCTACCTGGCGGACGTCGAGGGCTTCGCCTACCAGGAGATCGCCGACATCATGCACACGCCCGTCGGCACCGTGATGAGCCGCCTGCACCGCGGCCGCCGGCTGCTGCGCGAGCGGCTGACCGACTACGCGAACGAGCGCGGGATCCAGATCGGCGCCGTGTCGCGCCGGTCCGCCCCGACCAGGAAGGGGGCCTGAGGGCCATGACCGACTGCGGTTGCGAGAAGGCGAAGGCCGATCTGGAGGAGTACCTCCACCAGGAGCTGTCGCGCGAGGAGTACTCGGACATCGCCGAGCACCTGGCGCACTGCGCCGACTGCAGCGACGAGGCGCACGTCGGCCGGGTCCTGACCGACGCGGTGCGCCGCGCGTGCCGGGACACGGCGCCGGAGGCGCTCCGCGTGCAGGTGATCACGCAGCTGCGGGTCACGATCGCTCACTGACCCCTTCATCGTGTAGGCAGATCTCGGCGGAGCGCCGAGATCTGCCTACGAGATGAAGTTCAGCGGGCGAAGACGCGCTCCACGAGGTCGCGCTGCTCCAGCGCGTGGCGCTTCGCGGACCCCGCGGCCGGAGACGCCGACGCGGGCCGGGACACCACCCGGACGGCGCGGGCGTCGTCGTGCCGCCGGTTCAGCATCTCGAGCTGGACGAACGGCGCGGCGCCCTGGTTCTCGGGCTCGTCCTGCGCCCAGACGATCTCCGCGTCGGGGTAGCGCTCCAGCACCCGTCCCAGCTGCTCGCGCGGCACCGGGTAGTACTGCTCCACCCGCACGAGCGCGGTGGTGCGGTCCTGCCGCTTCTCGGCCTCCGCCAGCAGGTCGTAGTGGATCTTGCCGCTGTGGAGCACGACCCGGGTCACCGCCGACGGGTCCTCGATGCGGGCGTCGTCGATCACGGGCTCGAAGCCGCCCGTCGTCAGGTCCTCGACCGAGCTCGTCGCGCCGCGCAGCCGCAGCATCGACTTCGGCGTGAACACGACGAGGGGCTTGCGCGGGCGCGCGACGGCCTGCCGTCGCAGCAGGTGGAAGTACGACGCCGGGGTCGACGGCTGGGCGATCGTCATGTTGTCCTGCGCGGCGAGCTGCAGGAAGCGCTCGATGCGCGCCGACGAGTGGTCGGGCCCCTGGCCCTCGTAGCCGTGCGGCAGCAGCAGCACGACGGAGGAGCGCTGGCCCCACTTCTGCTCGGACGCCGACACGTACTCGTCGATGACGATCTGGGCGCCGTCGACGAAGTCGCCGAACTGCGCCTCCCAGCACACGAGCACGTCCGGCCGCTCGACGGAGTAGCCGTACTCGAACGCCATCGCGGCGTACTCGCTGAGCAGCGAGTCGTAGATCCAGAAGCGGCCCTGATCGGCGGACAGGTGCGACAGCGCCGTCCACTCCTCGCCGTTCTCGCGGTCGTGCAGCACCGCGTGGCGCTGCACGAAGGTGCCGCGGCCCGAGTCCTGCCCCGCGATGCGCACGCTGGTGCCCTCGAGCAGCAGCGACCCGAACGCGAAGAGCTCCGCCGACGCCCAGTCGAACCCGCCGCTGCGGGTCATCTCCTGCCGCTTGCCGATCACGGCGCGCAGCTTGGGGTGCACCGCGAAGCCGTCGGGCACCGCCGCGAACGCGTCGCCGATCGACTGGAGGACCTCCTGCGACACGGACCCGGCACCCGTCACCGGCGCGCCCTCGCCCTGCTGCGACCGCGGCATGGAGAGGTCCGAGACCGAGTCGGCGTTCGCGTCGGGCTGCGGGGAGACGTCGGAGCCGCCCTGCGACTGCGCGTCGTGCGTCTCGGCGAACGCCTGCTCGAGGCGCGCCTGGAAGTCGCGGTGCGCGTCGTCGTACAGCTCCTGCGTGATGTCGCCGCGGCCGACGAGCGCCTCCGTGTACAGCTTGCGGACGCTGCGCTTCGCCTCGACCAGGTTGTACATGACCGGCTGGGTCATCGAGGGGTCGTCGCCCTCGTTGTGACCGCGCCGGCGGTAGGTGACGAGGTCGACGACGACGTCGCGGTGGAACCGCTGCCGGTAGGCGAATGCGAGCTCGGCCACGCGGGCGACCGCCTCGGGGTCGTCGCCGTTCACGTGGAAGACGGGCGCCTGGATCGTCTTCGCGACGTCGGTCGCGTAGATCGACGTGCGGCCGTCGGAGGGCGAGGTCGTGAAGCCGACCTGGTTGTTCACGACGATGTGCACGGTGCCGCCGGTGCGGTACGCCCGCAGCTGCGACATCTGCATCGTCTCGACCACCACGCCCTGCCCGGCCATGGCCGCGTCGCCGTGGATGAGGATCGGCAGCACGCGGTAGGTCGCGACGGGGTCGCGGTCCTGCTTCGCGCGGACGATGCCCTCGAGCACCCCGTTCACCGTCTCGAGGTGCGACGGGTTGGCCGCGAGCGTCACGGGCAGCGTCGTCCCGGTCGCCGAGACGTAGGTGCCGTCCGTGCCGAGGTGGTACTTCACGTCGCCGGAGCCCTGCTGGCTGCCCGGGTCCTGCGTGCCCTCGAACTCGCGGAAGATCTGCCCGTACGTCTTGCCGCAGATGTTCGTCAGGACGTTCAGCCGGCCGCGGTGGGCCATGCCGATGGCGGCGGAGTCGAGCGCGTCCTCGTCGGTCGCGCGCTGCAGCACCGTGTCGAGCAGCGAGATCAGCGACTCCGAGCCCTCCAGGCTGAACCGCTTCTGGCCGACGTACTTCGTCTGCAGGAACGTCTCGAACGCCTCGGCCTGGTTCAGCTTGCCGAGGATGCGCATCTGCTCGGCGTGCGTCGGCTTCTCGTACGCGCGCTCGAGGGCGTCCTGGAACCAGGCGCGCTGCGCCGGGTCCTGGATGTGCATGTACTCGACGCCGACGGTGCGGCAGTAGCTGTCGCGCAGCTGGCCGAGCACGTCGCGCAGCAGCATCTGGCGCTTGCCGGCGAAGCCGCCGACGACGAACTCGCGGTCGAGGTCCCAGAACGTGAGCCCGTGGTTGCGGATGTCGAGGTCCGGGTGGGACCGCTGCGCGTAGACGAGCGGGTCGAGGTCCGCCAGCAGGTGGCCGCGCACGCGGTAGGCGTTGATCAGC
The DNA here is from genome assembly GCF_042680685.1 of Amnibacterium endophyticum. NCBI lineage: Bacteria > Bacillati > Actinomycetota > Actinomycetes > Micrococcales > Microbacteriaceae > Amnibacterium > Amnibacterium endophyticum. The sequence continues at coordinate 79,125 of NZ_JBHUEA010000012.1, read as the reverse complement.
TCCTGCACCCGCGACGTCTTCGAGACGTGGTCGGCGAGGTCGAGGTTCAGGTCCTGCGCCCAGTGGATCGGATCCGACGGGACCCGCATCGCGGCGAACAGGTCCTCGTAGAAGTGGTCGCCGCCGATCAGCAGCTCGTGGACGATCTTCAGGAACTCGCCCGAGCCGGCGCCCTGGATGACGCGGTGGTCGTAGGTCGAGGTCAGGGTGATCGTCTTGCCGATGCCGAGGTCGATCAGCGTCTTCTCCGCCGAGCCCTGGAACTGCGCCGGGTACTCGAGCGCGCCGGCGCCGATGATGCAGCCCTGCCCGTTCATCAGGCGGGGCACGGAGTGCACCGTGCCGATGCCGCCCGGGTTCGTCAGCGACAGGGTCGTGCCGCCGAAGTCCTCGGCGGTGAGCTTGTTCGCCCGCGCCTTCTTCACGAGGTCGTCGTAGGCGGCGACGAACTCGGCGAAGTGCATCGTCTCGGCCCGCTTGATCGACGGCACGAGCAGCGCGCGGGTGCCGTCCGGCTTCGGGATGTCGATGGCGAGCCCGAGGTTGATGTGCCCCGGCTGCACGACCGACGGCTTGCCGTCGACCTCCGCGTAGTGCACGTTCTGGCTCGGGAAGGCCTGGAGCGCCCTGACGAGGGCGAAGCCGATGATGTGGGTGAAGCTGACCTTGCCGCCGCGCGCGCGGCGCAGGTGGTTGTTGATGACGATGCGGTTGTCGATCATCAGCTTCGCCGGGATGGTCCGGACGCTGGTCGCGGTGGGGATCGCGAGCGACGCGTCCATGTTCGTCGCGAGCGTCTTCGCCATGCCGCGCAGCGGCGTGACGGCGTCGTCGTTCGCCGCGCCCTGGCGCACCGCGTGGGTCGGCGCGTCGGCCGGGATCGGCTTCTTCGCGGGCTTCGCCTGCGGGCGCGGTGCGCTCGCCGCCGGCGCCGCGGGCGCCCGCTGCACCGGCGCCGCGGCCTCCGCCTCGTCGACCGCGAACGTGCCGTCACGACGCGGCTCGTCCTCGCCCGCGGCGCCGTCGTGCGGCTGCAGCACGGCGTCCGGGTCCACCGGGCGGTACGCCTCCAGCACCGGCCACCACGAGCGGTCGACCGAGTCCCGGTCCGCCGTGAAGCGCTCGTACAGCTCGTCCACGAGCCACTCGTTCGCGCCGAACTCGTTGCCCGCGCCTTCTTCGGTCCCCGTCAGCTGGTTGGACACCTGTCGCCTTCGCCACCCTCGCTCGTGCTCGTGCTCGTGCTCGATCCGGTCTCCGAGGGTACGCCCGAGAGGCCGAGCAGGAGGCCGGATGGATACCGTTTCGGACATGCGTCTCCTCGCCGACCGGCCCGCGCACGACCTCACGTACTCCGACGTGTTCCTCGTCCCCGGCCGATCGGGCGTCGCCTCGCGGCTCGACGTCGCGCTCGCGCCGGACGACGGCACCGGCGCGACGCTGCCGATCGTCGCCGCGAACATGAACTCCGTGACGGGCCCCCGGATGGCGGCGACCCTCGCCCGGCGGGGCGCGCTCGGGGTGCTGCCGCAGGACCTGCCCCACGCGGAGCTCGCGGAGGCGGTGGCCTGGGTGAAGGCGCAGTCGCCGCGCTGGGACTCGCCGTTCGTCCTCGCCCCCGGCGACGCGGTGCGGGACGCGAGGGCGTCGGTGACGGGCGGCGCCGGGCACGGCGTGGTCCTCGTCGAGGACGGCGCCGTCCTCGGCGTCGTCGATGCGGCGAGGCTCGAGGCGGCGGCGCCGGACGCGCGGCTCGGCGACCTGGCGGACCGCGACGCGCTGCTCGACGGTGCGATCGGCGACCCGCACGCGGTCTTCACCGCGCTGCACGGCAGCGGCCGCGACTTCACGGCCGTCCTCGAGGGCGGGGTGCTCGTCGGCACGGCCAGCACCCGCAGCGCGGTGCGCCAGGAGGTCTACGCACCGGCGCTCGACGCCGCGGGGAGGCTGCCCCTCGCGGCCGCGCTCGGCATCACCGGCGACGTCGCCGGCCGGGCCCGCGAGCTCGCCGCGCTCGGGGTCGACGTGCTCGTGCTCGACACCGCGCACGGGCACCAGGAGGGGATGCTGCGAGCGCTCGAGGCCGTGTCGGCGCTCGGGCTCGGGCTGCCGCTCGTCGCCGGCAACGTCGTGACCGCGGACGCGACCCGCGACCTCGTGTCGGCCGGCGCGACGATCGTGAAGGTCGGCGTCGGCCCGGGCGCCATGTGCACGACGCGGATGATGACCGCGGTCGGGCGGCCGCAGTTCAGCGCGGTCCTCGAGTGCGCGGACGCGGCGCACGGGCTCGGCGCGCACGTCTGGGCCGACGGGGGCGTGCGGTACCCCCGCGACGTGGCGCTCGCGCTCGCCGCGGGCGCCTCCTCGGTGATGATCGGCAGCTGGTTCGCCGGCACCATCGAGGCGCCGGGCGTGCTCGAGCGCGACGAGGACGGCCGGCTCTTCAAGCAGAGCTGGGGGATGGCCTCGACGAAGGCGGTGCAGTCCCGGTTCGGCGACCGCGACCCGTGGGAGCTCGCCCGCAAGCGCCTGTTCGCGGAGGGGATCTCGACCTCCCGGATCCTGCTCGACCCGCTGCGCCCGGGCGTCGAGGACCTGCTCGACACGATCACGACCGGGGTCCGGTCCTCCTTCACCTACGCCGGAGCGGCCGACCTCGCGGCGTTCCGCGAGCGCGCGGTCGTCGGGGTGCAGTCCGCCGCCGGCTACGAGGAGGGCAAGCCGCTCCCGGTCGGCTGGTGACGGCGCTCGCGAGCGTCAGCCGAGCCGCGCCAGCAGGTCCGCGGCGGGCACCGAACCGGGCGCTCCGCCGTCGGCGACGAGGCGCCGCATCTCCCGCTGCAGCAGCGCGTTGACGGGCGTCGGCACGCCGTGCAGACGGCCGAGACGGGCGATCTCGCCGTTCAGCCAGTCCGTCTCGACCGAGCCCTGCGCGCGGGCGACGCTCTGCCAGGTCGAGCCGCCCTGCCGGGCCCGGCCGCCGACCGCGGTCGCCGCGTAGCCGGTGACCTCGCGGGCGTAGGCGGCGTCGTCGACGACCCGCAGCCCGGCGGCGGCGAAGGCGGCCTCGACCTCGGCGCGCGCGAGGGCGTCGAGGCGCGCCGCAGCGCCCTCGTCGGCGTGCCCGCACAGCGCCTCCACGGCGTTGCCGACGTTGCGCAGCAGCTTCGCGCGCTTCCACGCCATCACGTCCTCCACGGCCCGCGCCCGGAACCCCGCCCCGGTCAGGTCGGCCGCCACGGCCCGGTCGAGGTCGTCGGCGCCGCCCGCGGCCCGGCCGATCGCGAGCACGCCGGCGATCGGGTCGCCCTCGCCGATCACGACCCCGGGCTCCAGGTGGGTCGCGGGCAGGTTCACGCACACGCCGTGCACGTCCGGCGCGACCCGCAGCGCCGCGTCCTCGTTCGCGACCCCGTTCTGCGCGAGCACGAGCGGCAGCACGTCCGTCGCCCGCTCGCGGCCCACGCGCACCGCCCCGAGCTGCTCGAGCACCCCGGCCGTCTGCTGCGACTTGACCGCGACCACGACCACGTCGTCCGCGGCGAGGCCGAGCGCCTCGACCGTCGGGGCGACGGGCGTCCGCAGCCGCAGGTCCGCGCCCGGTCGACGGACGAGGAGGCCCTCGGCCGCGATCGCCTCGCCGTGCCGACCCCTCGCCACCAGCGCCACCTCGTGACCGGCGTGCGCGAGCAGGCCGCCGATCACCCCGCCGACCCCGCCGGCTCCCACGACCACGTACCGCATCGGGCCATGCTGCCGCGGCCGCGCCGGTAGGATGCTCAGCCTGATGGACGACCATTCGCCCTCGCCCGACCCACTCCCGGCCCCCGGAGCCCGCTGATGCTCTGGACCGACCTGCTGCTCTTCGCCGTCGGCCTCGTGCTCACCGCCGGGACGGGCATGTTCGTCGCCGCCGAGTTCGCGCTCGTCAACCTCGACCGCTCCGACCTCGAGGCCCGCCAGCGCGACGGCGAGCAGGGGCTCGGCCGCACCATCGCGGCGCTGCGGATCACCTCCACGCACCTGTCGAGCGCGCAGCTCGGCATCACGCTGACGACGCTGCTCGCGGGCTACACGTTCGAGCCGGCCCTCAGCGCCTTCATCGGCGTGCCGCTCGTCGGCCTCGGCGTGCCCGAGGCCGCGGTGACGCCCATCGCCGCGGTGCTCGGCCTCTTCATCGCAACGGTCATCTCGATGATCATCGGCGAGCTGCTGCCGAAGAACCTGGCGCTCGCCCTGCCGGTCAGGGTGGCCCGGTTCGTCATGCCCTTCCAGTCGGGGTTCACGACGGTGTTCCGGCCGGCCGTCCGGGTGCTGAACGGGTCGGCGAACCGCGTCCTGCACGCGATCGGCATCGAGCCGAAGGAGGAGCTGTCGGGCGCCCGCACGGCGCAGGAGCTGTCCTCCCTCGTCCGCCGGAGCGCGCTCGAGGGCGTGCTCGACAGCGACACCGCGACCCTGCTGACCCGCACGCTGAACTTCTCCGGCCACACCGCCGCCGACGTGATGACGCCCCGGCCCCGGCTCAGCACCGTGCCCCGCAGCGCCTCCGCGCAGGACGTGCTCGACCTCGCGCGCCGCACCGGCTTCTCCCGCTTCCCGGTGACGGGGGAGCAGGGGGTCGACGACGTCGTCGCGCTGGTGCACGTGAAGCAGGCGATGGCCGTGCCGCGCGACCGCCGTGCCGACGTGCCCGTCGGGGCGATCGAGACCGAGGCGCTGCGGGTGCCTGAGACCATGACGCTCGACGCGCTGCTCGGCGAGCTGCGCGGCCGCGGCTACCAGATGGCGGTCGTCCTCGACGAGTACGGCGGCACGGCCGGCGTCGCGACGCTCGAGGACTGCGTGGAGGAGCTGGTCGGCGACCTCGTCGACGAGCACGACCGCACCCGCGCCGGCATCGTCCGCGCCCGGGACTCGCTCACCTTCCCCGGCATCCTGCGCCCGGACGAGATCCTCGACCAGGCGCGCGTCCGCGTCCCCGAGTCCGGCCTCTACGAGACCGTCGCGGGCTACGTCGTCAGCGAGCTGGGGCGGCTGCCCCGGGTCGGCGACGTCGTCACGATCGACCAGGGCACGCTCGAGGTGCTGCGGATGGAGGGCCGGCGCATCGACCGGATCCGCTTCCGCGCCGACCCGGACGCGCCCGCGAACCACCCCGAGGACCTGGCGGCGAAGGTATGAGCGACTGGGCTGGGCTCGCATGGCTGGTCGTGCTGCTCGCGATCAACGGGTTCTTCGTGGCGAGCGAGTTCGCGGTCATCTCCGCGAAGCGCTCGCAGATCGAGCCGCTGGCGGAGCAGGGCAAGCGGAGCGCCCGCGTCGCGCTCGGCGCGATGGAGCACGCGACCCTGATGCTCTCGACGACGCAGCTCGGCATCACCGTGGCGTCGCTGCTGATCCTGCAGGTGTCCGAGCCGGCGATCCACCACCTGCTCGAGGTGCCGCTCGGCGCGATCGGGCTGTCGGAGGAGGTCGTCGGGATCGTCGGCTTCGTCCTCGCGCTGCTGATCGTCACGTTCCTGCACGTCGTGCTCGGCGAGATGGTGCCGAAGAACCTCGCCTTCTCGGTGCCGGACCGCGCCGTCCTGCTGCTCGCGCAGCCCCTCGTGTTCGTCGAGCGGGTCTTCCGACCGCTGATCTACGCCCTGAACGGCACGACCAACGCCCTCGTGCGGCTCGTCGGCGTCGAGCCGAAGGACGAGGCCACCAGCACCTACACGATCGACGAGGTCGAGACCATCGTCGAGACCTCGCGCCGGGAGGGGACGCTCGTCGACACCTCGGGCACCCTCACCGCCGCGTTCGAGTTCACCGAGAAGCGCGTCGAGGACATCGTCGTGCCGATGGCGGAGATCGTCGGCCTGCCCTACGGCGCGACGCCGGCCGACCTCGAGCGCGCGGTCGCGCAGAGCGGCTTCTCCCGGTACGTCGTCGTCGACCAGGCGGGAGAGCCGACCGGCTACCTGCACCTGAAGGACGTGCTCGAGCTGGACGAGGCGGACAAGCCGGTGCCCGGCCGGCTGCTGCGCGGCCTCTCGAGCGTGGCGGCCGGGACCGAGCTCGAGGACGCGCTGGCGAGCCTCCGGCGCGGGGGGCAGCACCTCGCGCGCGTGCTCGACGAGGAGGGCGGCAGCCGCGGCATCCTCTTCCTCGAGGACGTCATCGAGGAGCTGGTCGGCGAGGTCCAGGACGCCACGCGCCGCGAGCTCGCTCCGGCCCGCCGCCGCTGACCCGAGCGGGTGGCCCGCGAGTCCTCGGTCTCGAGGCTCCTGCGTCGCACCTCGACCGGCGGGGCGGGGTCGCGCCCGTGGTCCGCTGCTCGCCGTCGGTCGAGGTGCGAGCGGAGCGAGCCTCGAGACCCCGCTCCCGTGAGCGTCGCCGCACCTCGAACGGCGGGGCGCGTCAGGCGAGGCGGAGCAGGAAGGCGCGCAGCTCGGCGGGGGAGCGGTAGGTGTGCCCGGTGATGCCGATCGACTCCGCGCCGCGGACGTTGACCTCGCGGTTGTCGATGAACACCAGGTCCTCCGGCGGCAGCCGCAGCGCCTCGGCGGCGTGGCGGTAGATCGCGGGGTCGGGCTTCAGCAGCAGCAGCTCGCCGCTGACGAAGACCCGCTCGAACAGCGCGCCGAGCGGTGAGAAGCGGAAGAGGCCGCCGTAGTCGGCGGCCGCGTTCGAGAGCAGCGCGAGCCGGGTGCCGCCGTCGGCGAGCTCCTGGACGATCGCCACGACCTCCGGGTCCGCGGTCGTCCAGCCGCGGATGTCGAGCGTCCAGAGCCGCTGCGCCGTCGGCAGGTCCCACTCGCGGCCGCACGCGCGCCCGATGCCCTGCCAGTACGCCGTCGTCGAGATCAGGCCCTGGTCGAGGCGGTCCCGGTCCGCGTGGTACGCCGCCCAGAAGTCCGAGGCGGGCACGCCCGCGGCCTCGACCATCGCGCGCCGGTCGGCCTCCGACGGGGTGAACGAGATCACCTCGCCGAAGTCGAACACGACGGCGCGGCCCGGCAGGGTGATGCTCACGGCGTCCACGCTACTTGCGCCGTCCACGCTGCTCGCGGGGGACCGCTGCGACGATGGGCGGGTGACGGACGGGTTCGGGCTCGCGGAGGCGGCGCGGTGGATCGCGGTGCCGGCCGCGGGCGACGACAAGTACTCGCGCGGCGTGCTCGGCGTCGTGACGGGGTCGACGCGGTTCCCCGGCGCGGCGGTGCTCGGCACGGAGGGGGCCGCCCGGACGGGCGTCGGCATGATCCGCTACCTCGGCCCGGACCGCGCCGCGGACCTCGTGCTCCGGCGGCGCCCGGAGGTCGTGACCGCGGACGGCCGGGTGCAGGCGTGGCTGATGGGGTCCGGCATGCCGCCGGAGCGCAGCGACGCGGAGCGGGACGACCTGGTCGCCCGCCTGCGGCAGGGGCTGCCGACCGTGCTCGACGCCGGCGTGCTCGACCTGCTGCCCGAGGCGACCGGGCCCTCGGTCGTCGTCCCGCACTTCGGCGAGCTCGTCGCCGTGCTGCGGACCGCGGGCGTCGACGCGGACAAGGGGGCGATCGCCGCGGAGCCGGAGCGCTGGGCGGTGCGCGCCGCCGCAGAGACCGGCACGACCGTGCTGCTGAAGGGCGCGACGACCTATGTGGCCGACCCGTCGGGGCTGCGCCACCGGGTGCAGGCCGGGCCCGCGTGGCTCGCGACCGCCGGCTCCGGCGACGTGCTGGGCGGGGTGCTCGGCGCGCTGCTGGCGACGCACGCCGACGCGATCGACGACGACCCGGGGGTCGTCGCGGACCTCGCCGCCGCGGCCGCCGCGCTGCACGGCGAGGCCGGGCGCACCGCGGCGGTCGGCTGCCCCGGGCCCGGCAGCGGCGCGCCCATCGCGGCCCTCGACATCGCGGAGGCGCTGCCGGCGGTGATCCGGCGCCTGCTGGCGGGCGCATAGGCGCTGCTTGGCCGGCCCATGGCCTTTCCGTCGGCGGTGCTCGCTACCGTCGGAGGTCCGTTGCCCCGACGAGGAGCCCGCACCGTGCCCGATCGAACCCGCGCCGCCGTCCGTGCGGTCTCGTCCGCCGCGCTCGCGGCCGCCGCGCTCGGCGCCCTTGCAGCCTGCTCGTCGGGCTCGCCGGCGGCCGGTGCGACGTCCGCGCCCGACGCCACCGGCACGTGGACGGAGACGGGGGACTACCAGACGCCCGGCGGCCAGGAGTCGGTGACGGTCGAGCTGACCGCGAAGGACGGCACGGTGACCGCCGTCACCGTGACCGGCTCCGGCGGCTCCCCGAACTCGCAGCGCTACCAGGCGCAGTTCATCTCGGGCATCGACCAGGCGGTCGTCGGCAAGCCGCTCGCGACGCTCGAGGTCGGCGCGGTCTCCGGGTCGTCGCTGACCGGTCGCGGCTTCAACGCGGCGGTCGACAAGATCCGCGCGGACGCCGCGTAGCGCCGTGCCCGTCGTCCTCGCCGGCGAGCGCATCGCCTTCGACGCGATCGGCACCACGTGGCACCTCACGACGGACCGGCCGATCGAGCCGCCCACGCGGGCGCGGATCGACGCGCTCGTCGCGCGCTACGACCGCACCTGGTCGCGCTTCCGGCCGGACAGCGCCGTGAACGCCCTCGCCGCGACCGGGGGGCCCGTCGACCTCGGCGACGAGGCGGCGCCGCTGCTCGGCCTGCTGGCGCAGCTGCGCGACGCGACCGATGGCGCGATGGATCCGCTCGTGGCCGCCTCGCTCGAACACCTCGGCTACGACGCCGACGTCCGGCTGCACCCGCTACCGGGTCATCGGCCCGCGCCGTCGTCGACGGTGGAGGTCGCCGGGTCCTCGGTGCGGGCGACCCCGCCGGCGCTGCTCGACGTCGGCAGCGCCGGGAAGGGACAGCTCGCCGACCTCGTCGCCCGCGAGCTCGTGGCGGCCGGTCACGACCGGCACGTGGTCGACGGCAGCGGCGACCTCGTCGTGGCGGGCCCGCCGGTCCGGGTCGCGCTCGAGCACCCGTTCGACCCCGCCGCGGCCGTCGGCGTCGTCGAGGTGGCGGACGGCGCGATCGCCGGGTCGGCCGCCAACCGGCGCGCCTGGCAGACGCCGGACGGGCGGCGCCTGCACCACGTGCTGGACGCCCGGACGGGTGCGCCCGTCGAGTCGATCGCCGCGACGTGGGCGCTCGCCGACGACGCGATGACCGCCGACGCGCTCGCCACCGCGCTCTTCCTCGTCCCGCCCGACGCCCTGGAGGAGCGCTTCGACTTCCGCTGGGTGCGCATGCGCACGGACGGGCGCATCAGCGCGTCCGCGGGCATCCGCGGGGAGCTGTTCCGGTGAGCGCCACCGCGGTCGCCGGCGGCGGGGTCGCGCGGGCGGACGCCCGCCTGGGCGCGGTGCCGATGGTGCGGCTCGTGCTCGCGGCGCTCGCCGTCGTCGCGCTCGCCGCCCTGGTGGGGTCCGCGACCGGGCTCGTCCCCTTCCCGCTGCCGGGCATGCTCGCCGTGCTCGCCGTCGCGGTGGGCGTCACCTGGGGCACGGGGAGGATCGCGGCGGTGGTCGTCCGCTCGCCCGCGCACGACGAGTCGGCGCTCGTCACGGGCCTGCTGCTGTTCCTGATCCTGCCGCCCTCGCTCGAGCCGGGCGCGCTCGGGGCCGCGGCCCTCGTCGCGGCGGTCGCGACGGCCTCCAAGTACCTGATCCGCATCGGCGGCCGGCACGTGCTGAACCCGGCCGCCGCGGGGCTGCTGCTCGTCGGGCTCACCGGGCTGCCGGTCGGCGCCTGGTGGGTCGGGACCCCGGCGCTGCTGCCCGTGACCGCGATCGCCGCCGTCGTGATCGCCCGGCGGATGCGCCTGCTGGTGCCGGTCGGCGTGCTCGTCGTCGCGGGGACCGCGTGCATCGCCGCCGCCTCCGCCCTGGCCGGGTTCTACCCGGCGGAGGCGGCGCGGACCGCGCTGCTGTCCGGCCCGCTCGTGTTCCTGGCGGGCACGATGTTCACCGAGCCGGTGACGCTGCCGCCGCGCGCCGGGCAGCGGATCGCCGAGGCGCTGGTCGTCGCCGTGCTGCTCGCCCTGCCGTGGGCGGCGCCGATCCACGTCGGCACCCTGGCGCCGACGCCGGAGCTCGCGCTCGTCGTCGGGAACGTGCTCGCGGCCGTGCTCGCCCGGCCCGTCGCGGCGCGGCTGCGGCTCGCGGGCAGCCGCCGGCTCACGCCGACCGCCGTCGAGTACGCCTTCACGCCCGACCGGCCGCTCGGCCACCGGGCCGGCCAGTACCTCGAGCTGCACCTGCCGCACCGCGGCGCGGACCGGCGCGGCGTGCGGCGCAGCCTGACGATCGTCTCGCCGCCGGATCCGGAGGACGGCCGGGTCCGCGTCGCGGTGCGCACGCGGCCGCCGGGCAGCACGTTCAAGCGCGCGCTCGACGCGCTGCCGGTCGGGGCGGAGCTGCGGGCCGTGACCGTCACCGGCGGCTTCACGCTGCCCGACGACCGCGGCGCGCCCCTCGTGCTCGTCGCGAGCGGCATCGGCCTCACCCCGTTCGTCAGCCAGCTCGCGCACGGCGCGCGGCAGGTGGCGGGTGGCGCGCCCCCGCGGGACGTGCAGCTCGTCGTCCGCGTCCCCGCCGCCGACGAGGTCGCGTACCTGCCGGAGCTCGCCGCGACCGGCGTCCCCGTGCTGCTCGTCGCGCCCGACCCGGCGGCGCTGCCGCCGCTGCCGGAGGGCTGGCGGGCGGTCCGGGACGTGGCGGAGGCGCTCGACGCGGTGCCGGGTCTCGCGGGGCGCACGGCGCTGGTGTCCGGGTCGCCCCGCTTCGTGGCCGAGGCGCGAGCCCTGCTGCGGGCGGCGGGGGCTCGCCGGGTCCGCACCGACGCGTTCGCGGGCTACTGAGCGCCGCGCCCGCGGCCAGCTACCGTCGAGCCGTGCCGAACGGGGGGACGCCGGGCCGTGCGGGCGCCGTCGCGCTCGTCGCGGCATTCCTCGTGGTCCACGTCGGCCTCGCGCTCGTCAACGTGCTCGCGACCGCCTACAACCCGGCCGGCGACGTCACCGGGGTCTACCGCTTCTGGATCGACCACTGGCGGCAGACCGGCGTGCTCGTCGGCGTCGACACCGCCTGGGTCTACCCGATCGGTGCGCTGCCGCCGATGCTCGCCGCATCGGTGCTCGGCGACGGCGCCTACCTCTGGACCTGGCTCGGCATCGTGACCGTGCTCGACGCGGCCGCCCTGTGGCTGCTGGCGAGGCGGAGACGCTCGCTCGCCTGGTGGTGGCTCGGCTCCACCGCCCTGCTCGGCCCCGTCGCGCTGTCCCGGATCGACGCGATCGCGCTGCCGATCGCGATCGCCGGCGTGCTGCTCGTCGCGACGCGCCCCTGGCTCGCCTCGCTGCTCTTCACGCTGGCCGCGTGGGTCAAGGTCTGGCCCGCCGCCCTCGTCGCGGCGATGCTCCTCGCGCTCAAGCGCGTCTCCGGGGCGGTGACCGCCGCGGCGCTCGCCTCGGCGGGGATCATCGGGCTCACCGTCCTCGCCGGCGGAGGCGGGGCGGTCTTCTCCTTCCTCACCGCGCAGGCGGACCGGGGGCTGCAGGTCGAGGCGCCGGTGGCGATCCCGTGGCTCTGGTCGGCGGCGCTCGGCGACCCGGGCGTGCAGGTCTACTACGACACGACGATCCTCACCTACCAGCTGCGCGGGGCGGGCGTCGCCGCCGTGGCGGGCGCGATGAACCCGGTCCTGCTCGTCGGGGTCGCCGCGGTCGTCGCGCTGGCGCTCGTCGCCCGCGCGCGCGGCGCGGCGCCGCTGCCGCTCGTCGCCGTGACCGGGCTCGCGCTCGTCTCCGCCGTGATCGCGCTGAACAAGGTCGGCTCCCCGCAGTACCTCACCTGGTACGTCGCGCCGATCCTGCTCGGGCTGCTGGTCGACGCGCGCCGCTTCCGCGGAGTCTCGATCGCGGTGCTCGTCGCCGCCGGGCTCACCCAGCTGGTCTACCCCTGGTGGTACGCGGGCGTCGTGGTGCCGGAGCCGGCCGCGATCGCGGTGCTGACCCTGCGGAACGCGATCGAGGTGGGGCTGCTCGGGTGGGCGCTGGTCGCCCTCGCCTCGCTGCGGGCTCCCGCGGAGCCCGGGGCGGACGCACGACCCGCCTCGCCGTCGGTCGCCGCGCGGTAGCCTGACCGCGATGGGTCCCGACGTCCGCGGCCGGGACGTCCCGGCGCACTCCGCCGCCCGCATCCGCGTCGCCCTGCTGGCCCTCGCCGTCGGCGGCTTCGCGATCGGCTCCACCGAGTTCGTGGCGATGGGCGTGCTGCCCGAGATCGCCCGCGACCTGCTGCCCGCCGCGTGGGCCCGCTCGCACGAGGACGCGGTCGCGCAGGCCGGCGTGCTCGTCTCCGCCTACGCGGCCGGGGTGGTCGTGGGCGCGCCGCTGATCGCGGCGATCGGCGCGCGGATGCCGCGCAAGCGCCTGCTGCTCGGGCTGCTCGTCGCCTTCGTGGCGGCGACGGTGCTCACGGCCGTGCTGCCCACGTTCGGCCTCGTGGTCGCCGCACGGTTCGTGGCGGGGCTGCCGCACGGCGCGTACTTCGGCATCGCCGCGCTCGCCGCCGCCGAGCTGCTCGGACCGGGCCAGCGCGGCAAGGCGGCCGCGGCGGTGCTCGGCGGCCTGACGGTCGCGAACGTGGTCGGCGTCCCGGCGATCACGGCGATCGGGCAGACCGCCGGGTGGCGGGTCGCCTACCTGGTCGTCGCCGCGGCCTTCGCCGTCACGTTCGTCGCCGTCCGGCAGGCGGTGCCGGCCTCGCCCGGCGATCCGACCGCGTCCGTGCGCAGCGAGCTCGCGGCCTTCACCCGGCCGCAGGTCTGGCTCGCCGTCGGGCTCGGGGCGATCGGCTTCGGGGGCCTGTTCTCCGCGTACACGTACATCGCGCCGATCACGACCGGGGTCACGGGGCTGGCCGCGGGGGCCGTGCCGATCGTCCTCGTCGTGTTCGGCGTCGGCATGGTGATCGGCAACTTCGCGGGCGGCCCGTTCGCCGACCGCGGCACCCGGCGCGCGGTGCTGGTCGGGATGGTCGCCGTCGCCGTGTCGCTCGGCGTGCTCCTCGCCGCGGGCGCCACCCCGGCGGGGCTCTTCATCGGGGTGCTGATGGTCGGCGTCTCGGCCGCCGCGCTCGGCCCCGCGATCCAGCTGCGGCTGATGGACGTCGCGCGCGGCTCGACCACGATCGCCGCGGCGAGCACGCACTCCGCGCTGAACATCGGCAACTCGCTCGGCGCCGCCGTCGGCGGCGCGGCGATCGCGGCGGGCTGGGGGCTGCTCGCCCCGATCGAGGTCGGCATCGCGATGACGCTCGCGGGGCTCGTGATCGCGGTCGTCGCCTTCACGGCGGAACGGCGCGGCGACCTCCGCGCCGCCGCGCTGCCGGACCCCTCCGGCGCGAACGCCTGACCCGCAACGCGCCGCGGCTCGCTTCGGCACGCTCCGGGTCTCGGATTTGCCTCGAATCGCGACTCGCTCCGGCGCGCCATGACAAATCGAGGCTAGTCCGCGTCACCGGCGACGCGGACTTGCCTCGTGTTGCGGATCGCTCCGGCGCGTCGCAGCAACGAGTGGCAAGCGCGCGTCGAGACGGATCGGCACACGGCACCGGTGCCGATCCAGCCGGAGCGGCCGACCCCGGCACGGACCGGCCGAGAAGCGTGACCGACTGAGCCAGCAGGAGGGGGCCCTCCCTGCTCGCGGCTCGCTTCGGCACGCATCCAGGGCTGAGACGCGTGACGAACCGGGACACCGCCGGCGCGCCCCGGGGACGACGAAGGGCCGGCTTCCGAGCGGGAGCCGGCCCTTCGTCTCGACCCGGGGTCAGTCGGTCTGCAGCAGGATGCCGTCCTGGATCGCGCGCTTGCGCAGCGCGACCTTCGTGCCCACGTCGAAGCCCGCGACGCGGTACTTCTCGCGGATGCGCTTCAGGTACGACTTCGCGGTCTCCTCGGAGATGCCGAGGGAGTACGCGACGGTCTTCACCGGCTCGCCGCCGCCGTACAGCGCCATGACGCGGCGCTCCTGCGCGGACAGCTTCGGCGAGCCGCCGACGTCGCCCTGGCGCAGCGCCAGGTCGAGCTCGGCGGAGATGTAGGACTCGCCGCGCGACGCCGCACGGATCGCCTTGACGATCATCGAGATGTCCTCGCTCTTCGGCACGTAGCCGAGCGCGCCGGCGGCGAGCGCCTCGCGGACGATCTGCGGCTCGGCGTAGCTGGACATCAGCACCGTCGCGACGCCCGTCATCTTCAGCTGGCTGAGGCGCAGCGAGACGGGGGAGTTGTCCTTCAGGTCGACGTCCATCAGCACGACGTCGACGGGGAAGCGCGGGTGCGTCAGCAGCTCGGTGAACGTGGTCACGGCGGCGACGAGCTCGATGTCGTCGGCCGTGTCGCGGATCCACTGGCTGAGACCGCCCAGCAGCATGCGGTGGTCGTCGACCATCGCGAGTCGGATGGTGCCGGTGTCGTTCCTCACGCGGTGCTCCAATGTCAGAGGTGGGGGATGATGGAAGAGGTGCGCGTCAGCGCTCGGCGGGACGGTCGACGACGCAGTCGATCTCGACGCAGAGGCTGCCCGCCCGCTGCGAATCCGTGTGCCGCCCGACTTTGCGCATAGCGTCCCACGTGGCCGGGTCCACCCGGCTCCGCGCCACGCCGGTGGTCTGGACCACGATCGGCACGTGCATGGTGCGGCTGCGGCCCTCGCCGGCGACGGCCGGGCCGACCGTGATCTCGACGGAGACCCGGGCCGCGCTGCGGCGGGACCGCTCCGGCGAGTCGCCGAGCATCAGCCAGACCGCCTGCAGCAGGCCGTCCCGCTGCTTCGGGTCGAGCAGGCCCGCCAGGGACTCGGCGTCGGACAGCGTGACGGTGCGGCCGAGCAGCTCGGACTCGCTGATCGCGTGGTAGAGCCACGTCTGCCGGCGGCCCTCGATCAGGTGCAGGCGCAGCTCGGTCGCGAGCTCGGCGGCGGCCTGCGCGGCCGCGGGGTTCAGGGGCAGCCGGGTGCGACCGGTCGAGACGGCGTCGAGCAGCTGCTCGGCGGCGAGGTCGAGGCGCGCCAGCTCCTCCGACGCGAGCATGCCGACCGAGAAGCGCGGCGCGGAGACCGTGGAGGCGACGAGCACCCGCTCCAGCTCGTTCGAGACGATCCGGCGGAAGACGTGCACGATCCAGGCCGCGACGACCGCCGGCAGCACGGCCCGCGCGATCATCGCGGCCGCGTCGGTCCAGCCGTCGCCGTCGAGCGGCACCTGGACCGCGGAGACCACGACGAGGGCGGCGAGGCCGGCGCCGAGCAGCCCGGCGGCGATCGTGATGCTGCGGCCGGAGCGCACCCCGACCATGGCGAGCAGCACGAAGCCGGCCGCCGGCGCGGCGGTGAGCGTCCCGCCGAGGTCGTGCGCGTCCCAGACCGCGGCGGCGTCCAGCACCACCACGACCCCGAGGCCGGCGAAGATCCCGATGGAGACGAGGGAGTCGAGCACGTCGCCCGCGGTGCGCGCGGCGACGGCGAGGACGACCAGCAGGCCGGCGAGCAGCAGCCAGGCCGCGGCGGCGAAGCCGGGTGCGCTGTAGTCGCGCCACTGGACGGCGAAGTGCGTGACATCGAAGGACAGCAGCAGCACCGCGACGACCGTGGCCGCGAACCCGAGGAAGCCGGTGCCGAGGCTGGTGCGGGAGGACCGCAGCCGCTCCGACGGCAGGTGCGGCATCCGCAGCGCCGGCAGGCGGCGGTGCGCGTCGGCCGGTCCGCGCTCGCGCAGGTCCCGGCGGTGCGGCGCGGGCGAGACGGGCTCGGCCTCGATGCCGGCGGCGTCGGTGATCGTCATCGGGGCATCTCCAGCACGACGGTGGTGCCCGATCCCTGCGCCGAGAAGACGCGGGCGGTGCCCCCGGCCTCCTCGAGCCGGCCCACGATGGACTCGCGGTAGCCGAGCTTGCCGGCGGGCACGGCGGCCGGCTCGAAGCCGACGCCGTTGTCGGTGACGAGGGCGCGGACCGTCGCGTCGTCGTCGGTGATCGTGACGTGCGCCTCGCTGACGCCGGAGTGGCGGCGCACGTTCTCGAGGCACTCGGTCAGCGCGAGCAGGAAGGCGTCCAGACGGTCGGGGCGCAGCGAGATCGTGCCGGCGCCGTGCCAGCTGACGTCGAGCCCCAGGCCCTCGAAGCGGGTGCGGACGGCCTCGAGCGAGTCGCTCTTCACGTTGGTGCCGCCCGCCTGCTCCTCCGCCCCGGCGCTGCCGACGGAGAGCGGGGAGGCGGAGAGCCGGAGCTGGCGCAGCAGGCGCGCGTCGTCGCCCGCCTGGCGGCGCAGCGCGGTGCGGCTGACGCCGACGCCGCTGTGCGCGAGCAGGGTCAAGGTCGCGAGCACGGTGTCGTGCAGCAGGCGCGCGCCCTGGCGGCGCTGCGCCTCGGTCTCGCTGGCCTGCCGCTCGCTGCGGTGCGCCCGGCCGATGGACGAGACGCGCCGTGCTGCGCGGAGCAGGCCGGCCGAAAGCACGGCGCCCGTGACGACGAGGCCGAACCAGCCGGCGAGGGCGGAGACCGCGACAAGGCGAAGGACGGCAGGGTCGGGGTCGCCGGCGTAGAGCGCGACGATCGTGATCATGGTGAGCGCGAAGGCGCCGAGCAGCAGGATCATCCGGCCGAGGCTCATGGTGAGCACCACGCCGACCGCCGCGATCGCCCCGGCCACGAGCAGCCGGACCGCGTCGACGGTGCCGCGGGCGTCGTCCGCCCGCACCCCGATCAGGCCGTCGAGCGCGCCGAGCGCGCCGAGCCGGACGACGACCGCGGCCGCGAGCCCCAGCAGGACGACGGCGATCGGCCAGCCGAGGGTCTTCGTCGCCCCGAGGCGCACGAGCGCGAGGGCGAGCAGCGCGTAGAGGGGGAGCGCCACCAGCAGCACGCCGGGTCGGCCGTCGCCGAGCACCAGCAGCACGAAGGACGTGCCGGTGCTCACGAGCCCGATCAGCCGGGCAGCGATGCCGAGCAGGCGGTCGCGCTGCTTCTGGATGCGTTCCATGACTCCGCTCGGGTTCCGTGAGGTGCGTTCCCGATGGCGGGACGTGCGGTCATGGAATCACGCACCCCGTGCAGGGGGAGGGCGCCACACCGTTGAACCTGAGGTTGAAGGTTGCGGGGTGCGATCCCGGGACGGCCCCGGTGCGTCGCCGGTGCGCTCGGACGAGCCGTCGCGGCGCTCCGCGCTACTCGGGCTGGATCCAGCCCTCGCGGATCGCGTGGCGGCGCAGCAGCAGCTTCGTGCCGAGGTCCACGCCCGCCAGCCGGTACTTGCGGCGCCCGCGCTTGATGTAGCTCTTCGCGGTCTGGTCGGTGGTCGCCATGTGCTCGGCGACCTCGTGGACGCTGCGGCCCTGCGCGTAGAGCTGCAGGGCGAGCAGCTCCTGCCGGCCGAGGTTCGGGTCGCTGCGGTTCGCCCACGAGTCGAGCGCGGCCTGCACGGTCGGGGAGCGGTGCGGCCGACCGGCTGCCGCCGCGTGGACCGCTGCGACCAGCTCGTCCGCCGAGTCGCTCTTCGCCACGAAGTCGACGGCGCCTGCCGCGAGCGCCGCCGTGATCACCGCGGGGTCGGGCGTCCGGCCGAGCGCGACGGCGGGCAGGCCGAGGCGTGTCAGCTCCTGCATCTTCGCCTCGAAGGGCAGACCGTCCTCGAGGCCGACCTCGACCACGACGACGTCGACCTGCTCGGTCAGGTCGTCGAGCGCGGGCCACCCGGTCAGGGCGGCCACGACCTCGATGCGGGCCCGGCCGGACGACAGGCGGGCGGCGAGCCCCTCCACCAGCAGCCGGTGCTCGTCGATGAGCGCCACTCGCACCCGCGGGCGCGTCGCCTGCAGCACGGATCCCGTCATCGGCTCCTCCGATTCTCAAGGAATCGTAAGGGGCTGGAACGGGCCGTCGTGCGCGTTCAGGCCTCGAGCAGGCGGACGAGCCGGCGGCCGACCGCGTCGCGCTCGATGAGGAACGCGTCGTGGCCGAAGTCGGAGGCGAGCACGACCGGCTCGTCGCCGTCGAGGGCGCCGGGCAGGCCGGCCGCCACGACCCGCTGCCCGGCGACCGGGTAGAGGCGGTCGCTGTCGATGCCGAGCACGAGCGCCGGCCCGGTGAACCGGGCGAGGGCGGCGTCGACGCCGCCCCGGTCGCGGCCGACGTCGTGTGAGCTCATGGCGTCCACCAGCCGGATGTAGCTGTTCGCGTCGAAGCGGCGGGTGAAGCGGTTGCCGTGGAAGTCGAGGTACGACTCGACGGCGAAGCGCCCGTGGTGCCCGAGCGGCGACACCTCCGACTGCCACGAGCGGCCGAAGCGGTCGTTCAGCTCGGACGGGCTCCGGTAGTTCAGGAGCGCCATCCGACGCGCGAGCGCGAGCCCGCGGTGCGGTCCGTCGCCGTCGGCGGCCCCGTAGTAGTCGCCGCCGCGGAAGCGCTGGTCCGCCCGCACCGCCTCCGTCTGCACCGAGTTCAGGGCGATCGAGTCGGCGGTCGAGCGGGCCGGGGCGGCGAGCACCGCGAGCCGGTCGACGCGCTCCGGCGCCGTCACCGCCCACTCGAGGGCGTGCATCCCGCCCATGGACCCGCCGATCACCGCCGCCCAGCGCTCGATGCCGATCGCGTCCGCGAACGCGAGCTGCGCCGCGACCTGGTCGCGGATCGTGAGGTAGGGGAAGCGCCCGCCCCACTCCTGGTGGTCGGGCCCCAGCGACGCCGGACCCGTCGTGCCGCCGCAACCGCCGAGCACGTTCGGCGCGACGACGTGGTAGCGGTCGGTGTCGAGGGCGAGGCCCGGTCCGACGACGCCGTCCCACCATCCGGCGGTCGGCTGCCCGGGCCCCGCGGGTCCGGTGAGGTGCGCGTCGCCGGTCAAGGCGTGCAGCACGAGCACCGCGTTGTCCCGCCGCGGGGACAGCGCGCCCCACGACTCCCAGGCGATCCGGACGCCCGGCAGCCGCGCGCCGGCCTCCGTGGTCATGGTGCCGATGCCGGTGAAGCGGCGCGCACCGGCGGGATCGCCGTCCCGCCAGGCGCCGCTCGCCGGCGGCTTGCCGACGAGCATGCGCGCCTCGGCGTCCGTCACGGGTCTCGCCGCGACGGTGTCCTCCGAGTCCTGCCAGTCCATGCCGCTCCCAGTATGGAGAAGCGGCCCGTCGCCCCGCCGAATGTGACGCCGTGCGCCCGCGCCGGCGACGTTGTCTGCCGCCCGTGACGCCGGTCGTCAGCTGCTGCTCGGGCGTGAGCTGCGAGTGGGTCGTCGAGGCGGGGTGGATGACGAGCGAGCGGACGTCGCCGATGTTCGCCAGGTGGCTGAAGAGGGACAGGCTCTCCACGAAGCGGCGGCCGGCCTCGACGCCGCCCTTCAGTTCGAACGAGACGACGGCGCCGACGCCCTTCGGGGCGTAGCGGTTCGCCGCGGCGTACCAGGGGCTGCCCGGCAGCCCCGCGTAGTTGACGGTCGCGACGTCCTCGTGGTCGTCGAGCCACTCCGCGATCGCCTGGGTGTTCTGCACGTGCCGCTCGATGCGCAGCGACAGCGTCTCGATGCCCTGGATCAGGCTGAACGCGGTGTCGGGGGAGACCGCCGCCCCGATGTCGCGCAGCAGCTGCACCCGCGCCTTGATGATGTAGGCGAGCCCGTCGCCGACCGCGGTCGTGTAGCTGGCGCCGTGGTACGAGGGGTCCGGCTCGGTGAGGCCGGGGAAGCGGTCGACGTGGCGGCTCCAGGGGAACCGGCCGCCGTCGACGATCGCGCCGGCGACCACCGTGCCGTGGCCGCCGAGGAACTTCGTCGCGGAGTGGACGACGACGTCCGCCCCGTGCTCGAGCGGGCGGATCAGGTAGGGCGTCGCGATCGTGTTGTCGACGATCAGCGGCACGCCCGCCTCGTGGGCGACCTCGGCGACCGCCTCGATGTCGAGAATGTTGATCTTCGGGTTGCCGATGGTCTCGGCGAAGAACAGCTTGGTGTTCGGGCGCACCGCGTCCCGCCAGGCGTCCGGGTCGTCCTGGTCGGTGACGAACGTCGTCTCGATCCCGAGCTTCGCCAGCGTGTACTTGAACAGGTTGTAGGTGCCGCCGTAGATGGAGCTCGACGACACGATGTGGTCGCCCGCCTGCGCGATGTTGAGCACGGCGAACGTCTCAGCGGCCTGCCCCGAGGCGAGCAGGAGCGCCGCCGTGCCGCCCTCGAGCGTCGCGATCCGCTCCTCCACCACCGCCTGGGTGGGGTTCTGGATGCGGTTGTAGATGTTGCCGAACTCCGCGAGCGCGAACAGGTTCCGCGCGTGGTCGGCGGAGTTGAACACGTACGACGTCGTCTTGTAGATCGGCGTCGCCCGCGCGTTCGTCACGGGGTCGGGCGCCGCGCCCGCGTGGATCTGCTCCGTCTCGAACCGCCAGCTCTGCTCGCTCATGTGCCGAACGGTACGAGCACCGCCCCCGCTGCGACAGGGGGTGCCGCAATCCGGGGTAACGCACGGCGGCGCGGCGCTTGGATTGGGGCATGACGAGGCGAGCGGTGGTCACCGGGGCGAGCACGGGCATCGGGGCGGCGACGGTGCGCCGGTTCCGGGACGAGGGCTGGGAGGTCGTCGCGGTCGCGCGGCGGCGGGAGCGGCTCGAGGCGCTCGCGGCGGAGTGCGGCTGCGAGCCCTTCGCCGCCGACCTCACCGATCCCGAGCAGGTCGCGGCGCTGGCGGAGCACGTCCGCTCGGGCGGGCCGCTGCACGTCCTCGTGAACGACGCGGGCGGCGCCCGGGGGCTCGCCTCGGTGGAGGACGGCGACCCGGAGGACTGGCGCTGGATGTTCGAGGCGAACGTGATCGCGACGCAGCGGGTCACCGCCGCCCTGCTGCCGTCGCTGCGCGACGGCGCCGAGGACGCGGGCAGCGGCGACATCGTCACCGTGACCTCCATCGCCGCCCGCACGCCGTACGTCGGCGGCGCCGGGTACAACGCGGCGAAGGCGGCGGAGGCGGCCCTCGTGCAGGTGCTGCGGCTCGAGCTGGCGGGCGAGCCGCTGCGCGTGATCGAGGTCGCGCCGGGGCTCGTGGCCACCGAGGAGTTCTCGCTGAACCGGTTCGGCGGCGACCGGGCGCGCGCCGACGCCGTCTACGCGGACGTCGAGCACCCGCTGACGGCGGAGGACGTCGCGGAGACGATCGTGCGCTCGGTGCTGCTGCCCCCGCACGTCGACCTCGACCTCGTCGTCGTGAAGCCGGTCGCCCAGGCGGCCGGCTCGACCACGGTGAAGGGGCCGCTGCGCGTCAAGCGCTGAGCGGCGGCACCGGGCGGTGTCCGCGGGGAGGACCGGCCCGGTCAGACCTCGCCGAGCCGCAGGCCGAGCGCCAGCCGGACGACCACCAGCGCCGCGAGCAGGGCGGCCCAGACCACCGCGCCCGCGACGGCGAGCGCCAGGACGGCGAGCGCGAAGAGGACGGTCTGCAGCAGCAGCCGCCCGCGGGCGCCCAGCCGGCGCGGCGCACGCGGAGCGACCCAGGCGGCCCACACCGCGATCACCGCGATCGGCAGCACCACGGCGGCGACGATGCGCACCGGGAGGGGCGCGGGCAGCAGCAGGCCGACGGCGACGGCCGCCGCGAGGAGGGCGAGCTCGAGCACGAGCGCGAGCACGGCGTTCACGGCGGTCAGGCGCATCCCGCCATCCTCCCGGACGGCAGGATGGCGCGGTGACGACGGTGCGGCTCGCGACCCCGGCGGACTCGGCCGCGCTCGTGCGGCTGCGGGCCGAGATGTTCGCCGCGATCGGGCAGGACGTCGGTGCGGAGGACGCCCCGTGGCGAGCCGCCGCACGGGCATGGTTCGAGGGCGCCGTCGACGGCGCCGCGCTCGTCGCCGTGGCCGAGGAGCCGGGCGCGGGCGTCGTCGCGTCCGCGATGGCCGTGCTGCTGCCGCGCGCGCCCTCCCCGGAGGACCCGTCCGCGTCCTCCGCGCACGTCTCGCAGGTGAGCACGCTGCCCGGGCACCGCCGCCGGGGACACGCGCGGGCCTGCCTGCGGCTGCTGCTGGACGAGCTGGAGCGACGCGGGGTGGTCCGCGCCGACCTGCACGCCACGGCCGAGGGCGACGCGCTGTACCGCGGGCTCGGCTTCACCGAGCCCGCCCACCCCGCGCTCCGCCGCCGGGTCTGACGCCCTCGCGCGGTCGCCGTGGCGCCGCGCCCGGTGCGCCGACCGCGCGACGCCGCAGGGACCGCGCGACGCGGCGGGACGACCGCGCGTCGCCGGCGGTCAGTGCCCGGGCCAGGTCCAGCCGCTGATCGCCGGGTCGTCCTCCCCGTGCTCCCGGGTGTAGGCGCGGGCCGCCAGCCGGGCGTCGGCGAAGCGCTGCCGCAGGGCCGCCTGCGACGAGCGGAGGAACGGCACCCGGTCGATCACGTCCATCGCGAGGGTGAACCGGTCCAGCCGGTTCAGCATCACCATGTCGAAGGGGGTCGTGGTGGTGCCCTCCTCGATGTAGCCGTGCACGTGGAACTGGGCGTGGTTCGACCGCTGGTAGGTGAGCCGGTGGACCAGCGTCGGATAGCCGTGGAAGGCGAACACCACGGGCTTGTCGGCGGTGAACAGCGCGTCGAACTCGGCGTCGTCGAGGCCGTGCGGGTGCTGCGCCGGGGACTCGAGCCGCATCAGGTCGACCACGTTGACGAGCCGCACCTTGAGGTCGGGCAGGTGCTGCCGCAGCAGGTCCGCCGCGGCGAGCGCCTCCATGGTGGGCACCTCCCCGGCGCAGCCGAGGACGACGTCCGGCTCGCCGTCGGTGGTCGACGCCCACTCCCAGATGCCGAGCCCGCGCGTGACGTGGGCGATCGCCTCGTCCATCGACAGGTAGTCCAGCTGCTGCTGCTTGCCCGCCACGATCACGTTGATGCTCTGGCGGCTGCGCAGCACGTGGTCCGCGACGGCCAGCAGGCTGTTCGCGTCCGGCGGCAGGTAGACGCGGGCGATCTCGGCCTTCTTGTTCACGACGTGATCCATGAACCCGGGGTCCTGGTGGCTCGACCCGTTGTGGTCCTGCCGCCAGACATGGCTCGTGATCAGGTAGTTCAGGCTCGCGATCTCGCGCCGCCAGGGGATCCGCTCGATGTCGTGCAGCCACTTCGCGTGCTGGTTCACCATCGAGTCGACGATGTGCGCGAACGCCTCGTACGAGCTCATCAGGCCGTGCCGGCCCGTCAGCAGGTAGCCCTCGAGCCAGCCCTGCAGCAGGTGCTCGCTCAGGACCTCCATGACGCGGCCGCCCGGCGCGAGGTGGTCGTCCGTGGCGACGACGGGCTGCTGCCAGGCCCGGTCGGTCTCCTCGAACACCGCCTGGAGGCGGTTCGAGGCCGTCTCGTCCGGCCCGAACAGGCGGAAGCGGTCCGGGTTCGCCCGCATCACGTCGCGGAGCCATTGCCCGAGCACCGTCGTCGCGGAGCTGGTCGTGGTGCCCGGCGAGGCGACCCGCACGCCGTGCTCGCGGAAGTCGGGCAGCTCGAGCGGGCGGAGCAGCAGGCCGCCGTTCGTGCGCGGGTTCGCGCCCATCCGCCGGTCGCCCTCGGGAGCGAGCGCCCGCAGCTCCGGCCGGAGCGCGCCCGCCTCGTCGAACAGCTCCTCCGCGCGGTAGGAGCGCAGCCACGCGTCGAGCTGCCGCAGGTGCTCCGGGTCGGTCCTCACCTCGGACAGCGGCACCTGGTGAGCCCGGAACGTGCCCTCGACCTGCTGCCCGTCGACCGTCCGGGGGCCGGTCCAGCCCTTGGGGCTGCGGAACACGATCATCGGCCACGCGGGCGGGCGCGGACCGCCGTCGGGCACGGCGCCGTCGAGGCGCGCCGTGGCGTCGACCGGGACGGCGGGCGGGTGCTCCCGTGCCTCGCGCCGGATCTCGTCCACGCGGTCGAGCACCCGGCCGAGCGCCGCGGCCAGATCGCGGTGCATCGTCGCGGGGTCGTCGCCGGCGACGACGACGGGCTCCCAGCCCCAGCCGCGGATCAGGGAGAGCAGCTGCTCCTCCGGGAGCCGGGCGAGCACGGCCGGGTTGGCGATCTTGTACCCGTTCAGGTGCAGGATCGGGACGACCGTCCCGTCCCGCACGGGGTCGAGGAACGCCGGCGCGTGCCAGCTCGTCGCGAGCGGCCCGGTCTCGGCCTCCCCGTCGCCGATCACGCAGAACGCGACCGCCTCCGGCGAGTCGAGCACCGCCCCCGTCGCGTGCATCAGGGAGTACCCGAGCTCGCCGCCCTCGTTGATGGACCCGGGCGTCTGCGGGGCCGCGTGGCTCGGGATCCCGCCCGGGAAGGAGAACTGCCGGAAGAGCCGCCGCAGGCCCTCGGCGTCCTGCCCGATGTGCGGGTAGACCTCGCTGTAGGTGCCCTCGAGATAGGTGTTCGCGACGACGGCGGGGCCGCCGTGACCGGGGCCGCAGACGTAGATCGCGTCGAGGTCGCGCAGCCGCACGGCGCGGCTGAGGTGGGCGTAGAGGAAGTTCTGCCCGGCCGTCGTGCCCCAGTGACCGAGCAGACGGGGCTTCACGTGCTCCGCCGAGAGCGGGACCTCCAGCAGCGGGTTGTCGAGCAGGTAGATCTGGCCGACGGAGAGGTAGTTCGCCGCGCGCCACCACCGGTCGAGCAGCTCGACCTCGTCGTCGGAGGGCGCGGAGAGGTTCGGCTCGCTCATCGGGCCCAGGGTCCGCTCCGACCCTGGACGGCCGCTCGACCGCAGCGCCACCGCCCACCGGGTGCGCGCCGCATCGACAGGGGTGCCGGCTCCGCGGCATCATCGGCCCACGAGGAGATGGCACCCTTGGTTCCCAGGGCAAGCCCGGTCCGATATGGTCTGCCTCGATCCATTCCAAAGGTCCCCCGGACGCGAGCGCCGCACCCGGTCCCTCCGTCCCAGGAAGCACGATGCCCCAGACGTCCACGGCGACCCCGCTCGTCTCCCAGATCGCCGATCGGCTGATCACCGCGATCGCCACCGGCGAGTTCCTGCCCGGCTCCCGCCTGCCGGCCGAGCGGGACCTCGCCGTGCTGCTGCACGTCGGCCGGACCAGCGTGCGCGCGGCGCTCGCCGTGCTGCACGACCACGGCCTGATCGAGACCGCGCGCGGCCGCGGGGGCGGCTCGTTCGTGAAGGAGCAGTGGACCGCCGCATCGCACGACGCGGTCCTCCGCACCCTCTGCAGCCGCTGGAGCGAGATCGAGGACCGCCTCGAGGCGATGCGGCGCGTGCACGGCGCGGTCGCGCGCGCCGCGGCGGAGCGCTGCGACGACCAGGACGCCGCGGTGCTCGCCGAGCGGCTCGCCGCGTACCGCGCGGCGCCGAGCGGCCGGCAGAAGCAGCTGGCGGACGCCGCGCTGCACCTCGCGATCGCCGACGCGGCGAAGAACGCCACGCTGAAGACGATGCAGCACGACCTGGAGCGCGAGATCTCCATCGGGGCGCCGACCCACGTGTGGGGCGACCCGGAGCACATCGCCTTCAACGAGGACCGGGCGAACGGCGAGCACGAGCAGCTCGTCGCGGCGATCGTCGAGCACCGCTCCGAGGACGCCGACGCGATCGCCCGGGAGCACGCCCGGCTCGACCTCGAGCTGCTGCAGGCCGCCAAGGAGCGCGCCGAGCGCGGCCGGGAGCTCGCGGTCGCCGGATGAGCGAGCCGGTGCGGGAGGTGCTGCCCTGGGGCGAGGTCGGCACGGCGACGCGCGAGCTCGCGCAGCGCATCGCCGACGACGGCTTCGAGCCGGAGGTCGTGATCGCGATCGCCCGCGGCGGCCTGCTCGTCGGCGGCGCGCTCGCCTACGCCCTCGGGGTCAAGAGCTGCGGATCGGTGAACGTCGAGCTCTACACCGGGGTCGACGAGACGCTGCCGGAGCCGCTCGTGCTGCCGCCGCACCTCGACGGCGCCTCGCTCGCGGGCAAGCGGGTGCTGCTCGCCGACGACGTGTCGCAGTCCGGCTTGACGCTGCGCCTCGCCGTCGGGATCCTGACCCGCATGGGAGCCGAGGTCCGCAGCGCGTGCTTCTACACGAAGCCGCAGACCGTGTTCGAGCCGGACTGGTCGTGGCGCTCGACCGACCGGTGGATCGTCTTCCCGTGGTCGGCGGAGCCGCCGGTCGTCGGCGCCGGCACCGCCGCGTGACGGGCCCGATCCACCTCGTCGGCGCCGGCTGGGGCGGCGAGGGCACCGTCTGGGCCGGCTTCCTCCGCGACGCCGCCGAGCGGGCCGGCGGCGCGACGCCGCGCGTCCTCGTCGTGTCCGTGCGGGACCTCGACGCACCGGAGCACGCCTCCAAGCTGGCCCAGTCGCTGCGCGCGCAGGGCCCGGTCGAGACGGTCCTGCTCGCGGTCCGCGCGGGGGAGCGGCTGCCGGCCGAGGTGCTCGCCGGCGACGTGCACGGGCTGCTCGTCGGCGGCGGCCTGATGAGCGAGTACCTCGACGTGCTCGCGCCGCTGGCCGGTGCGATCCGCGCGCTCGTGGCGGACGGCGTGCCCTACGCCGGGTTCTCGGCCGGGTCGGCCATCGCGGCCGAGCGCGCGATCGTCGGCGGCTGGCTGCACGAGGGGCTGCCGGTCGTCGCGGAGGACGTCGCCGAGGGGCTCGCCGAGCTCTCGGTGCGCAACGGGCTCGGGCTCGTCCCGTTCTCGGTGGACGTGCACGCCGCGCAGTGGGGCACCCTGGCGCGGCTCGTCACGGCGGTCGAGGCCGGCATGGTGGAGTGGGGCGTCGCGATCGACGAGGACTCCGCGCTCGTGATCCGCGGGGACGAGGGGCACGTCGAGGGCGCCGGCAACGCCTGGTGGGCGGAGCCCGCACCGGACGGGGTCGCGGTGCGCCGCGAGACCGGGCGCGGGCACTCCCGGGCGCCCCGCCCGCTGCGCGCGCGGTGAGCGGCGCGCTGGCCGACCTCGCCGAGCGGGGCCTGATCGCGGGCGACTGGGCGTCCGCCCTCGCGCCGGCGGAGGACGACCTGCTGAAGGCGGAGGCGGCCGTCCGCGCCGACCGCGACGCCGGGGCGACCGTGCTGCCCGCCGACGACCTGGTGCTGCGCGCCTTCCGCACGCCGCTCGAGCGGGTCCGGGTGCTGATCGTCGGCCAGGACCCGTACCCGACGCCGGGGCACGCGATCGGGCTCGCCTTCGCCACCGCGCGGCACGTCCGCCCGCTGCCGCGCAGCCTCGTCAACGTCTACCGGGAGCGCGCCGACGACCTCGGCCTCGCCCCCGCGGCGCACGGTGACCTGTCCGCCTGGGCGGACCGGGGCGTGCTGCTGCTGAACCGCGACCTCACCGTGCGCGCCGGGCAGGCGGCCTCGCACCGCGGCCTGGGCTGGGAGGGCGTCACCGCGCGGGCGGTCGCGGCGCTCGCCGCCCGCGGCGGCCCGCTCGTCGCGGTGCTCTGGGGGCGGCAGGCGCAGGCCCTCGCACCGCTGCTCGGCGACGTCCCGCGCATCGAGTCCGCGCATCCGAGCCCGCTGTCGGCGCGCCACGGCTTCTTCGGCTCCCGCCCGTTCAGCCGCGTGGACGCGCTGCTGGAGCAGCAGGGCGCCGACGCCGTCGACTGGTCGCTGCCCGACTGACCGGGAGCGGCGTCAGGCCCGCTCGCTAGGCTCCGCGCCCGTGCTGGAAGAGGAGTACGCGCCCGCCCGGCGCAAGCCGTTCCACCTGCGGCGCATCGAGCCGCCCGAGCCGCCGTTCGCCTACGAGATCCGGCCGGCCACGGCGAAGGACCTGCCCGACGTGCGGGCGATCTACAACCACTACGTCGTGAACACGATGGTCACGCTCGACACGGACACGAAGACGCTGCGCGAGTGGCGCTCGACCTTCGCCTACGTCAGCCGCCTCGGCCTGCCCTTCCTCGTCGCGGTGTCGCCGACCGGCCAGGTGCTCGGCTACGCCATCTGCGAGCCGTGGATCCAGAAGCGGGCATACCGCTGGACGGCGGAGGAGTCGATCTACCTCCGGCCCGCGTCGACCGGCAAGGGGCTCGGCCGCGCGCTGCTCACGGCGCTGATCGCCGCCGCGAAGGAGGCGGGGCTGAAGCAGCTGCTCGCGGTCGTCGCGGACAGCGGCGCGGAGTCGTCGCTGGCGCTGCACGCCGCGCTCGGCTTCCACGAGACGGGGCGGATGGGCAGGGTCGCGCAGAAGTTCGGCCGCTGGATCGGCACCGTCATGCTGCAGCGGACGGTGAAGTAGCCGTGGCGTTCGCGCTGCACCACCTCACCGCACAGGAGCAGTGGGACTGGATCCGACGCGGGGACGTCACCGCGCTGGAGCTGGTGCGCCACCACCTCGAGCGCATCGAGCGGCTGGACCCGGCGCTCGGCGCGTTCAGCCGCGTCGACGCCGACGCCGCGCCGGCCGCCGCCGCGCGCGTCGACGACGCCGGTCAGGGCCCCGCGCCGCTCGCGGGCGTGCCGATCGGGGAGAAGGAGCTGGTGCGCCGCGCCGGCACCGTGTGGGGCGCCTCGCGGCTCTTCGCCGACGCGGTCGTCGAGGAGTCCGACGACGTCGCCCGCGCGACCGACGCGACCGGGGCGATCGTGCTCGGGGCGACGACCGCGCCCGAGTTCGGCCTGACCGGGTTCACCGAGCCCGCCGGGCGGCCGCCGGCCCGGAACCCGTGGGACCCCGCGACGGGCGCGGGCGGTTCCAGCGGGGGAGCGGCCGCCGCCGTCGCCGCGGGCCTCGTGCCCTTCGCGGTCGGCTCGGACGGCGGGGGCTCCATCCGGATCCCCTCGGCGTGGTGCGGGGTCGTCGGGCTGAAGCCCTCGCGGGGCCGGGTGCCGGCGCAGGGCGGGCAGGGCGGGTTCGCCGGGCTCGTGACCGCGGGCCCGATCGCGCGGACGGTCGCGGACGCGGCCATGCTGCTCGACGCGCTCGTGGCGCCGGCGGGACGTCCGGTGCCCGCCGGCTACGCGACCGAGCCGCCACGCGTCGACGAGGCGTTCCTCGGCACCGCCGTGCGCGGCGAGGGCCGGTTCGCGATCGGGGTCCTGGACGGCTCGGTCTGGGACGACGCGCTCGACGTGCGGGTCGACCCCGACAACGCCGCCGCCGTCGCCCGTGCGGCGGCGGCCCTCGACGAGCTGGGCCACGGCCTCGAGCCGGTGCGGCTGCCCGGCGAGGACTACCCCGACTTCTTCCGGGTGCTGTGGCTGGCGGGCGCCGCCCCGATCCCGGCCCGCACCCCCGCGGAGCTGGCGCTGCTCGAGCCCTACACGCGGGAGATCGTCGAGCGCGGTCGCGCGATGCCGGCGGAGCGCGTCGTCTCGGCCGCGGTCGCCGCGGCGGCCTTCGAGCGGCGCGCCATCGCCGCCTTCGCCCCCTTCGACGCCGTGCTGACCCCGACCACCGCGCTGCCGCCGCGGCCGCTCGGCTGGTACACCGGCGACGGCGACGGCGCGACGCAGGTCTTCGACCGGCAGGTGCTCGCGGCGCCCTTCACGTCGTTCGTGAACGTGAGCGGGCTGCCGGCGATCAGCCTCCCCGTGGGCTCGTCCGACGACGGTGCGCCCGCGGGCGTCCAGCTGATCGGTCGGCCCGGCGGCGAGGCGGCCCTGCTCGCGCTGGGACGGCAGCTGGAGCGGCGGTTCGGCTGGCCCCGGCGCCACCCGCCCGCCTTCTGGTGAGGCGGGTTCAGGTCAGGAGGATCGCGAGCGTCGCGAGGGCGACCGTCACGGGCGCGGCGACCAGCCCGAGGGCCGCGAACCGCCACCAGGACACGTGCACGTCGAGGGCCTCGAGCCGGCCGTGCCAGAGCAGCGTCGCCAGCGACGCCCACGGGGTGACGAGCGGGCCGGCGTTCACCGCGACCAGCAGCGCGAGCAGCCGCTGCTCGCTGCCGGCCACGGGCTCGAGCGCGAGGTAGGCGGGCAGGTTGTCCGCGAGGTTCGCGGTGACGGTGCCGACGCCGGCGAGGCGCAGCAGCGCGCCGGGCCCCTCGCCGGTGCCCGCCGCGGCGGCGAGCAGGTCGGTGAGGCCGAGGCGGCCGATCGCGTCGACCGCGAGGAAGAGGCCGCAGACGAAGAGCACGAGCGGCACGGGCAGCAGGCGCCACCGCAGCACGGCGGGTGCCCGCAGCCGGGCGGCGACGACGAGCACGACCGCCGCCGCCGCCGCCGGCACCCACACCGGCACGTGGAGCAGCGGCTCGCCGACGGCGAGCGCCGGCACGAGCAGCGCCAGCACGATCGCGGCGGTGCGGAACAGGACGGGGTCGCCGATGGTCCGCGCCGCGGGCGGCTCGTAGCGGTGGCGGAGCGCGTGCCGGTGCACGACCGCGAGGATCGCGAGCGGGACCACCACCGCGACGAGCGCGGGCGCCCAGCTGCGGGAGACGTAGGCCGCGCCGAAGGCGGGGTCCGACTCCGCCAGCAGGTTCGTCAGGTTCGACACGGGCAGCAGCAGCGAGCCCGTGTTCGCCAGCCACACCGTCGTCATCGCGAACGGCAGCGGCGACAGCCCGACGCGCCGGGCCAGCACCACGACGACCGGCGTCAGCAGCACCGCCGTGGTGTCGAGCGAGAGGAAGACGGTCGAGGCGACGGCGACCGCTGCGACGAGCAGCCAGAGCAGGGCGCCGCGCCCCCGCGCGACACGAGCGGCGAGGTCGGCCAGCCGGTCGAACACCCCGGCCTCCGAGGCGACGGCGGCGACCACCGTGATCGCCACGACGAAGCCGAGGACGGGGGCGACGCGCTCGCCGAGCGCCAGCGCGTCCTGCGCGGGCAGGACGCCGAGCGCCACCGCCGCGGCGCCGAGCACCAGCAGGCCGGACCCGAGGACGGCCAGCACCACGGAGGTGGACTCTAGCGGCGGCCGCCCGTGCGCGCCGCCGACGCGGTCACAGCCCGGCGCGGAGCGCGCTCGCGTCCCACAGCGCCTTCGCGAGCGCGGCGTCGTCCGCCTGCGGCACCGTCCGCCCCGGCGCCTTCAGCCGGTCGAAGTAGTTGCCCGACGGCGCCGGGACCGACGGCGCGGCCGCCAGCCGCACCAGCGGCTGCGCGCCCGCCTCCGGGGTGATCGCCACCCGCTTCACCAGGGAGATGACCGGACCGTGCCCCCCGAACCCGGTGGCGACGAAGCCGGGGTGGAAGGCGTAGGCGCTGATGCCGGTCCCGGCGAGCCGACGCGCGAGCTCGCGCGTGAAGACGATGTTCTCGAGCTTCGCGGTCCCGTAGGCGCGGAAGCCGCCGAGCCACGGTCCGCGCCGCGTGTCGAGGTCGTCGAGCCGGATGCGGCCGCCGAGGTTGCCCGCCGACGAGGTCTGCACGATCCGCACGTCCCCGGTGTCCGCCGCGGTCTCCCGCAGCCGGTCGAGGAGGAGGTTCGTCAGCAGGAACGGGCCGAGGTGGTTGCGCTGGAAGGTCTCGTCGAAGCCGTCCGGGGTGTCGCGCCGGGCGCCGACGCCGCCCGCGTTGTTCGCGAGCACGTCGATGCGCGGCAGGTCCTCGAGCAGGCGTGCGGCGAGGCCCCGCACCTCGTCCAGCCGGTTGAAGTCGGCCAGGTACGCCCGGCCGCCCGTCTCGGCCGCGACGGCGTTCGTCCGCTCCTCGTTCCGGCCGATGACGACGACGTCGGCGCCGAGCAGCGCGAGCTCCCGGGCGGCGGCGCGCCCGATGCCGGAGCTGCCCCCGGTCACGACGACGGTCCTGCCCTCCATGCGCCCGGGCGGCGGCAGCTGGACGCTCATGCGCGGCCGTCCGTCTCGAGCAGGCGCAGCCAGACCTCGCTGATGGTGGGGTACGCCGGGACCGCGTGCCAGAGCCGCTGGATCGGCACCTCGCCGACCACGGCGATGGTCGCCGCCTGCAGCATCTCTCCGACGTCGGTGCCGACGAACGTCGCCCCCACGATCACGTCCCGTTCGTCGTCGATCACGAGCTTCGCCCTCCCGGTGTAGTCGTCGTCGTAGACGGAGGCGCCCGCGACCGACGCCATGTCGTACTCGGCCGTGCGGACCCTCGTCCCGGCCTTGCGGGCCGCCTCCTCCGTGAGCCCGACCGACGCCGCCTCCGGGTCCGTGAAGGCCACCTGCGGCACGGCGGCGTGGTCGGCGGTGGCCGTGTACCGCGTCCACGGCCCGGTGTCCGGGTCGTCGCCGCGCATCCGCGCCGCGATCACCCGACCGGCCGCGCGCGCCTGGTACTTGCCCTCGTGCGTCAGCAGCGCCCGGTGGTTGACGTCACCGACCGCGTACAGCCAGGGGTCGTCGGCGTTCGTCGCCGCGTCGACGAGCATCGTGTCGTCGACGCCGAGCCACCCGCCGTCCTCGAGCCCGACGGATCCGAGCCCGAGCCCGTCCGTCCGGGGGCTGCGGCCGGTGGCGACGAGTACCTCCGTGCCGCGGACGGTCGAGCCGTCGTCGCAGGTCACCTCGACCGCGGAGCCGGTGCGCTCGACCTTCGTCACGCCCGTCCCGGTGCGGACGTCGGCGCCCGCGGCGCGGAGCGCCTCCGCGACGAGCTCGCCCGCGAACGGCTCCATGCCGGTCAGCAGCCCGCCGCGGGCGATCAGGGTGACCTTCGCGCCGAGGTCGGTCCAGGCCGTCGCCATCTCGGCGCCGACGACGCCGCCGCCGATGACGATCAGGTGCTCCGGCACGGCGCTCGCCGAGGTGGCCTCGCGGCTCGTCCACGGCTCCGCCTCCCGGAGCCCGTCGATCGGCGGGACGAGCGCGGCGCTGCCCGTGCAGACCGCGACCGCGTGGCGGGCCTCGAGCACCGTCTCGCCGCCGTCGGCCGCGGTGACGACCACCCGCTTCGGGCCGTCGAGGCGCGCGACGCCCCGCACGAGGTCGATGCCGGCCGACTGCAGCCAGGCGACCTGGCCGCCGTCGTCGAAGTCGGAGACCGTCGCGTCCCGTCGCGCGAGCACCGCCTCGGCGTCGAGGCCGCCGGTCACGGCCTGCTTCGCCCCCTCGACGTGCCGCGCTCCGCGGAGCGCCGCCCCGGGCCGCAGCAGCGCCTTGGACGGCATGCACGCCCAGTACGAGCACTCGCCGCCGACGAGCTCCGACTCGACGATCACGCAGCGGACGCCCTCCTTCGTCGCGTAGTCCGCGACGTTCTCGCCGACGGGGCCGGCTCCGATCACGATCAGGTCGTAGCTCTGGGCCACGGCTTCCGTCCTCCCTGCGCGCTCGGCGCGATCAGCGCCCGGTCCAGACCGGGTCGCGTCGTTCGTGGAACGCCTGCACGCCCTCCGCGGCGTCGGCCGACGTCGTGAGCCGGGCCAGCGCGCCGCCCACGTCCGCGAGGCCGTCGCGCTCGGCCGCGGCCCGTGCCGCGCGCGAGGCGGCGAGCACGGCGGAGACGGCGAGCGGCGCCTGCGCGGCGATGCGCTCGGCGATCGCGGTCGCCGTCGACAGCTCGGTGCCGTCGCGGACCACCTGCTGCACGAGGCCGATGCGCAGCGCCTCGGCGGCGTCGAAGCGCTCCGCCGTCAGCATCCAGCGCATCGCGTTGCCCCAGCCGACGGCGGCGGGGAACCGCGCGGTCGCGCCGCCGAACGGCAGGATGCCGCGGGCCACCTCGATCTGGCCGAAGGAGGCGGAGTCGGTGGCCACCGCGACGTCGGCGGCGAGGATCAGCTCGATCCCGAGGGTGAGGCAGAGGCCGTGCACCGCCACGACGACGGGCTTCGTGCGCGGCGGTCCGGCGAGCCCCCACGGGTCCACCTGGTCGTCGCGACGGAAGTCGATGCCGCCGGATGCGAGATCGCCGCCGATGTCGCCGAGGTCGAGCCCGGCCGTGAAGTCGTCGCCCTCGGCGTACAGCAGCCCGACGCGGACGCCGTCCTCGTGCTCGAGGCGGGTGTAGGCCTCGGCGAGGGCCGACAGCAGCGCCCGGTCCGCCGCGTTCTTCTTGGCGGGACGGTTCAGCCCGATGCGGAGGATCGCGCCGTCGCGCTCCACGACCACCCGGGCGCTGTCGTCCGTCATCCGGGCACGCTAGCCGGGGGAGCCGGGACGTCCCCTGGGCGTCAGCCGACGCGCGCGGTCAGGGCGGACAGGACGCGCAGCACCGCCGGCAGGTCCGTGCGCGCGTCCGCGGGGGAGGCGGGGGCGAACTCAGTGATGCCGGCCCCGACGAGCGGGAACCGCTCCCGCAGCGCCCGGATCGCGGCGGTGAGCGCCGGCACGCGCACCCCGAACGGCTCCGGCGCCGCGACGCCGACGATGTCCTCCGGGTCGAGCACGTCGAGGTCGACGTGCACGTAGACGGCGGTCGCGCCGGTCGCCTCGACGGCCGCGACGAGCGCCGCGGGGTCCTCGAGGGCGGCGGGGGAGACCATCGGGACACCGGCCTCGGCGATGAACGCGTCCTCCGGCGGGTCGCAGGCGCGCACGCCGGCGAGGACCAGCCGTCCCGGGTCGAGCGCGGGGTCGGCGACGAGGCCCTCGGCGCCCTGGCCGAGCAGGGCGCGGGCGACCATCCCGTGGAAGGCGCCGCTCGGCGAGGCGCCCGGCAGGTTCAGGTCGGCGTGCGCGTCGAGCCAGACGACCGCGAGGTCCGGCGCCGCCCGCAGCGCGTGCTCGACCGCGGCGAGCTCGACGCCGCAGTCGCCCCCGATGACGAGCGGCACGTGGTCCGCCGGCACGGCGCGCAGGGCGTCCGCGACGCGCTCCCGCACCGCGGTGAGGGAGGAGTAGCGGGCGACCTCGGTGCCGAGCGACTCGCCCGCCCCGAGGGGCACCTCCACCGTCGTCGTCGCGCTGGAGGGGAGGTCGCCCCGGATGGCCTCGGCGCCGTCGATCAGCCGCATCGACCGGCTCGACGACGACCCCTGCCACTCGGGCACCACGATGAACCGCGACGGCATGCCGGCGAGCCTACGAGAGGGGCGGACGCGGCCGCAGGGCGGTCAGCGCTTGGGGCGCGTGTCGCAGTCGCGGCAGATGACCTTGACGCTGTGGGGCGCGACGCCGGTGCTCGACATCGCGAAGAACGGCACCGCGTACATGGACACGCGATGGCAGCGGTCGCACGTCTCGCCGGTGCGGCGGGCGTCCCCGTTCGTGATGGTGGCGCGGAACGCCGGGTGCGTCTCGCACACGCAGAAGACGCGCTCGCCGACCCGCACCGGTCCGTCCTCGGTCAGGACGTAGAGCCCGACGCTGAAGACGCCCTCGCGGCGGCAGCGCGTGCAGGTCGCGTCGAGGGGCTCGGGGGCGCCGGAGACGACGCCGTCGGACGTGCGGGGCTCGGCCATGACTCACGGTCACCCGGGTGCGGCGGAACCGGCCGGAAGCGTCCCGGCGTGTTCGCCATCGGCGAACGGACCGGTCCCACCGGCGGTCGGGGCGTGCGACGGTCGGGCCGGGCGGCCGGCGCACGGTGCACGATCATGGGCGGGTGGGTCAGGGCTTCGTCATCCCGCTCTGGGCGGACCTCAGCGCGGTCGCGCTCGGCGGGCTCCAGGGGGCGCTCTTCGCCTCCGGCTTCCGGGGCCAGCGGCGGCTGGACCTGCTCGGCGTCGCGATCATCGGGCTCGTGTTCGGGATGGGCGGCGGGATCATCCGCGACCTGCTGCTCGGGCGCGAGCCGGCCACGCTGCGCAGCGACTGGTACCTCGTCACCGCGACGGCCTCGGCGCTGCTCGGCATGCTGATCGCCCGGCCGCTGCACCGGGTCGCGGGGCTCATCGTCGGGCTGGACGCGGTCGTCATCGGCCTCTTCGGCGCCTTCGGCACCTCGAAGGCGATCCTCCTCGGCCTGCCGGTGGTGCCCGCGGTCTTCGTCGGCGTCTGCGCCGCCGTCGGCGGCGGGGTGCTCCGCGACGTGCTGATGGGGCTGCCGGTCGCGGTGATGCACGTGGGCTCCCTCTACGCGGTGGCCGCCGGCGCCGGCTCCGCGCTGCTGGTGGTGCTGCACCTGCTCGGCGTGCCCGTCGCAGCGGCCGGCGTCGCCGCGGTGGCGACGACCGCGGTCATCCGGCTGCTGGCGGTGCGCTTCGACCTGTCGCTGCCCGAGCAGCGGATGCTCCACCGGCGCCGCGTCGCCGCGGAGACCGGCCTGATCCCCGTCGTCCGCGGCGACTGAGCCCGCGCCCGGTCGAGCCGTCCGTCAGACGACGGCGCCGCCCGCGCGTCGTGCCCGCGGTCCGACCAGCGCGATCGCGATCGACGCGCCGAGCACCAGGGCCGCCGCGACCACGCCGATCTGGACGGGGGCGAGCACGCCGGCCGACCCGGCGAGCGCCGCCGAGGCGATGCCGGTGCCGACCGCCGTGCCCGTGTTGAAGGCGGCGGGCGTGAGGGCGCTCGCGAGCGTCGGCGCGGATCCGCCGGCCCGGATGGCGAGCAGGGCCAGCACGGGGTTGGCGGACAGCCCGCTGAGCCCGAGCAGCCCGAGGACGAGCACCGCCGGCACGGGCGACGAGGAGGCCGGCAGGAGCAGGGCGGCCGCCGCCAGCGTGATCGCTGCGGCCCCGACGACGACCGCGTGCGGGTGGCGGTCCCCGAGCCGGCCGGCGAGCAGCGTGCCGACGAGCCCCGCCCCGCCGAAGACCGCCAGGGCGACCGGGACGAGCGCCTCCGGCAGCCCCGCGCAGTCGACGAGCAGCGGGGCGCTGAAGCCGTAGATCGACAGCACGCCGGCGGCGACGAGCGCGCAGGTGCCGAGCACGAGCCACAGCCGGCCCCTGCGGAGCGCGTGCAGCTCGCCGCGCAGCGTCGGGGCGCCGTGCCGCGCGTGCCCGCCGGGCACGGTCCGCAGCACGAGCAGCGAGGCGAGGGCCGCCAGCAGGGCGAGCGCCCAGAACGGGTCCCGCCAGCCGCCCGCCTGCGCGGCGAACGCCCCGACGGGGACGCCGAGCACGGTCGCCAGCGCTCCGCCGCCCTGGATGACGCCGAGGGCGCTGCTCGACGCCGCCTCCCCGGCGGCGTCGGCGGCGACGAGGCCGGACAGCGCCCAGAACGCGCCGGTGGCGAGGGCGGTGACGAAGCGGGCGACCAGCAGCGGCGCGAGGGCGGGGCTGAGCGCCGCCGCGACGTGGCCGGCCGCGAACACGGCGAGCAGCAGGGCGAGCGTCGATCGCCGCGGCAGCCGGAGCGTGAGCAGCACGGTCGCGGGCGACGCGATCATCCCGACCGCGAAGACCGTGATCGCGGTGCCGACCTGGGGGATCCCGTTGCCGAGGTCCCGCGCCATCGCGGGCAGCAGCCCGGCCACGACGAACTCGCTCGTCAGCATCAGGAAGGTGCCGGCGGCGAGCACGAAGACCACGGGCGGGAGGCGGCGCACTCGGGTCCTCCTCCGGGGGCGGCGATCACGCAGCACCGGCCGGGACGGGTGGAGGCCCGGCCACCGCTTCACACGCGGCGCCGGGCCTCGTTCGGGGCGCGCCCCCACCAAGATTCGAACTTGGGCCCCTGCCTCCGGAGGGCAGTGCTCTATCCCCTGAGCTATGGGGGCTTGGGGAGGCTCCAGGCTAGCAGCCCGGCGCCTCCGCTCGAGGATGCGCGGGTCCCCGAGCGCGTCAGTTGATGTCGCGCTCCGCCTTCGTCAGCGCGTCGCGCAGCTGGTCGGCGTCCATCGGCTTGACGTAGCCGGGCTGGTCCCGCTCGCTGCGCCAGCTCTCCGACAGCGGCCCGGCGTCGACCGCGTCGAACCCGAACTCGTCGATCATCGCCTCCACCGTCGCGCGGGCGTCGGCGTCGTCGCCGAACACGGCGAGCGCGCGGCGGCCGTCGGTGCCCGGCTCCGACCCCTTCGTCGTCAGGTCGGCGGCCATGATGTGGTTGAACGCCTTCACCACCCGCGACTCCGGCAGGTGCGCCTGGAGCAGCCCCGCCGTCGTGTCGGTCGCGTCGTCGAGCGGCCGGATCCGCCCGTCGCGCTGCGGGTAGTAGTTGTTCGTGTCGATCACGAGCTTGCCGCGCAGCGGGGCGACCGGCACCTGATCGATGTTCTTCAGCGGGATGGTGACCACGACCACGTCGCCGGCCTCCGCCGCCTCCTCGGCCGTCGCCGCGCGCGCGCCGTCACCGAGGTCGGCGACGAGGTCGGCGAGCGTCTCCGGCCCGCGCGAGTTGCTGATCACGACGCGGTAGCCGTGCCGCAGGCCGAGGCGGGCGAGCTGCGAGCCGATGTTGCCGGCGCCGATGAGGCCGATGGTGGAGATGTCCTGCACTGTCATGGAGCGGTGCAACCGCGGGGCCCTGCGGCTATGCCCGCGCTCGGCGAGCTCTCAGGAGGTCGGCGCGGGAGACGGGGTCGGCTCCGCCGTCGGCGTGGGGCTCGCCGTCACGGGGGAGGTGCCCGCCGCGGCGTCGACCGACGCGACGACGCCGGCCGCGTCCCCGGGCTCGAGGAAGCGGTTCGACCGCGCCGAGATCCACGTCCGCCCGCGGAAGGCGTCGACGCGCCCGACGTGGTCGACGATCTGGAAGTAGGCCTCGCCGCCGTAGGTCGGCACGGAGTTGCTGCGCCGGACGAGGTCGTTCTTCAGCTGCGTGGCGTCCTTCCGCGACGGCTCCGCCACCGCGACCTCGAGCATGTCGCCCGCGGCGTCGGTCCAGGCGCAGGCCGTGCCCTTCAGATCGGCGAGCTGCGCCGCGGGAGTGCCGGCCGTCGGCGTCCAGTCCTTCACCCGGGTCAGCTCGGGCGCGAGCGTCCGGGCGACGTCCTTCGGCACCAGGTCGGCGCAGCGCAGGTCGACGGGCGTCGCGTCCGCGGCCGACTGCGTGGGCGGCGGCGTCGTCGGGGTGGGCGCGGGGGTGACCACGGGAGGCGGCGCGCTCGGCGTCGCGCTCGGCGTGACGACGGCCCCCACGGGGTTCGACGTGCAGGCCGCCAGCAGCCCGCAGGTGAGCGCGACCAGGGGCAGCGCCCCGCCGATCCGCCGGATACCCCGCATCCCGCGACCCCTCCTCCGCCGGGCCCGCCGCCCGGATCGGGCCGTACGGTAGCAACGGCCCCGCACCCCCAGTGCGAGGGCCATCGGCGCGGCGGATCCGGGCGGATCGGCGCCGGTAGGCTCGTCCGCCATGACTCCGGCCGAGCTCCAGGTCGCCGTGCGCGACTCCGTGCGGTCGGCCGCCGCCAGACGCGGCGCCGCCGACCTCGACATCGCCGATCGCGACGTGGTGCTGGAGCGCCCCCGCAGCCGCGAGCACGGCGACTGGGCGAGCACCGTCGCGATGCGCGTGGCGAAGCGCATCGGGGTGCCGCCGCGCGACCTCGCGGGCGAGCTGGCGGCCGACCTGACGGGCCTGCCGGGCGTCAAGGGCGTGGAGGTCGCGGGGCCCGGCTTCATCAACATCACGCTCGAGGCGGCGAGCGCCGGCGCCCTGGCCGCGCGCATCGTCGCCGAGGGCGAGGCCTACGGCCGCGGGGACGCGCTCGCCGGCGTCCGGACGAACCTCGAGTTCGTCTCGGCGAACCCGACCGGGCCGATCCACCTCGGCGGCACGCGCTGGGCCGCCGTCGGCGACAGCCTCGCCCGCATGCTCGAGGCGGAGGGCGCGGAGGTGGTCCGCGAGTACTACTTCAACGACCACGGCGCGCAGATCGACCGCTACTCGGCCAGCCTCCTGGCCGCGGCCTTCGGCGAGCCGGCGCCCGAGGACGGCTACGGCGGCGACTACATCCGCGAGATCGCCGAGCGGGTGGTCGCCGAGTACGACGGCGACCTGACCGCGCTGCCGCGCGAGGAGGCCCGCGAGGTCTTCCGCGCCCGCGGCGTGGACCTGATGTTCACCGAGATCAAGCAGTCGCTGCACGAGTTCGGCGTCGACTTCGACGTCTACTTCCACGAGAACGACCTCTACACGTCCGGCGCCGTCGAGCGGGCGATCGCCCGCCTGACCGAGCTCGGGCACATGTACGAGGCGGACGGCGCGCTCTGGCTCCGGACGACGGAGTTCGGCGACGACCGCGACCGGGTCGTGGTGAAGAGCAACGGCGAGTCCGCCTACATCGCGGGCGACATCGCCTACTACCTCGACAAGCGCGAGCGCGGGGCGGACCGGGCGATCATCATGCTCGGGGCCGACCACCACGGCTACATCGGGCGGCTCATGGCCGTCGTCGCGGCCTTCGGGGACACCCCGCACGAGCACCTCGAGATCCTCATCGGCCAGATGGTCAACCTCGTCCGCGACGGCAGCCCCGTGCGCATGTCGAAGCGCGCCGGCACCGTCGTGACGCTCGAGGACCTCGTGGAGGCGGTCGGCGTCGACGCCGCCCGGTACACGCTGGTGCGCAGCTCGGTCGACTCGGCGCTCGACGTGGACCTCGACCTGATCTCGAGGCGCACGAACGACAACCCCGTCTACTACGTGCAGTACGCGCACGCCCGCACGCGTTCCGTGGCGCGCAACGCCGCGACGACCGGCGTCACCCGCGAGGACGAGGGCGTCGACGCGTTCGACCCGTCGCTGCTCACCGACCCGACCGAGTCCGAGCTGCTCGGCGTGCTCGAGCAGTTCCCCTCCACGGTCGCGCGCGCGGCGGCGCTGCGCGAGCCGCACCGGGTCGCCCGCTACCTGGAGCAGGTCGCCGGCGCCTACCACCGCTGGTACGACAGCTGCCGCGTGATCCCGCTCGCGGACCAGCCGATCGAGCCCGTGCACCGCACCCGGCTCGTCCTGAACGAGGCACTCGGGCAGGTGCTGCGCAACGGGCTGGGGCTGCTCGGCGTCTCCGCGCCGGAGCGGATGTGAGCGGCTCGCCGCCCGTCGGCGCCCGGCAGGGCGGCGGCGGGCCGACCGGCACCGCGCCGGTGCGGACCCAGCGCCGCCGGCGTCGCCGCTGGCCGATCGTCCTCGCGGTGGTGGTCGTCGTGGTCCTCGCGCTCGCGGTGATCGCCGCGATCGTCGCGGACGGGATCGTGCGCGACCGCGCGGAGCGGCAGATCGCGCAGAGCGTCGAGGCGAACCTGCCCGACGGGGTGCAGGGCGACGTCACGGCGACGGTGGACGGCTTCTCGGCGCTGCAGCAGCTGGCCGCCGGCTCGTTCGATCACGTGAGCCTGCGCACCAGCGGCCTGACGGTCGCCGGCGCGGACTCCGCCGCCTCCGCCGAGCTCTACGGCGTGCCGGTGGACGGCGGCCCGATCGGGGACGCCACCGTGCACCTGACCGTGGGGCAGCGGGCGTTCCGGGACCTGCCCGCGCTGCAGCAGGTGAACGCGACCGCCCCGAGGCTCGGGAACGGCACGGTGACGACGAGCCTGCAGCAGTCGTTCCTCGGCCTCGCGGTGACCGTGCGGGTCGCGCTGAAGCCGACCCTCGAGGACCAGGTCGTGCACCTCGAGCCGTCCGACGCGACCCTGACCGCGGGGCCGGCCAGCGTGCCGGCGACCGCGATCGTCCGCCAGCTGCTGCCGAACGGCGTCGACGTCTGCGCGGCCGAGTACCTCCCGAAGCCGATCCGGCTGACCGCGCTGCAGGTGCGGCCCGGGCAGGTGCGCGCGACGCTGCAGGCCCGCGACCTCGATCCCGAGCGCCTCAGCCTCGACGACACCGGCACCTGCTCCTGACCCGGCGCGCGCGGTGGGGACCCGGCAGCCCCGGCGGGCGTCAGCAGGAACCCGGAGCCCGTCAGCAGGAACGCGCGAGCGCTCGAGCAGGAACGGAGACCGTCGGCAGGAACCGGGGCGGCCCTCCTTCCTGCTGACGCTCTCCGTTCCTGCTGAAGGTCTCGCCGGTGGGTGCGCTCCAGGGCGCGCTGGGCGAGCGGGCGGGGGAGCCGGAGGCGCGGCGTGCCGGGCCCGGTAGGATCGCGGCGGCTTCAGGGACCATGCCGGGTCCGCTCGCCGGCATCGACCGCATCGAACAGGGCCCTGCCGTGACGCATCCGAACCCCCTCGCCCCCGCGCGCCTCGCCGGCGGCGACGCCCGCGCCCTCGCCCCGCACGTCTGGCCGGCGTCCGCCCGCCGCGACGACGAGGGCCGCATCGAGGTCGGCGGCGTCGCCCTGGCCGACCTGGCCGAGCGCCACGGCACGCCGCTCTACGTGCTCGACGAGGGGGAGGTGCGCAGCCGCGCCCGCCGCGCGCTCGCCGCCTTCCGCCGGGAGGCGCAGCGCGCCGGCGCGACCGCGCACGTCTACTACGCCGGCAAGTCCTTCATGTCCGCCGACGTCGTCCGCTGGATGCGCGACGAGGGCCTGCGGCTCGACGTCTGCACGGGCGGCGAGCTCGCGCTGGCGCTCGCCGCGGGCGTCCCGGCGGCCGACCTCGGCCTGCACGGCAACGACAAGTCCGACGCGGAGCTCGCGCAGGCGCTCGAGGCGGGCGTCGGCACGGTGGTCCTCGACAGCGCGGAGGAGGTCGGCCGCGTCGCCGACGCCGCCCGTGCCGCGGGTCGCCTGCAGCCGGTGCGGATCCGCGTCAACTCCGGGGTGCACGCCTCCACCCACGAGTACCTCGCCACGGCGCGCGAGGACCAGAAGTTCGGCGTGCCCCTGGCCGACGTGCCGGGCGTCGCCGCGGCGGTCCGCGCGCGGCCGGAGCTCGCGCTGCTCGGGCTCCACAGCCACATCGGCTCGCAGATCTCGGGGGCCGAGGGCTTCGCCGAGGCGGCGCGCCGGCTGCTCGCCGTGCACCGCGACCTGCTGGCGGGCGGCCCGGTGCCCGAGCTGAACCTCGGCGGCGGCTTCGGCATCGCCTACACGGCCGACCAGGAGGCGCCCGCGATCGAGGACCTGGCGCGCGGCGTCGTCGACGCGGTCGTCGCCGCGTGCGCCGAGCTCGCGATCCCGGTGCCGGACCTCGCGATGGAGCCGGGCCGCTGGATCGTCGGCCCGGCCGGCGTGACGGTGTACCGCGCGGGGACGGTGAAGGACGTCGTGGTCGAGTCCGACGAGGGGCCCGCGGTCCGCCGCTACGTCTCGGTCGACGGCGGCATGAGCGACAACGTCCGCACGGCGCTCTACGCCGCGGACTACACGGTCCGGCTGGCCGGCCGCGACTCGTCCGCCGAGCCGGTGCTGGTGCGTGTGGTCGGCAAGCACTGCGAGTCCGGCGACGTCGTCGTGCGCGCGGACCTGCTGCCCGCGGACGCCGGCCGCGACGACCTCCTCGCCGTCGCCGCGACGGGCGCGTACCACCACTCGCTCGCCAGCAACTACAACCTGGTCGGGCGGCCCGCCGTCGTCGCGGTCGACCGCGGCGCCGACCGGCTGCTGATCACCCGGGAGACCGTGGGCGACGTGCTCGCTCGCGACGCCGGGCTCGTCATGACGGAGGCGCGATGACCCCGGGAGTGCTCCCCATCCGCGTCGCGGTGCTCGGCGCCGGCACCGTGGGCGCCGAGGTCGCGCACCAGCTGATCACGCGGGCGCCCGAGCTCGCGTCCCGCGTGGGCGCACCGCTCGTGCTCGCCGGCGTTGCGGTCCGCGACCTCGACGCGAAGCGCACGCCGAGCCTGCCGCGCGACCTGCTCACGACCGACGCCGAGAGCCTGGTGCTCGGCGCGCACGTCGTCGTGGAGCTGATCGGCGGCACCGACCGGGCCCGCGAGCTGGTGCTGCTGGCGCTCGAGAGCGGCGCGGACGTCATCACCGGCAACAAGGCGCTGCTCGCCACGCACGGCCCCGAGCTGTTCGCGGCCGCGGAGCGGGTCGGCGCGCAGCTGAACTACGAGGCCGCCGTCGGCGGGGCGATCCCGATCATCCGGCCGCTCCGCGACAGCCTCGCGGGCGACGACGTCCGCCGCATCCTCGGCATCGTGAACGGCACGACGAACTACGTGCTGGACCGGATGGACGATCACGGCGACTCGTTCGAGGACGCGCTCGCCACCGCGACCGAGCTGGGCTACGCGGAGGCGGACCCGAGCGGCGACGTGTCGGGGCTCGACGCCGCGCACAAGGCCGCGATCCTCGCC
Source organism: Amnibacterium endophyticum (assembly GCF_042680685.1). Taxonomy (NCBI): domain Bacteria; kingdom Bacillati; phylum Actinomycetota; class Actinomycetes; order Micrococcales; family Microbacteriaceae; genus Amnibacterium; species Amnibacterium endophyticum. The sequence goes on along the minus strand of NZ_JBHUEA010000012.1, from coordinate 35,253 downwards.
GGGCTCGCCTTCCACACGACGGTGCCGCTCGAGTCGGTGCCTGTCGAGGGCATCGAGCACGTCACGGCGGAGCAGGTCGCCGCCGGCCGGGAGACCGGCCACGTCGTGAAGCTCCTCGCGATCTGCGAGCGGCTCACGGCGCCCGACGGCACCCAGGGGGTCAGCGCCCGCGTGCACCCGGCGCTGCTGCCGCGCGACCACCCGCTCGCGGCGGTGCACGGCGCGAACAACGCGATCTTCGTGCAGGCCGACTCGGCGCGGGACCTCATGTTCTACGGCGCGGGCGCCGGCGGGCCCGAGACCGCCTCGGCGATCCTCGGCGACCTCGTCTCGGCCGCGCGGCGCCACGTCATCGGCGGGCCCGGCATCGCCGCGCCCCCGTCCTCCGGGCTGCCCGTGGTCGACCCGGGCGTGGTCACGAGCCGGTACCAGATCTCGCTCGCGGTGCGCGACGAACCCGGGGTGCTGGCCCGCATCGCGGGGCTCGTCGCCGAGCACGGGGTGTCGATCGAGACGGCGCAGCAGACCCGGGCGGCCGTCGGCGGCACCGCTACGCTCGTCATCGGCACCCACCGGGCTCCGGAGGCGGCGCTCGCCGCCGTCGTGCAGGCGCTGGCCCGCGCGGCGGAGGTCGAGGACGTCGCGGGGGTGCTGCGCGTCGAGGGCGACCGGGGCTGACGGCCGCGGACGCGGCAGGAGGAGTGACGATGACGGCGACCGCGGTGCGGACCTCGCGGCAGTGGCGCGGGGTGATCCGCGAGTACGCGGACCGGCTGGACGTGTCGGACGCGACCCCGGTCGTGACGCTCGGCGAGGGCGGCACGCCGCTGATCGAGGCGCCCGCGCTCTCGGCCCGCACCGGCGCGCGCGTGTTCGTCAAGTTCGAGGGCATGAACCCGACCGGCTCCTTCAAGGACCGCGGGATGACGATGGCGATCAGCAAGGCCGTGGAGCACGGCGCGAAGGCCGTCATCTGCGCCTCGACCGGCAACACGTCGGCCTCCGCGGCCGCGTACGCCACCCACGCCGGCATCACCGCGGCGGTGCTGGTCCCGGAGGGCAAGATCGCGCTCGGCAAGCTGTCGCAGGCCATCGCGCACGACGCGCAGCTGCTGCAGGTGCAGGGCAACTTCGACGACTGCCTCGAGCTCGCGCGCGGGCTCGCCGAGCAGTACCCGGTGCACCTCGTCAACTCCGTGAACAACGACCGCATCGAGGGGCAGAAGACCGCTGCGTTCGAGGTGGTCGAGGTGCTGGAGGACGCGCCCGACTTCCACTTCATCCCCGTCGGCAACGCGGGCAACTACACCGCCTACCATCGCGGCTACCGCGAGGAGCTGGACCGCGGCGCGACCACCCGGCTGCCGCGCATGTTCGGGTTCCAGGCGGCCGGCTCCGCGCCGATCGTCGTCGGGCACGTGGTGCGCGACCCGGAGACGCTCGCCTCGGCCATCCGCATCGGCAACCCGGCCTCGTGGCGGCTCGCGCTCGAGGCGCACGCGGACTCGGACGGCTACTTCGGCGCGATCGACGACGCCGGCATCCTCGCCGCGCACCGCGTCCTGTCGGCCGAGGTCGGGATCTTCGTCGAACCGGCCAGCGCGATCAGCGTCGCGGGGCTGCTCGAGCGCGCCGACGCGGGGGAGATCCCCGCGGGCTCGACCTGCGTGCTGACCGTCACCGGCCACGGGCTGAAGGACCCGCAGTGGGCGCTGAAGGGCCCGGGCGGCGAGGAGGCGACGCCGACCAGCGTGCCCGTCGACCCGGCGGCGGTCGCCGAGACGCTGGGGCTGACGACCACGTGACCGCCTCCCGCGTCCCGGCGGGGCGCAGCGTCACGGTCGAGGTGCCGGCGACGACCGCGAACCTCGGCCCCGGCTTCGACACCCTCGGCCTCGCCCTCAGCGTCTACGACGTGCTCACCGTGACGGCGTCGGAGGTGCCCGGCGCGCGCGTCGAGGTGCACGGCGTCGGTGCGGGCGAGGTGCCGACCGACGAGTCGAACCTGGTCGTGCAGGCGATCCTGCGCGTCTTCACGGAGGTGGGGGAGGCCCCGCCCGGCCTCGACCTCGTCGCCCGCAACACGATCCCGCACGGTCGGGGCCTCGGCAGCTCCGGCGCCGCGGTCGTGAGCGGCGTCGTCGCGGCGTCCGGCCTGCTCGCGGGGATCGTCGAGCTCGACGGGGACCGGCTGCTCGGTATCGCCACGGCGATGGAGGGGCACCCGGACAACGTCGCGCCGGCGCTGTTCGGCGGCCTCACGATCGCCTGGACGGGCGACGACGGGCCGCAGCACAAGCGCCTGCTGCCGCACCGCAGCGTCTCGCCGCTGCTGCTCGTGCCCGAGCACACGATGTCGACGGCGCTCGCCCGGAGCCTGCAGCCGGTCAACGTGCCGCACGCGGACGCGATCTTCAACGTCAGCCGCTCGACGCTGCTGATCGCGGCGCTGATCCAGTCGCCCGAGCTGCTGCACACCGCGACGGAGGACCGGCTGCACCAGTCGTACCGCGCGAGCGCGATGCCGGAGACCGACCGCATGATCGCGCTGCTGCGCGCCGCCGGGCACGCCGCCGTCGTCTCGGGCGCGGGGCCGTCGATCCTCGTGCTCGCGAGCGACCCGTCGCGCCGGCTCGAGGCCGCCGCCCTCGTCAGGTCCGCCGCGGAGCACCGGTGGGAGGCGATCCTCCCCGCCGTCGACATCAAGGGTGCTACGCTTCGGGACCAGCAGGCACCCGTCCTGCGTGCTCCCTCCTGAGGAGTGCGGACGGTGCCTTCCGGCCCTCTCAGAGGCCGGAGCAGTCGGCGCGGGTCTGGCCTCAGGTCACCCGCGCGGGCACCGGGGCGCGGGAGGGACCCGTCTCGCCCCACGGGGCCGTGAGGACCCAGCGAAATCATCGTGACTGAAGTCGAACCACGCCCCCGCGTCCCCCGCAGCCGTCTCGCAGCCCTCCGGGTGGCCGAGCTGCGCGACCTCGCGGCGTCGCTCGGCGTCGGCGACACCACCGGAATGCGAAAGGGCGCACTCGTGGACGCGATCAACGAGCGGTACGACACCGTCGAGGCCGACGAGCGGGAGGGCGGCGCGGCCGCCCCGGACGCCGTCGAGCAGGACACCGAGCAGCAGGACACCGAGCAGCAGGCGGCCGAGCAGCACGAGGCCGAGCCGGCCGCCGCGCAGCCGGAGGCCGCGGAGCAGGACGAGCCCGGGGCGCCGGCCGAGCCGCAGCCCGAGGCACCCGCGGAGCCCGCCCCTGTCGAGACGCCCGCCGAGCCGGCGGCGACGGCCGAGGACGGGGCGGCGTCCGACGCGGGCGCGTCCCAGCCCGCCGCGGAGCAGGAGCCCGAGCGGCCCGAGCAGGAGTCCGACGCGGTGTCGCCCGACGAGGCGGCCGGCGGGGCCGAGATCGGCGACGAGGCGGCGGAGCAGCGCGGCTCCGGGGCGCCGAAGGCCGCGGCCGACCACGTGAACGCGGGCCTGACGGGCATCGCGGAGGACCTGCAGGAGCTGCAGCGCCGCGACGGCGGCGAGGGCGAGTCCGAGGGCGACGAGGGCGAGCGCCAGAGCGGCGGTCGGCGCGGGCGCGGGCGCGGCCGGGGTCGCGGCAACCAGCAGCAGCAGAAGGACGCGCAGCAGGAGCAGTCCGGCCAGCGTGGTCAGCAGCAGCAGCAGCAGAAGGCGGAGCAGCCGGAGCAGCAGCGCGGCGGTGACCAGCGCGGCGGCGACCAGCGCGGCGGAGCCGAGCAGCAGCAGGAGGGCGAGGGCCGCCGCGGGCGCTACCGCGACCGCAAGCGCCGCGGCTCCGGCGGCGAGTGGGACGAGCCGGAGGTCCGCGACGACGACGTGCTCATCCCCATCGCGGGCATCCTCGACGTGCTGGACAACTACGCGTTCGTCCGCACCTCCGGCTACCTCTCGGGCGCGAACGACGTCTACGTCTCCCTCGGCCAGGTGAAGAAGTACCACCTGCGCCGCGGCGATGCCGTCGTGGGCTCGATCCGGCAGATCCCGGAGCAGGAGCAGCCGAGCCGGCAGAAGTACAACGCGCTCGTGAAGGTCGACTCGATCAACGGGCTGCCCGTCGCCGAGTCCGAGGGCCGCGTCGACTTCGCCCAGCTGACGCCGCTGTTCCCGCAGGAGCGGCTGCGCCTCGAGACCGAGTCGCAGAAGATCTCGACGCGCGTCGTCGACCTGGTCGCGCCGATCGGCAAGGGCCAGCGCGGCCTCGTCGTGGCGCCGCCGCGCAGCGGCCGCACCCTGCTGCTGCAGGCGATCGCGAACGCCGTCACGACGAACAACCCCGAGGCCCACCTGATGGTCGTGCTCGTCGACGAGCGGCCGGAGGAGGTCACGGAGATGCAGCGGACCGTGAAGGGCGAGGTCATCGCCTCGACCTTCGACCGGCCCGCCGAGGACCACACGACGGTCGCCGAGCTCGCGATCGACCGGGCGAAGCGCCTCGTCGAGCTGGGCTACGACGTCGTCGTGCTGCTCGACTCGATCTCCCGCCTCGCCCGCGCCTACGCGCAGACCGTGCCCGCTGCGGGCCGACAGCTGGGCGGCGGGCTGGACGCGGCGGCGCTGCTGCCCGCGAAGCAGCTGTTCGGCGCGGCGCGCAACGTCGAGAACGGCGGCTCGCTGACCGTGCTGGCGACGGCGCTCACCGAGACCGGCGAGGCCGACGAGGTCGTGCTGGCCGAGTTCCGCGGCGCCGCGAACAGCGAGCTGGTCCTGTCGTCCGCCCTCGCGGAGAAGCGGATCTTCCCGGCGGTCGACGTGTCGGCGAGCGGCACGGTCCGCGACGAGCAGCTGCTCGGGCCCGACGAGGTCAAGGTGACCCGGCAGCTGCGGCGCGCCCTCGCGGGTCGCGAGCCGCAGGAGGCGCTGGAGACGGTCGTGTCGAAGCTGCGGGAGACCGCCTCGAACGTCGAGTTCCTGGTGCAGATGCAGAAGTCGCTGCCGAGCGGGAAGTGACCGACGCGGCCGAGCCCTTCGCGGCCGTCGGGCCGCTGGTCGCCGAGCACGCCGACCTGGAGCGGCAGCTCGTCCGCCCGGCGCTGCCCGCCGACGCCGGCCGCGCGCGCCGGGTCGGTCGCCGCTACGCGGAGCTGGCGCAGATCGTCGGCGCGTGGGACGCCTACCGGCAGTACCGCGACGACCTCGCGGCGGCCCGGGAGCTGGCGGCGGAGGACCCGGCGTTCGCCGCCGAGATCCCCGACCTCGAGACGGCGGAGACCGCGGCGGCCGACCGGCTGCGCGGCCTCCTGATCCCGCGCGACCCGGACGACGGGCGCGACGTCATCCTCGAGATCAAGGCGGGCGAGGGCGGCGAGGAGTCCGCGCTGTTCGCCGCCGACCTGCTGCGGATGTACCTGCACTACGCGGAGTCGAAGGGCTGGCGCACCGAGCTGCTCGAGCGGACCGAGAGCGACCTCGGCGGCTACAAGGACGTGCAGGTCGCGGTGAAGGGGTCGTCGAACGAGCCCGCGCAGGGCGTCTGGGCGCACCTGAAGTACGAGGGCGGCGTGCACCGCGTGCAGCGCGTGCCGCGCACGGAGACGCAGGGCCGCATCCACACCTCCGCCGTCGGCGTGCTCGTCTTCCCCGAGGTCGACGAGCCCGAGGAGGTGACGATCGACCCGAACGACCTGAAGATCGACGTCTTCCGCTCGTCGGGTCCCGGCGGGCAGAGCGTGAACACGACCGACTCGGCGGTGCGGATCACGCACCTGCCGACGGGGATCGTCGTGTCGATGCAGAACGAGAAGAGCCAGCTGCAGAACCGCGAAGCAGCGCTCCGCGTCCTGCGGGCTCGGCTGCTCGCGGCGCAGCAGGAGGCCGCGGAGGCCGAGGCGTCGGTCGCGCGGCGCAGCCAGGTGCGCACCGTGGACCGCTCCGAGCGGATCCGCACGTACAACTACCCGGAGAACCGGATCAGCGACCACCGCACCGGGTACAAGGCGTACAACCTCGACGCGGTGCTCGACGGCGCCCTCGACCCGATCGTGACGAGCGCGATCGAGGCCGACGAGGCCGCCCGACTCGCCGCCCTCGCGGACTGACCCGGCTGGCGGCCCCAGCCCGCAGCCCCAGCCCCAGCCCCAGCCCCAGCCCACGAGATTTTGTAGGAGGTTCTGCCAGCGCATCGTTCACCAGGCGACGCGCTGCAGAACCTCCTACAAAACGCACGCCGACCACCTCCGCGACTCCGGCGCACCCGGCACCCCGATGACTCGGCAGACCGGCGCGGACGCCCCCCGCTGGTCGAGGTGCGACGAAGGAGCCTCGAGACCACCCCGGCCCGCGGACCGGCCGCAGACTGACCCCGTGCAGTTCCCGCCCGGCTTCTTCGCCCGCGACGACGAGTCCGCCGACACGCGCTTCTACCGCGCTCCGCGCCTCGTCACCCACATCGACGCGGGCGCGATCGACGCCGTCGGCGCCCTGTACGAGGAGCTCGGGGTGTCCGGCCGCGTCCTCGACCTCATGTCGTCGTGGGTCTCGCACCTCCGCGCGACGCCGGAGCACCTCGCCGTGCTCGGCCTGAACCGCGCCGAGCTCGACGCGAACCCGCAGGCGGCGGAGCGCGTCGTGCAGGACCTCAACGAGGAGACGGCCCTGCCGTTCCCCGACGGGTCGTTCGACGCGGTGCTGTGCTGCGTCTCGATCGACTACCTCGTCCGCCCGGTGGCCGTGCTGGCGGAGGCCGCGCGGGTGCTGCGTCCGGGGGCGCCCGTCGTCCTGACCTTCTCGAACCGCCTCTTCCCGACGAAGGCCGTGCGAGGCTGGCTCCTGGCCTCGGAGGACGAGCGGTGCGCGATCGCGGCGGAGTACCTGCGGCAGGCGGGCGGCTTCACCGAGCCGGAGGCGTCGCTGCGCACGCCACCGGGTCCGGACCGCGGCGGCCGCTACGGCGGCGACCCCCTCTACGCCGTCGTCGCCCGGCGCCGGTGACCGCGAGGATGGAGGCGATGCACGCCTCCGACCCGCGCCGCGCCGACGTCGCCCTCGCCGCGGTCGTCGACCACCTGCGCCTCGGCGGGGTGCCGCAGCCCCGCGTGGACGCGGAGCTGCTGCTCGCCCACGTGCTCGGGGTCTCCCGCGGCCGCGCGCAGGCGCTCGCCCTGGTCGGCTCGTCGCTGTCGGTCGCCGAGGCGGCGCGGTTCCGCGAGCTCGGGCTGCGCCGCGGCGCCCGCGAGCCGCTGCAGCACCTCACCGGCGTCGCGCACTTCCGCCGGATCGACCTGGCGGTCGGCCCGGGCGTCTTCGTGCCGCGGCCCGAGACGGAGGTGCTCGTCGAGCACGTGCTGCGCCTGCTGCCCGCCGGCGCCGGCCGAATCGTCGACCTCGGCACCGGCAGCGGTGCGATCGCCCTGTCGGTCGCGCTCGAGCGCCCCGACGTCGAGGTGGTCGGCGTCGAGCGCAGCCCCGACGCGCTGCCCTGGACGCGCCGCAACGCCGCGACGGTCGGTGCCCCCAACGCGCGCATCGTCGAGGGCGACCTCGCCGACGCCGTCCCCGAGTGGGAGGGCTCGGTGGACGTGGTCGTCTCAAACCCGCCGTACGTGCCCGACGGGATGGTGCCGCGCGACCCGGAGGTCGACCGCTTCGACCCGGCCGTCGCCCTCTACGGCGGCGCGGACGGCCTGGATCCGATGCGCGCCGTCGTCGCGACGGCCGAGCGCCTGCTGCGCCCGGGCGGCGGGCTCGCGGTGGAGCACGGCGAGCTGCAGGGCGAAGCGGTCCGCGCGCTTCTCGGGCACCGCTGGGTCGAGGCTGCCACGCACCCGGACCTGACCGGCCGCGACCGCGTCACGACGGCCCGCCTCCGCTGAGCACGGCCTCCCGCTCCCCTGCAGGGCCCGCGTGTCGACCCCAGCCGCGGCGGGCCGTGCCCGGGGGAGCGGGGGCGCCGGGCTACAGTGAGGCCCATGGCGACGGTGGTCGACTGCACCGACCCGGTCACCCTGCTGCCGGGCATGCGCGAGGCACGCGCCGCGATCGCACGCGGCGATCTCGTCGTCATGCCCACGGACACCGTCTACGGCATCGCCGCGGACGCGTTCCAGCCGGCCGCCGTGCAGGCCCTGCTCGATGCGAAGGGCCGCGGGCGCCAGGCGCCGCCGCCGGTGCTGGTGCCGAACCGCAGCACGCTCGACGCGCTGGCGGAGCAGGTGCCCGAGGCCGTGAACCGTCTCGCGGACGCCTTCTGGCCGGGCGCGCTGACGATCGTGCTCCCGGCCCGCGCGACGCTCGTCTGGGACCTGGGGGAGACCGGCGGCACCGTCGCGCTCCGGATGCCGGACGACCGCATCGCGCTGGAGCTGCTCGCGGAGACCGGGCCGCTCGCCGTCAGCTCCGCCAACCTGACCGGGCAGCCCGCTGCGACCACCGCGCAGGACGCGCTCGGCATGCTGGGCGACGCGGTCGACGTCTACCTCGACGCCGGCAGCACGCCGGGCGCGCTGCCGTCCACGATCATCGACGCGACCGGTCTCGTCGACGGCACCGGGCCGCTCGTCGTGCTGCGCGAGGGCGCCATCCTCGCCGAGGCGCTGCAGGCCGTCGTGCCGGAGGCGTTCATCGCCGCCGAGCCCGAGCCGGAGTCGCAGGACGAGCCGGAGCCGCAGGACGAGACCGCGGTCCCCGACGACCCGGCCGCGGACGACGAGCGCCCGCGGGGCGCCGGATGATCGTCACCCTGCTGGTCGGCCTGATCGCCGCGGTCGTCAGCTTCCTGATGTCGATCGTCATGTGGAAGGTCGGCATCCGCTTCCGGCTGCACCCGGAGATCCGCGAGCGCGACGTGCACACGCGGCCCACGCCGCGCCTCGGCGGCATCGCCATGTACACGGGCCTGCTCTCGGCGATGCTCGTCGCCTGGGTGATCTCCACCCGGACGGACTGGTTCCGGCTGGTCTTCCAGGGCAACGAGCCGCAGATCATCGCGATCCTCTGCGCCGCGACCCTGATCGTCGTCATGGGCGTGCTCGACGACTTCTTCGACCTGGACTGGACGACCAAGCTGATCGGCCAGCTGATCGCGGCGGGCCTGCTCGCCTACCTCGGCGGCCTGCAGATCACCGACCTGCCCGTCGGCGGGGACGTCGGGATCCTGGTGGCCTCGTCCTGGTCCTCACTCGCGCTCACGCTCGTCGTCATCGTCGTCGTGATGAACATGATGAACTTCATCGACGGCCTGGACGGGCTGGTCGCCGGCGTCGCGGTGATCGCGAACGGCGCCTTCTTCCTCTACAGCTACATGCTGCTGCAGGCCACCGGCGCCTCCAGCTACTTCAGCCTCGGGACGCTGCTGTCCGCCGCGATGTGCGGCGCGTGCCTCGGCTTCCTGCCCTTGAACTGGCACCCCGCGCGCCTGTTCATGGGCGACGCGGGCAGCCTGCTGGTCGGGCTGATGTTCGCCGTCGCGTCGATCGCGGTGACCACCTCGATCACCCCGCAGACGTTCCAGACGGCGGAGGGCTACTCCCGGGCGCAGTACGCCCCGTCCTTCATGCTGCTGCTGCTGCCGATCGCGATCCTGATCGTGCCCGTCCTCGACTTCAGCTCGGCGGTGGTGCGGCGGATCGCGGCGGGCAAGAGCCCGTTCAGCGCGGATCGGAAGCACCTGCACCACCGGCTGCTCGACATGGGGCACTCCCGGCTGCACGCGACGCTCATCTTCTACGCCTGGACGGCGGTGATCTCGGTGGGGTCCCTGCTCTTCTTCGTCGTGCCGGACCTCACGATCGCCTGGTCCTTCATCGGGGGAGGGCTCGTCGTCTGCGCGATCGCGACCCTCGCGCCGCTGTCGCACCGGAAGCGGCGGGAGTACGAGGTGCAGACCAGGCCGCAGGCGGCGACGACGAGGGAGATCGCGGTGCTCGACCCGCTGGACCGCGCATCGCGCGACCGTCCGGCCTCGCCGAAGGAGCGCTCCGCATGAGCGGCGGCTTCGACACCGCGTCGAGCGTGATGCGCCGCGCGCTCGCGCAGGGCGCGATCGCGGCGGCGGCGATCGCGCTCGCGGCCTCGATCGTCGGCGGGATCCTGACCGGCTGGCCCGGCGTCCTCTCCGGCGTCGTCGGGGCCGGCTTCGCCCTGCTCTTCCTCGGCGTGACCGCCGCCAGCCTGCTCGTCGCCGACCGCTTCGGCGGCCTCGAGTCCAGCGCGTTCTTCGCCGCGCTGCTCGGCGGCTGGCTCGTGAAGTTCGTGGTCTTCCTGCTCGCGATGCTCGCGCTCAGGGACCAGCCGTGGGTGCAACCGGTCGTCCTGTTCTGCGCGGTCGCCGCGACGGTGATCGCCTCGCTGGTCGTCGACGTGCTCGTCGTCGGGCGCGCCCGCATCCCCGTGGGCTCCCCGCGGCGCTGATCCCCGCCCCCGATTCCTGGGGCGCGAGCCGGTCCGCTAGGCTTGGGGCGCCCTGACCGCGTGATGCGACGACGCGTCCACGACCATGGAGAGAACCCTGCGTTACGCCCTGACCCTGTTGCAGGCCGCCGAAGACGGCGGCGGGTTCCATGCACCGTCGATCGCCGAGTTCTTCCCGCCGATCGTCCTCTTCGCCGGCACCCCCTTCGCGCTGAACCGGATCATGATCATCCGGCTGCTCGTGATGCTCGTGCTCGTGCTCTTCGTCGTGCTCGGCACCCGTGCGCTCAAGGTCGTGCCGAGCCGCGGCTCCTCGCTCGTCGAGCTGCCGTTCGACTTCGTGCGGAACAACATCGCCTACGAGATCCTCGGCGAGAAGGACGGCCGGCGCTTCCTGCCGCTGATCACCACGATCTTCTTCGTGACGATCGGGATGAACGTCACGAGCGTCATCCCCTTCCTCAACATCGCGGGGACGAGCGTCATCGGCCTGCCGATCGTGATGGCCGTGATCGCCTGGGTCGCCTTCATCTACGCGGGGCTGAAGAAGCACCCGGGCGCGTTCATCAAGAACTCGCTGTTCCCGCCCGGCGTGCCGTGGCCGCTCTACTTCATCGTCACGCCGATCGAGTTCTTCTCGACGTTCATCCTCCGGCCGGTGACGCTGACGCTCCGGCTCACGATGAACATGCTCGTCGGGCACCTGCTGCTCGTGCTGTTCTTCTCGGCGACCTGGTTCTTCTTCTTCCAGCAGGGGCCGAACCTGCTCTCGCTGTTCGGCGTCGGCACCCTCGTCTTCGGCTTCGCCTTCACGCTCTTCGAGCTGTTCGTCGCCGCCCTGCAGGCGTACATCTTCGCGCTGCTCACCGCCGTCTACCTCCAGCTCTCGCTCGCCGAGGAGCACTGACCTCCCGGCCCAGGGGGCCGGACCGACCCGGCTGGCGCGAGACGCCCGCCGACCATGAAAGGAACACGACAGTGGACACCACCGTTCTCGCTGCCCTGACCGGCAACATCGCGACGGTCGGCTACGGCCTCGCGGCCATCGGCCCCGGCATCGGCGTCGGCATCGTCGTCGGCAAGGCGATCGAGGGCACCTCGCGGCAGCCCGAGCTGCAGGGCCGCCTGCAGACGCAGATGTTCATCGGCATCGCGTTCACCGAGGCGCTCGCCCTCATCGGCATCGCCACCGGCTTCATCTTCACCTGATCCCACCCCTTCGAACTCCGAGAAAGGACTCGTCATGGGTGGAGTCATCCTGATGGCGGCGGAGCCCTCCGGCGGGCAGACCTCGCTGGGGCCGCTCTTCCCCGAGCTGTACGACGTCGTCTGGTCGCTCGTCATCTTCATCGTGATCGCGATCGTGGTCTGGAAGGTCGGGCTGCCGCGCATGAACGCGCTGCTCGACGCGCGGTCGTCGGCGATCCAGGGCAACATCGCGAAGGCCGAGGCCGCGCAGCGCGAGGCGGACGAGGCGCTCGAGCGCTACAACGCCCAGCTCGCCGAGGCGCGGGTCGAGGCCGGCCGCATCCGCGAGCAGGCCCGCGACGACGCGAAGCGCATCGTCGCCGAGGCGCGCCAGCAGGCGCAGTCCGAGGCGGACCGCATCGTCGCGCAGGGGAACACGCAGGTCGAGGCGAGCCGCGCGAAGGCCCAGTCCGAGCTGCGGCAGGAGGTCGGCTCGCTGGCGCTCGACCTCGCCTCCGGCGTGATCGGTCAGCACCTCGCGAAGGACGAGAACGCGACCGCCTACGTGGACCGCTTCCTCGCCGACCTCGAGACCGAGCGCGCGGGCACCGGCCGATGAGCGGACGGGAGCGCTGATGGGCGCCGCCACCCGCGCATCGACCGCCCGGGCCGTGGAGGCGCTGACGGCGCTGAAGCGGCCCGACGCCGCGATCGGCCCCGAGCTGCTCGCGGCCGCGCGCGCCGTCGCCTCCTCGCACCAGCTGACCGCGGTGCTCGCCGACCCCGGCGTGCCCGAGGAGCAGCGCGAGGCCCTGGTCTCGCGCGTCTTCGCCGCGTCCAAGCCGCAGACGCGGCAGCTGCTCGCCGCCCTCGTGTCCGGCCGCTGGTCCGACGCGGACGACCTGGTGGGCGGCATCGAGGAGCTCGGCTTCCGCGCGCTCGCCGCCGGCGCCCGGGGCGACGGCCTCGAGCGCGAGCTGTTCGTGGTGCAGCGCACCATCGCCTCCGACGGCGTGCTCGAGCTCGCGCTCGGCGGGCAGGCGGCGCCCGCCGAGGCGCGCACGGCGCTCGTCGACGCGGTCCTGACGGACGCCAAGCCCGCGACCCGCGAGATCGTCCGGCACGTCGTGCTCCTGCCCCGCGGCCGCAAGCCGGTCGAGGGGATGCGCCACGCCCAGCAGGTCGTGGCGGAGGCCCGCGGGCTCCTCGTCGCCGTCGTGCAGGTCGCGAGGCCCCTCACGGACGCGCAGGCGGATGCCCTCGCGGACCGGCTGCAGACCGCCTACGGGCGTAAAATCTCGGTCAACCAGGTGATCGACCCCGCCCTCGTCGGCGGGGTGCGCGTCACCGTCGGCGACGAGGTGATCGACGGGACCGTGCGTGCCCGGCTCGACGACCTCCGCCAGCGGCTGGCCGGCTGACCTTCCGACTACAAGTGCAAGGACATCGACGATGACCGACCTCAGCATCAGCCCCGACGCGATCCGCAGCGCCCTCGCGGACTTCGCGGCCGCCTACGACCCGGGCCGCGCCTCCGCGACGGAGGTCGGCGTCGTCGTGGACGCCGCCGACGGCATCGCCCACGTCGAGGGCCTCCCCAACGTGATGGCGAACGAGCTCGTCGTCTTCGAGGACGGCACGCGCGGACTCGCGCTGAACCTCGACGAGGACGAGATCGGCGTCATCGTGCTCGGCGAGTTCACCGGCATCGAGGAGGGCCAGGAGGTCCGCCGCACCGGCGAGGTGCTCTCGGTCCCGGTCGGCGACGCCTACCTCGGCCGCGTGGTCGACCCGCTCGGCGCCCCGATCGACGGCCTCGGCGCCGTCGAGACGACGGAGCGCCGCGCCCTCGAGCTGCAGGCGCCCGGCGTCATGCAGCGCCAGAGCGTCAAGGAGCCGATGCAGACCGGCATCAAGGCGATCGACGCCATGATCCCGATCGGCCGCGGCCAGCGCCAGCTGATCATCGGCGACCGCCAGACCGGCAAGACCGCGATCGCGATCGACACGATCATCAACCAGAAGGCCAACTGGGACTCGGGTGACCCGACCAAGCAGGTCCGCTGCATCTACGTCGCGATCGGCCAGAAGGGCTCGACCATCGCCTCGGTGCGCGGCGCCCTCGAGGAGGCCGGCGCGCTCGAGTACACGACGATCGTCGCGGCTCCCGCCTCCGACCCGGCCGGCTTCAAGTACCTCGCCCCGTACACCGGCTCGGCCATCGGCCAGCACTGGATGTACGACGGCAAGCACGTGCTGATCGTGTTCGACGACCTGTCGAAGCAGGCCGCGGCCTACCGCGCCGTGTCGCTGCTGCTGCGCCGCCCGCCGGGCCGCGAGGCCTACCCGGGCGACGTCTTCTACCTGCACTCCCGCCTGCTGGAGCGCTGCGCGAAGCTGTCCGACGAGCTCGGCGCCGGCTCGATGACGGGCCTGCCCATCATCGAGACGCAGGCGAACGACGTCTCGGCGTACATCCCGACCAACGTGATCTCGATCACCGACGGCCAGATCTTCCTGCAGTCCGACCTGTTCAACGCGAACCAGCGCCCCGCGGTCGACGTCGGCATCTCGGTGTCCCGGGTCGGCGGCGACGCCCAGGTGAAGAGCATCAAGAAGGTCTCCGGCACGCTGAAGCTCGAGCTGGCCCAGTACCGCTCGCTCGAGGCGTTCGCGATGTTCGCGTCCGACCTCGACGCCGCCAGCCGCCGCCAGCTCGCCCGGGGCGCACGCCTCACCGAGCTGCTGCGCCAGCCGCAGTACTCGCCGTACCCCGTGGAGGAGCAGGTCGTCTCGATCTGGTCCGGCACGAACGGCAAGTTCGACGAGGTCGCGGTCGAGGACGTGCTGCGCTTCGAGAGCGAGCTGATCGAGTACCTGAAGAACAACACGAAGGTGCTCGACACCCTGCGCGAGACGAACGTGCTCGACGACGACACCGCGAAGGCGCTCGACGAGTCGGTCGACGAGTTCAAGCGGCAGTTCACCACCGGCGAGGGCAAGCCGCTCGCATCGGCGGGCAAGGAGTCGTTCGAGGCGGCGGACCGCGAGGACGTCGAGCAGGCGCAGATCACGCGCGGACGGCGCTAGCCGTGCCGGCCCAGGTCCGCGTCTACCGGGGGCGCATCCGCAGCGCGCAGACGACGAAGAAGATCACCCGCGCGATGGAGCTGATCTCGGCGTCGCGCATCGCGAAGGCGCAGCAGCGCGTGGCGGCGAGCCTGCCCTACGCGCGCGCCGTGACGCGTGCGGTGTCGGCGGTGGCGACGTACTCCAACGTCGACCACATCCTGACGCGCGAGTCGGAGCACCCGACCCGCGCCGCGATCGTCGTGTTCAGCTCGGACCGCGGTCTCGCCGGCGCCTTCAACGCCAACGTGCTGCGCAAGAGCGAGGAGCTCGCGGAGCTGCTGCGCGGCGAGGGCAAGGAGGTCGTCTCCTACCTCGTCGGTCGCAAAGCGGTCGGGTACTACCGGTTCCGGCGCCGCGCCTTCGAGCGCGACTGGGTCGGCGGCACGGACAACCCCGACGCGCAGACCGCGAAGGAGATCGCGGACGCGGTCGTCGAGCAGTTCGTGCGCGACTCGGCCGACGACGGCGTGGACGAGATCCACATCGTCTACAACCGCTTCGTCTCCATGCTCACCCAGACCCCCGAGATCCTGCGGCTGCTGCCGCTCGAGATCGTCGAGGGCGTCGAGGAGCCGGGGGAGCAGGACGTCCTGCCCCTCTACGAGTTCGAGCCCGACAGCACCGAGGTGCTCGACGCGCTGCTGCCCGTGTACATCGAGTCGCGGATCTACTCCGCGATGCTCGAGAGCGCGGCGAGCAAGCACGCGGCGACGCAGCGGGCGATGAAGGCGGCGAGCGACAACGCGGACAAGCTGATCCGCGAGTACACCAGGCTCGCGAACAACGCGAGGCAGCAGGAGATCACGCAGCAGATCTCCGAGATCGTCGGCGGCGCGGACGCGCTGTCCAGCACGTGAACCCAGCCGAGCAGCTGAGGAAGGACCACCAGTCATGACGCTCACCGCTCCTGAGCCGACGGAGACCCGCGAGCCGGGCGTCGGCCGAGTCGCCCGGGTCACCGGCCCGGTCGTCGACATCGAGTTCCCGCACGACGCGATCCCCGAGGTCTACAACGCGCTGAAGACCACGATCACGATCGGGGACGACGCCGCCGAGATCACGCTCGAGGTCGCCCAGCACCTCGGTGACGACCTGGTGCGCGCCATCGCCCTGAAGCCGACCGACGGCATGGTCCGCGGCCAGGAGGTGCGCGACACCGGTGCCCCGATCTCCGTGCCCGTCGGCGACGTCACCAAGGGCAAGGTCTTCAACGTGATCGGCGAGGTGCTGAACGCGGAGCCCGGTGAGCAGATCGAGGTCACCGAGCGCTGGCCGATCCACCGCACGCCGCCGTCGTTCGACCAGCTCGAGTCGAAGACGCAGCTGTTCGAGACGGGCATCAAGGTCATCGACCTGCTGACCCCCTACGTGCAGGGCGGCAAGATCGGCCTGTTCGGCGGTGCCGGCGTCGGCAAAACCGTCCTCATCCAGGAGATGATCTACCGCGTCGCGGCGAACCACGGCGGCGTCTCCGTGTTCGCGGGCGTCGGCGAGCGCACCCGCGAGGGCAACGACCTCATCGGCGAGATGGAGGAGGCCGGCGTCTTCGACAAGACCGCCCTGGTCTTCGGTCAGATGGACGAGCCGCCCGGCACCCGCCTGCGCGTCGCGCTGTCCGCGCTGACGATGGCGGAGTACTTCCGCGACGTCCAGAACCAGGACGTGCTGCTCTTCATCGACAACATCTTCCGGTTCACGCAGGCCGGCTCCGAGGTGTCGACCCTGCTCGGCCGCATGCCGTCCGCGGTGGGCTACCAGCCGAACCTGGCGGACGAGATGGGTCAGCTGCAGGAGCGCATCACCTCCACGCGCGGCAACTCGATCACCTCGCTGCAGGCGATCTACGTGCCCGCGGACGACTACACCGACCCGGCGCCGGCGACGACGTTCGCGCACCTCGACGCGACGACGGAGCTCTCCCGCGAGATCGCGTCGCGCGGCCTGTACCCGGCGGTCGACCCGCTGACGTCCACGAGCCGCATCCTCGACCCGCGGTACCTGGGCGAGGACCACTACCGCGTCGCGACGAGCGTCAAGCAGATCCTGCAGAAGAACAAGGAGCTGCAGGAGATCATCGCGATCCTCGGCGTCGACGAGCTGTCGGAGGAGGACAAGATCACGGTCGCCCGCGCGCGCCGGATCCAGCAGTTCCTCTCGCAGAACACGTACATGGCGACGAAGTTCACCGGCATCGAGGGCTCCACCGTCCCGCTGAAGGAGACCGTCGAGTCGTTCGACGCGATCGTGAAGGGCGACTTCGACGACGTGCCCGAGCAGGCGTTCTTCAACGTCGGCTCGATCAGCATGGTCGAGGAGAAGGCCGCGCAGATCGAGAAGGAGAACCGCTGACGATGGCCGATCTCACGGTCACCGTCGTCTCGGCCGACGAGCAGGTGTGGTCCGGGCAGGCGCGCATGGTCGTCGCCCGCACCAAGGAGGGCGAGCTCGGCATCCTGGCCGGGCACCAGCCGCTGCTCGGCGTGCTCGCGGCCGGCGAGGTGCGCATCACGGCCGCCGACGGCGGCCGGGTCACCGCGAACGCGGAGGACGGCTTCATCTCGGTCGAGAACGACACGGTGACGATCGCGGCGCGCGCCGCGGCCCTCGCCTGATCCGTTCCACCCGGGCCCGTTCCGGACATCCGAGCCCGCTGCGGCGGGCTCAGATGTCCGGAACGGGACCAGAACGCCGATGCTGATCCTGCTGCCGCCCTCGGAGACGAAGTCGGAGGGCGGCGACGGGGCGCTCGATCCCGCGTCGCTGTCCTTCCCCTCGCTGCGCGGACGCCGCCGTGCCGCCGCGGCCGCGCTGCGGCGCGTGCCGCTTCAGGACGCGCCCGCGCTCCTGAAGCTCGGGCGGACGAACGCCCACGAGGCGGCCTGGAACCGCGTGCTGACGAGCGGCCCGACCCGGCCCGCCATCGAGCGGTACACCGGCGTGCTCTACGACGGGCTCGACGCGGCATCCCTCGACGACGGCGGCCGCGCGTGGATCGAGCGCCACGTCGTCATCGCGTCGGCGCTCTTCGGGCTGCTCGGGGCGGGCGACCGCATCCCGCGCTACCGGCTGTCGGGCTCGACCGCGCTGCCCGGGCTGTCGTTGAAGGCGCACTGGCGCGACGCCGTGGCGGACGCCCTCGCCGGGACGGGGGAGTGGGTCCTCGACGCCCGCAGCGCGGCCTACGCGGCGCTCGGCGCCGCGCCCGTCGGCAGCGCCCTGCTCCACGTGGAGACCGCGGAGGGCCGCGCGCTGAACCACTTCAACAAGCACGCGAAGGGCGCGCTGACGCGCCGCCTCGCGGAGACCCGCGCGGAGGTCGGCTCGCGCGACGACCTGCTCGCCTGGGCCGCCTCGGCCGGGGTCCCGCTCGAGCCCCGGGGCCCCGCCGACGTCGTCCTCCGCGTCGAGCAGGCGCCGCTGCGGCGCTGAGGTGCAGCTGCGGCGCACCGATGCGCCGCAGCTGCACCTGAGGCGCGCATCAGCGGGCGGCGGCGCGCCAGCAGCCGGCGACGTGGTCGTCGACGAGTCCGGCGGACTGCATCAGCGAGTAGACCGTGACCGGGCCGACGAAGCGGAGTCCCTCGGCGTGCAGGGCCTTGGCGAGCGCCTTCGACGCCGGGGTCTGCGCGGGCACGTCCGCGAGGTCGTCCGGCGCGACGTGCTCCGCCCGCGCCGCGTCGGCGAAGGACCAGACCAACCGGTCGAGCGCGTCGTCGCCGTCCCGCTCCTGCAGCGCGACCAGGGCGCGCGCGTTGCCGATCGCCGCCTCGATCTTCTGCCGGTTGCGGATGATGCCGGCGTCGGCGAGCAGCCGCTCGACGTCCTCGTCGCCGAAGGCGGCGACCGCGGCCGGGTCGAAGCCGGCGAACGCGGTGCGGAAGGTCTCCCGCTTCCGGAGGACGACGATCCAGGACAGGCCGCTCTGGAAGCCCTCGAGCGTCAGCTTCTCGAAGAGCGCGCAGTCGCCGTGCAGCGGGACGCCCCACTCGTCGTCGTGGTAGGCCCGGTACAGGTCGCCGACCGCCCACGGGCAGCGGGGCCGTCCGTCGTCGCCGGTCGTCGCGCTCACGGTCGTCATCGTCGCAGGGTCGCTCAGCACGGCCGCACCGTAGGAGCGCAGCCGCTCGCATCGGAGCGCGGACGGAGGCGGATCCGGGAAGCCGGCGGCAGGGCGCCTGGGGAGGAGCGGTCCGGCCCGCTAGCGTGCGCCGATGGGGCACTGCAGCGGTGATCTCGTCGCGGGGTCGGGCGTCTGGACCGATCCGCTCTGGCGCGTGCGCGTCGAGCTGCTGCCGGTCGAGCGGGAGCTGCTGCGCACCTGGTGGGTCCGCAGGCTCGCCCACGTGGCGCACGCCGGCGCCGCCGCCTGGACGACCGTGCAGGCCTACTCCCGCCTCGAGCACTCGCTCGGCGTCCTCGCGCTCACGGCGCACTTCGCCCCCGACGACGCCCTCGCCCGGTCGGCTGCGCTGCTCCACGACATCGGGCACCTGCCGCTCAGCCACACCTTCGAGCACGCCGGGGGCTTCCACCACCACGATCTCGGCGACGAGCGCCTCGCCGAGCTGGCGCCCGTGCTGGCGCGGCACGGGCTCGACGCCGAGGAGGTCGCGCGGCACCAGCACGAGGGATCCGCTGCGCGACGCTCGGCCGGGCTGCTCGGGCTCGACCACCTGGACTCGTTCGGGCGCAGCGGCCAGGTCAACGGCTGGGCGGTCGAGCCGGCCGCCCGCCTGCTCGAGCGGCTGCGGCTCGTCGACGGCGTGATCGACACCGACGCGCGGACGGCGGAGCTGCTGGCGGGCTACGCCGTCAACGAGGCCGCGTCGCAGTGCGCCGCCTCGAACGTGGTCGCCTACGCGGTGGTCGAGCGGATCGCCCGCACGCTGCTGGCGGGCGCCGGTGCCGCCGCCCGAGCGAGGATCGCGGCGATGACCGACGTCGAGTTCTGGGCACTCGCCCTCGCCGACCCGCGGACGCAGGGGGACGCCGAGGCGCTCCGCCGCAGGCCCGACTCCTGGCGCATCCGCCTGCTGCGCCGGGCGGAGCGCGCGCCGGAGGGGGCGATGGAGTTCGTCAAGCACCGGCTCTACACGGTGCTGCCGACGACCGAGGGTCGCCCCTCCCGGACGCAGGCGTTCGCCGACCTGCCGCCCGTGCCGATCCGCTGGGCCGTCGAGGAGCGCTCCGCTCGCGCGGTCGCGTGACCGGGGCCTCCCGCGGTCGGCCGACACGCCGGATGCCGCCTCGTGCACGCGGCGTGTCGGCCCCGCCGCGCGGTCGTGTCCCCGTCGAGCGGCGCAGCGCGCGGGGCGCGGGAGCGCCGGGGCGGGGTCGCGCGCGATAGGTTCCCGGTATGGGATCGGGACCCGGGGACCGTGTCACGCTCGATTCGAAGGCCCGCGCTCGCGGACCGCGCCCCGCGCCCCGCTGCGGGGCCTGAGTGGAGGCCGTGCACGGCCGCAGGGCCGCGGGGGCGGGCGTCGAGCGGGGCGTCGAGCCGCGCACCTCGGGGGCCTTCTACTCGCCCGAGCCGGTGTCGCCGGGGGCGGACTGGCGCCTGCTGGTGACGGACCGCTTCATCGGCGCCTTCGGTCCCGCGACCTCCGTCTCGACGATGAGCACCCTCTGGCGGATCGCGGCCGACCCGACGCTCGGCTTCGACGCCCTCGTCGGCGCGATCCCGGTCCGGGGCGTGTCCGCGGTCGACGCCTTCGCGCTGGCGGCCCCGGGCCGCACCACCACCTTCGTCGTCCGCGGCACCGGGTGCGCCGATGTGTCGGTGGCGGGGCGCATGCGCCGAGTCGACGCCCGCGGGAACGAGCCCTGGTACGTCGCCGAGCTGGCCGGGGTCGAGCGGTTCGCGCTCGGGCCGCTCCAGCGGTCCCCGGGCGACCTGCGGCCCGCACCCGGCGACCTGCCGCTCGAAGGCGGCGTGGTGTTCGGCCCGTGGCTCGGCTGGACCCTCGAACCGCTCGCGCCCCGGTCGGCGCCGACCCCCGTCCAGCGGCCGGCGTCGGGGCAGTACCCGAGCCTCGAGCAGCTGGAGCAGCTCGACCCCCACGACACGAACGTGCTCGGCGACCTCGGCCGGCGCGCCGCGTCCCTCAGGCGCCACCGGGGCGAGCCGCCCGCCACCGCACCGACGCCGGAGACCGCGCAGGCGGCGGCGTTCCGCGTCGGGGACCGCGAGCCGGAGCGCGTCGACTCGCCGGTCTACGTCGGCCGCCAGCCGCGCAGCCCGCGGGTGACGGGCCCGATGCTGCCGCGGCTCGTGCGGGTCGACAGCCCGAGCCGCGAGGTGTCCGCGACGCACATCGAGCTGCGCCCGACCGATCAGGGGCTCGTGCTCACCGACCTCGAGTCGACGAACGGGACGGTCGTCCGGCAGCCGGGCAGCGGCGTCCGCCGCCTCGAGTCGGGTGAGTCGCTGCACGTGGTTCCCGGTACGCTCATCGACATCGGCGACGGCAACGTCATCGAGATCCTCGCCCATCGCTGACCAGACCCCGGTCGTGCCGCAAAGGAGCAGACCGTGACCGAGATCGGTGCCAGCAGCGGCCCCCGGCGCATCGCGCTGCCGTCCGGGCGCGGTGCCGTCGTCCTCGCCTGGGGCGTCGCGACCGACGTCGGGCACCGCCGTCAGGTCAACGAGGACAGCCTGGTCGCCACGCCGCCGATCTTCGCGGTCGCGGACGGCATGGGCGGGCACGCCGCCGGAGACCTCGCGAGCGACGCCGTCGTGACCCGGCTCGGCGCCGTCTCGCACGAGGGGTTCGTCACCCCCGCCGCGATCGGGCTGGCGCTCGCCCAGGCCTCCCACGACATCGCGCACCTCGAGGGCACGTCCTTGACCGGCGCGGGCACGACCGTCACCGGGATGGCGCTGACGGTGTCCGGCGACGACCCGTACTTCGCGGTGTTCAACGTGGGCGACTCCCGCGTCTACCGCAGCCTCGGCGACGAGTTCGAGCAGGTGACCGTCGACCACTCGGTGGTGCAGGAGCTGGTGGACGCGGGGGCGATCACCCGCGAGCAGGCCGAGACGCACCCGGACAGCAACGTCATCACGCGGGCGATCGGCTTCAACGAGCCGCCGATGCCGGACTACTGGATGATGCCGGTCGAGCCGGGCCTCAGGCTGCTCGCCTGCTCGGACGGGCTGAGCAAGGAGCTGGGCGAGGAGCGCATCCACGCCCTCGTCGCGGCCGGCTCGCCCGCGGAGGCGACCGCGCAGGCGCTCGTGCACGCGGCGCTGCAGGCCGGCGGCCGCGACAACGTCACCGTCGTCGTCGTCGACGTGATCGAGGTCGAGCCCGCGGACGGCTGAGTCCGCTCCTCCCCAGGCCGCGGAACGGGGCGCGCGCCGCCCGGAGCGCGGCCCGGCGGACCGCGGGCCGGTCGGGCACGGCACGCTGCCGCCGTGATCGACCGACTGGCGCTCCCGACCCGGCCGCAGCCGCCCGACCCGCCGCCCTTCCCGCTGATCGGCGTCGTCGCCCCGGTCGGCATCGCGCTCGTCCTGTTCGCGGTGCTCGGCACGCCGACCGTGCTGCTGCTCGCGGTGTTCAGCCCGGTGCTCGCCGTCGCCGCCGTGCTCGACGGGCGGCTGCAGCTGCGCCGCAGGACGCGGCGCGACCGCCGGCGGCACGACGAGGCGCTCGACACGCTCGAGCGGGAGCTCGCCGCGCGCCGCGCCGCAGCCGTCGCCGAGGCGGTGCGCCGGAGCCCGGGAGCGGCGCTGCTCGCCGAGACGTCCGAGGACTGGGCGGGCCGGCCTGCGTCCGGCGAGCTGTGCATCGGCACCGGCGACGTGCCCTGCGAACCGCTCGTGACGGGCGCGCCCGCGGACGAGCGGGAGCGCGACCTGCTGGCGGCCGGCCGCGTGCTGCCGGGCGCACCCGTGGTCGTGCCCGCCGTCACCACCGTCGCGGTCACCGGGCCCGCGCCGCTCGTCGCCGCGTTCGGCCGCGCCGTCTCCGTCGCCCGGCTGCGCGGCAGCGGCGGATCGGAGGGCTGCACCGTCCTGCACGCGGCGACCGGCGGCTCCGCCGACCTCGTCGTCCGGCTCCTCGCCGACGGCGCAGCCACCGTGCTGCACGCGAGCGGACCCGCGGCCGCCTGCGTCGTCCGCGAGTTCCGCCCCGCCTACCTGACCGCCGCCGCGCACGGGACCGCGGTCGCGTCGGACGGTGCCGTCCCGCTCTCGGCGCTGCTGGCGGATCCGGCGCCGCCGCGAGGGCTCGCGGCGCGCTTCCTCGTCGACGCGGACGGCCCCGTCGAGGTCGACCTCGTCCGCGACGGCCCCCACGCCGTCGTCGGCGGCACGACGGGCAGCGGCAAGAGCGCGCTGCTGACCGCCTGGCTGCTCGCCCTCGCCGCATCGCACCCGCCCGGGGCGCTCGCCATGCTGCTCGTGGACTGCAAGGGCGGCGCCGCCTTCGACCCGCTGCTGCCGCTGCCGCACGTCGCCGGCGTCGTCACCGACCTCGACGCGGCCGAGGCGGACCGCGCCGTCGCGAGCCTCGGCGCCGAGCTGCGCCGCCGCGAGCAGGCGGCCAGGGACGCCGGCGTCGCCGACGCGGTGGCGGCGGGCCTGCCGCGGCTGCTCGTCGTCGTCGACGAGTACCGGGCGCTCGTCGATCGGTCGCCCGGGCTCGCCGCCCTGTTCGCGGACCTGGCGGCGAGGGGGCGGTCCCTCGGGGTGCACCTCGTGCTGTGCACGCAGCGGCCGGGCGGTTCCGTGCGCGACGAGGTGCTCGCGAACTGCGGCGTGCGGGTGAGCCTGCGGGTCCAGAGCGCCGAGGACAGCCGGGCCGTGGTCGGCTCGGACGCGGCCGCCCGCGTCGGCCGCGAGCCCGTCGGCGCCGCCGTGCTCGCCGTCGAGGGGCCCCGCCGCGTGCGCGTCCCGGTCGTGGAGCCGGAGGCGGTGGAGCGGGCCGTCGCCGCGCTGCGCGGCCGGCACGCGGGTCCGAGGGCCCAGCCGTGCTGGCTGCCGCCGCTGCCCGACCGGCTCGCGCTGCCCGACGCCCCCGCGGGCCTGGTGCCGCTCGGGCTGATCGACCTGCCGGAGGAGCAGCGGCAGCCGGTCCTCGGGTGGGCCGCGCCCGGCCGGCCGCGTCTGCTGATCCTCGGCGACCCCGGGTCCGGGCGCACGAGCGCGCTCGCGGCCGCGGCCTCGGGCCTCGGAGCGGCGGTGCAGCCCCCGTCCGCAGCCGCCGTGTGGGACGCCCTGGCCCGGCTCGACGAGCCGCTCCTCGTCGACGACCTCGACCAGGTGCTCGACCGGTTGGGCGAGACCCACGCCGCGAGCGCGGTCGAGCGGCTGGTCGCGCGGCTCCGCGACCGGAGCGCCGCCCCGACGGTGCTGGCGATGCGCGGCCCGGGAGCCTGGAGCGGGCTGCCGCTGCGCCCCCTGCTCGGGCTCGCGGACGAGGTGCTCGTGCTGCGCGTCGGGCTCGAGGACCACCTCGCGCTCACCGGCCGCCGCGACACCTGGGTCGCCACCGCACCGCCGGGGCGCGGCCGCTACGCCGGCCACCTCGTGCAGGTGGGGCTGACGACCGCGCCGCCGGACGTCGCGCCGCTCGCCCCAGTGCCGCCGCTGCCGGCGGGGCGCTTCGCGCTCCTCTCCGGGCGTCCGCTCGACCGGGAGTCGGCGCTCCGCGCGGCGGGGGTGCCGACCGCGTCGCCGGACGCGGCCGACTCGATCCCGGCGGGCGTGGTCGTCGGCTCTGCCGCGGCGTGGCAGGCCCGGTGGCAGGCGCTCGACCGGCTGCGCGCCGATGCGCCTGTTCTCGTCGACCGGGTCGGCCCCGGGGAGCTGAGGAGCCTGCTCGGCCGCGCGGAGCCGCTGCCGCCCGTCGACGGACCCGACGACGTGGTCCTCCTGCCTCCGGAGGGCGAGCCTCGGCGCGTCCGCCTCCCGCGCCCCTGACTCCCGCGCCCGTCCGTCGGTCGGGGAGCGCCGGGCCCAGGGCGCGATCGCTCCGCCGTCAGGGAAGGGTCGCGAGGCCCTCGCGGATCACCGAGACCGCGTCGAGCAGCTGCTCGTCCGTGATCGCGAGGCTCGGCAGGAAGCGGAGCACGTTGCCCCAGGTCCCCGCGGTGAGCAGCAGCACGCCGTGCTGCCCGGCGTACGCCGAGACGGTCGCGACCGCCGCCGGGTAGGGCTCCTTGGTCCCCGGCTGCACGAGCTCGATCGCGAGCATCGCGCCGATGCCCCGCACGTCGCCGATCACGGGGAAGTCCCGCTGCAGGTCCTCGAGCGCCGGCCGCAGCGTCGCCTCGATGCGCCGGCCCTCGGCGAGCAGCCCCTGCTCCTCGATCCGCTCGATCACCGCGACCGCGGCCGCGGCGGCCACCGGGTTGCCGCCGAAGGTGCCGCCGAGCCCGCCGGGCTGCGCGGCGTCCATGATCTCGGCCCGCCCCGTCACGCCGGCCAGCGGGAGCCCGCCCGCGACGCCCTTCGCGAAGAAGACCAGGTCGGGCTCGAAGCCGAAGTGGTCGCTCGCGAACCAGGCGCCGGTGCGTCCCATGCCGCTCTGGATCTCGTCGGCGGCGATCACGACGCCGTGCTCGTTCGCCCAGCGCTGCAGCGCCGGCAGGTACCCGTCGGCGGGCGTCTGGAACCCGCCCTCGCCCTGGATCGGCTCGACCACCAGGATCGCGAGGTCCTCCGCCCCGATGTGCTTCTCGAGGTGGCCGATCGTCCGCGCGGCGGCCTCCGCGCCGGTGAGGCCGTCGCGGTACGGGTACGAGCTCGGCGCGTGGTGCACGTCGCCGGCGAACGGCCCGAACCCGAGCCCGTACGGGGACGCCTTGTAGTTCATCGCCATCGTCAGGTTCGTCCGCCCGTGGTAGGCGTGCTCGAGCACGGCCACCGCGCGTCGTCCGGTCGCCTTGCGGGCGATCTTCACGCCGTTCTCCACCGCCTCCGCGCCGGAGTTCACGAGCACCGTCTTCTTCGCGAACGAGCCGGGGGTGCGCTCCGCGACCAGCTCCGCGACCCTCACGTAGGACTCGTAGGGCGTGATCGTGAAGAGCGTGTGCAGGAAGTCGCCCAGCTGCGCGCGCGCCGCGGCGACGACGGCCTCGTCGGTGTGCCCGATGGTCGTGACGCCGATACCGGCGCCCAGGTCGATGAAGCGGTTGCCGTCGACGTCCTCCACGACCGCGCCGTGCGCCCGGGCGATGTAGACCGGCAGCATCGAGCTGACGCCGACCGGCACCGCGGCCAGCCGGCGCTCGTGCAGCGCGAGCGACCTCGGCCCCGGCACCTCCGTCACGATCCGGCGGCCGGTCAGGTCGGTCGCGAGGTCGGTGGACGGCAGCACGCTGGTCACGGCGTCAGTCTAAGAAGCCCGCGAGGGTCACGGCCGTCGAAGAGGAGCGTGAGAACCGTCGCGCCCGCGCAGGGCCGTCGCCCGGGTGGTCCAGGATGCTCGGGTGCTCCGCTCCCGCAAGACCCTGTCCGCCGTCGTCGCGCTCGGGACCGTGCTGCTGACGGCCGGCTGCACCGCCGCGCAGAGCGGCGGGTCGTCGTCGTCGCCGAGCGCGAGCACGGGCGCGACGCCCTCCGCCTCCGCGACGGCCGTCGCCTGCGCGCAGCCGGGCGCGGCGTCGAAGGCCGTCTCGGTGACGGACAAGGGGAAGAGCGTCGAGCCCGCGGTGTCCTTCAAGAAGGGCATCGACGCGACGGCGACGCAGCGGAGCGTCCTCACGCCGGGTGACGGCACGACGATCGAGCAGGGCGACCGGGTGCAGGTCGCCTACACGATGTACGACGGGACGAGCGGCAAGCGGATCGACTCGCAGGGCTACGGGGGCGGCCCCGCCGTGTTCCCCATCGACGGCACGCTGCTGCCCGGGATCGTCCAGGCGCTGAGCTGCACGAAGGTGGGGGAGCGCTTCGCCGCGGTCATCCCCGCCTCCCAGGCCTTCGGCGACACCGGCGCCGAGCAGATCGGCGTGAAGGCGGGCGACTCGCTCGTGTTCGTCGGGGACGTCCTCGGGCTGCAGCCCAGCAAGGCGACCGGCACGCCGAAGGCGCTGCCCTCGGGCTTCCCCACCGTCACGCTCGCCGCCGACGGCCGTCCGACGGTGAAGATCCCCGCGACCGACCCGCCGACGACGCTGAAGATCGCGGAGAGCAAGGTCGGCGACGGCGAGACGGTGCGCGAGGGCGATCAGGTCACCGTGCAGTACGAGGGCGTGCTCTGGCGCAACGGGAAGGAGTTCGACTCCTCCTGGTCCCGCGGCGCCCCCGCGACCTTCGCCACGAACCAGGTCGTGAAGGGCTTCGGCGAGGCGCTGGTCGGCACGAAGGTCGGCTCGCAGGTCGTGGCGATCATCCCGCCGGCGGACGGCTACGGGAAGGCCGGCCAGGGCGACATCAAGGGCACCGACACGATGGTCTTCGTGATCGACGTGCTCGCCACCCAGCGCGCGTCCTGACCCGGTCGAGGGCGGGCGCCGCATCGCCCGCCCCCCGGCGGCGGTCCCGCCCGGCTGCGCATCCCGACGACGCGGCGTCCTCGACGGCAGGACCCCGGACAATGGGTCGCGTGGGATCGAGGCACGCGTACGCGCTGACCGCCGAGTGGACCGGGAACCGCGGCGCGGGGACGACCGGCTACCGCGACTACGGGCGGGACGTGCTGCTGCGCGCCGACGGCAAGCCGGACCTCCTCGCCTCCGCCGACGTGCCGTTCCGCGGCGACGGGGCCCGCTGGAACCCGGAGGAGCTGCTGCTCGCGGCGCTGAGCGAGTGCCACCTGCTGTCCTACCTGCACGTCGCCGTCAAGCACGGCGTCGTCGTCACCGGGTTCTCCGACCGCGCCACCGGCGAGATGGAGGTCACCGACGACGAGGCGGGCCGCTTCCTCCGCGTGGACCTGCACCCCCGCGTCGAGCTGGCAGATGAGTCGCAGCGGGCGCTCGCCGACTCCCTGCACGCCGAGGCGAACCGGCTCTGCTTCATCGCCAACTCCGTGAGCTTCCCGGTGCACCACCACCCGGAGGCGCCGCGATGAGCGGGCAGGCGCGCCGCCGCGTCCTGCTGCTCGGGTCGACGGGCTCGATCGGCACCCAGACGCTCGACGTCATCGCGGCGAACGAGGACCGGTTCGAGGTCGTCGGCCTCGCCGCCGGCCGCGACGCGGCCGGACTCGCCGCGCAGGCCGAGCGCTTCGGCGTGACCGCGACCGCGCTCGGCGCGGACGACGCGGAACGCCTCGTGCGCGACACGGCGGCGGACGTCGTCGTGAACGGCATCACGGGCGCCGCCGGTCTCGGGCCGACGATCGCGGCGCTCGAGGGCGACGCGGTGCTCGCCCTCGCCAACAAGGAGTCGCTGATCATCGGCGGCCCGGTCGTGAAGCCGATGATGGCGGCCGGCCGGGTGGTGCCGGTGGACAGCGAGCACTCCGCCCTCGCGCAGTGCCTCGCCTCCGGGACGCACGGGGAGGTGCGGCGCCTCGTCCTGACCGCGAGCGGCGGCCCGTTCCGCGGGCGCACCCGCGAGTCGCTGACGGGCGTGACGCCCGCCGAGGCGCTCGCGCACCCGACCTGGGACATGGGGCTCATGGTCACGACGAACTCCGCGACCCTCGTGAACAAGGGGCTCGAGGTGATCGAGGCGCACCTGCTCTTCGACGTGCCGTTCACCGCGATCGACGTCGTCGTCCACCCGCAGTCGATCGTGCACTCGATGGTGGAGTTCACCGACGGCGCCACCATCGCGCAGGCGTCGCCGCCCGACATGCGGCTGCCGATCTCGCTCGGCCTCGACTGGCCGCACCGGGTGCCCGGGGTCGGGGCGCCGCTCGACTGGACGCGCCCGCAGGCCTGGACCTTCGAGCCGCTCGACGAGCAGGCCTTCCCGTCGGTCGCGCTCGCGAAGCGGGTCGGCGAGGCCGGGCGCACGCGGCCGGCGGTGTTCAACGCCGCGAACGAGCAGGCCGTGCACGCCTTCCACGGCGGCCGCATCGGCTTCCTCGACGTCGTGCCGCTGATCGAGGACGTGCTCGACCGCGTCCCCGAGGAGGGCGGCCGCATCGACCGTCACGCCGTCCTCGCGGCCGACCGCCGCGCCCGCGAGGCGGCCGACGGGCTGATCGCCGCCCGCGCCTGACCGGCGCAAGCAGGGGTCTCCTCCGTCGCCGCGGGTGGTCGCCCCGACCGCGGCCGCGCCGCCGTGGAGCTCGTGGGCGATGCTCGGGCGCTTCATAGCGGCGTGCCGCTGAACCGCGCGGGCGGGCGGTGGCCGGGACGTACCCTTGCCCGTCGTGACCGAGGTGCTGCTCTACATCGCCGGCGTCGTCGTGATCGCGGTCGGCGTCGTGCTCTCGATCGGGCTGCACGAGGTCGGGCACCTGGTGCCGGCGAAGCTGTTCGGCGTCCGCGTCACCCAGTACATGATCGGGTTCGGCCGCACGGTCTGGTCGAGGCGCCGGGGCGAGACCGAGTACGGGCTGAAGGCGATCCCGCTCGGCGGCTACATCTCGATGGTGGGGATGTTCCCGCCGGAGAAGGCGGGCCGTCGCGGCCGGCTGATGCAGCCCGCGGGCACCGTGGGCGAGGCGGTCGAGGAGGCCGTCGAGGAGGCGGCTCCCTCCCGCGCGCGCACCGCCTCCACCGGCTTCTTCAGCACGCTCGTGCAGGACGCCCGCACCTCGAGCGCCGAGCAGATCCAGCCGGGCGAGGAGGCCCGCGCCTTCTACCGGCTCAGCGTCCCGAAGCGGATCGTCATCATGCTCGGCGGCCCCTTCGTCAACCTGCTGCTCGGGATCCTCTTCACGGGCATCGTCCTCATGGGCTTCGGCGTGTACACGCCGACCACGACGGTCGCGTCGATCTCGCAGTGCGTCGTGCCCGCGACCCAGGCGCGGCAGACCTGCACCGCCGACGACCCCGCCGCGCCGGCGGCCGGCACCGCGCTGCGCCCGGGCGACACGATCACCGCGATCGACGGCACCGCCGTGCGGACCTGGACGGACATCACGAGCGTCATCCGCGCCTCCGACGGCACGCCCGTCGACCTGACCGTCCGCACCGCCGCCGGTGCCACGGAGCAGGTGACGGTGACGCCGCGGACGAACCGGGTGGCGGTCACCGACCGGCTCGGCAACGTCGTGCGGAACGCGGACGGCACGACCCGGACCACGACGGTCGGCTTCATCGGGATCGCGCCGACGCAGGCGCTGCAGCAGCAGCCGGTCACCGCCGTCGTGCCCGCCGTGTGGAACAACGTCACCTCGGTCGCCGGCGTGATCGTGAACCTGCCGGCGCGCCTCGTCGGGGTCGCCCAGGCGGCGTTCGGCAGCGGGGAGCGCGACCCGAACGGCCCCATCAGCGTCGTCGGCGTCGGCCGCGTGGCCGGCGAGATCGCAGCGAACGAGGAGGTGCCGATCGTCTCGAAGGCCGCGAGCCTCATCGGGATCCTCGGCAGCCTCAACATCGCCCTCTTCGTCTTCAACCTCGTCCCGCTGCTGCCGCTCGACGGCGGCCACGTGATCGGCGCCCTCTGGGAGGCCGTGCGGCGCGGGTTCGCCCGCCTGCTGCGCCGGCCGGACCCGGGCCCCGTCGACACGGCGAAGCTGATGCCGCTGACGTTCGCCGTCGCGATCCTGCTCGGCGGGATGAGCCTGCTGCTCATCTACGCGGACATCGTCCGCCCGGTCCAGCTGTTCTGAGTTGATGGTCTTGGACGCGCGAGCGCGTCCAAGACTGCTGCACGACGGCCCTGAGGCGGGCCGCCGGCTTGCAGCCTCGTGCTGAGGGCGCGAGCGCGCGCGTCCAGGACTGCTGCGCGGCGGGCCGTCGGTGGCAGCCTCGCGCCGGGACGCGGGCGCGGCCCCGGGGCGGGCTGCGCAGCGGTCCAGGCCCCGCCGATTAGCCTGAGGCCGTAAGGAGGCACTGTGCCCGCTCTCAACATCGGCATGCCGAAGCCCGCCCCCGAGGTCCTGGCGCCGCGACGCAAGTCGCGCCAGATCAAGGTCGGCAAGGTGCTCGTCGGCGGCGACGCCCCGGTCAGCGTGCAGTCCATGACGACGACGCCGACGCCGGACATCAACGCGACGCTGCAGCAGATCGCGGAGCTCACCGCCTCCGGCTGCGACATCGTGCGCGTGGCCGTGCCGTCCCGCGACGACGCCGAGGCGCTGCCGATCATCGCGAAGAAGAGCCAGATCCCCGTCATCGCGGACATCCACTTCCAGCCGAACTACGTCTACGCCGCGATCGACGCCGGGTGCGCCGCCGTCCGCGTCAACCCCGGCAACATCCGGAAGTTCGACGACCAGGTCGGCGAGATCGCCCGGCGCGCCAAGGCCGCGGGCGTCTCCCTGCGCATCGGCGTCAACGCCGGCAGCCTCGACCCGCGTCTGCTCGAGAAGTACGGGAAGGCCACCCCGGAGGCGCTCGTCGAGAGCGCCGTGTGGGAGGCGAGCCTGTTCGAGGAGCACGACTTCCACGACTTCAAGATCTCGGTCAAGCACAACGACCCCGTCGTCATGGTGAAGGCGTACCGCCTGCTCGCGGAGCGAGGCGACTGGCCGCTGCACCTCGGCGTCACCGAGGCCGGCCCCGCCTTCCAGGGCACGATCAAGTCCGCGACCGCGTTCGGGATCCTGCTGTCCGAGGGCATCGGCGACACCATCCGCGTCTCGCTGTCCGCCCCGCCCGCCGAGGAGGTCAAGGTCGGCCTGCAGATCCTGCAGTCGCTGAACCTCCGGGAGCGCAAGCTCGAGATCGTCAGCTGCCCCTCCTGCGGGCGCGCGCAGGTCGACGTCTACTCCCTCGCCGACAGCGTCACCGAGGGCCTGCAGGGGATGAGCGTCCCGCTGCGCGTCGCGGTCATGGGCTGCGTCGTGAACGGCCCGGGCGAGGCCCGCGAGGCCGACCTCGGCGTCGCGTCCGGCAACGGCAAGGGCCAGATCTTCGTGAAGGGGCAGGTCATCAAGACGGTCCCGGAGGCGGAGATCGTCCAGACCCTCATCGACGAGGCGAACCGCATCGCGGACGAGATGGGTCCGGGCGCGACCGGCACCCCGGAGGTCGTGACCGTCTGACCCGCAGCGCGCCCCGGACTGGGGGCGCGGCACGACCGGCGCGGCGGGCCTGAGTCTCCTAGCGTGAGGAACCAGCGCGGCCCGAACGCCCGCCTCACCGCGAGCCCCGGGCACCCCGCAGCCCGGGGCTCGCGGCGTTCCGGGCGGGGGGCGGGCGCTCGCTAGGCTCGTCCACCGTGGTCACGCGCATGAGCCGGCTGTTCCTCCGCACCCTGCGCGAGGACCCGGCGGACGCGGAGTTCGTCAGCCACAGGCTGCTCGTCCGCGCCGGGTACATCCGCCGTCAGGGCCCCGGGCTCTGGGCCTGGCTGCCGCTCGGCCTGCGCGTGAAGGCGAAGGTCGAGGCGATCGTCCGCGAGGAGATGGAGGCAGCGGGCGCCCAGGAGGTCCACTTCCCGGCGCTGCTGCCCCGCGAGCCCTACGAGGCGAGCGGTCGCTGGACCGAGTACGGCGACGGGATCTTCACGCTGCAGGACCGCAAGGGCGACGACTACCTGCTCGCGCCGACGCACGAGGAGGTCTTCACGCTGCTCGTGAAGGACCTGTACTCCTCGTACAAGGACCTGCCGCTCACGATCTACCAGATCCAGGACAAGTACCGGGACGAGGAGCGGCCACGTGCCGGCCTGCTGCGCGGACGCGAGTTCACGATGAAGGACGCGTACTCGTTCGACGTCGACGACGAGGGCCTCACCGCCTCCTACGACCTGCAGCGCGACGCCTACGAGCGCATCTTCCGCCGCCTCGGCCTCGACTACGTGATCGTCTCGGCCCACGCGGGCGCGATGGGCGGCTCCCGCAGCGAGGAGTTCCTGCACCCGACGCCGATCGGCGACGACACGTTCGTCCGCACGGCCGGCGGCTACGCCGCGAACGTCGAGGCCTTCCGCACCCTCGCGCCCGCGCCGAGCGAGATCGAGGGCCAGCCGGCAGCGGCCGTCTTCGACTCGCCCGCGACGCCGACGATCGCGACGCTCGTCGACCTGCTGAACGACCACCACCCGCGCGAGGACGGCCGCGCCTGGAGCGCCGCGGACACGCTGAAGAACGTCGTGCTCGCGCTCACCCACGTCGACGGCCGCCGCGAGGTCGTCGTCGTCGGCATCCCGGGCGACCGCGACGCCGACCTGAAGCGCGCCGAGGCGGCCTTCTACCCGGCCGTCGTCGAGGCGGCGACCGAGGCGGACTTCGCCGCCCACCCCGCGCTCGTGAAGGGGTACATCGGCCCCTGGTCGCCGACCGGTCCGGTGCTCGGCGCCGACTCGGCGAGCGGGCTCCGCTTCCTCGTCGACCCCCGCGTCGTCGACGGCACCGCGTGGGTCACCGGGGCGAACGAGGACGAGCGGCACGTGCTCTCGCTGGTCGCGGGTCGCGACTTCGCCCCCGACGGAACCGCGGAGGTCGCCGACGTGCGGGTCGGCGACCCCGCGCCGGACGGCTCCGGGCCCATCGAGCTCGCGCGCGGCACCGAGCTCGGGCACGTGTTCGCGCTCGGCCGGAAGTTCGCCGACGCGCTCGGCCTCAAGGTGCTGGACCCGAACGGCAAGCTGGTCACGGTCACAATGGGCTCCTACGGCATCGGGGTGACCCGCGACCTGGCGCTCGTCGCCGAGGCGAACGCCGACGACAAGGGCCTCGTGTGGCCCCGCTCGATCGCCCCCTTCGACGTGCACGTCGTCGCCACCGGCAAGGACGAGGCGACGCTCGAGGAGGCGGAGCGCATCGGGCGCGAGCTCGAGCTGCGCGGCGCCGACGTGCTGGTCGACGACCGCAAGGCGTCGCCCGGCGTCAAGTTCGCCGACGCCGAGCTGCTCGGGATGCCGACCGTCGTCGTCGTCGGGCGCGGGCTCGCGGACGGCATGGTCGAGGTGTGGGACCGGGCGAGCGGCGAGCGCACCCCGACGCCGGTCGCGGAGGTCGTCGAGCGGGTGGCGGCGCTGCTCGCGCCGGAGCCGGTCTGAGCGTGCTCCGCCGCGTGCCGCCGATCGTGCTCGCGGCGGTCACGACCGCGGTCGTCGCCGTGGTCGTGGTGACGGTCGTGCTGCTGACCGGCGGCGGGCAGGGGAGGCGCCTCGCCCCCTGCACGGACGCGCTCGAGGCCGGCCCGTACGGCTGCGTGGTCCTCGTGTCCCTCGACGGCTCGGTCGACGGGCAGGACGCGAGCGCGCCGAGCGGCGGGTCGATCACCTATCGGATCGAGCGGACCGGCGGCCGGGACCACCTCCTCTGGAGCGGCGACTGCAACGGGGGCGAGGCCGACGTCGCGGTCTCGGCCGCTCGGTACCGCCTCACCGGGGCGGTGATGCGCCAGAAGGCGTGCGAGGGCGCCGGCTCGGTCGACCCGTGGGCGGCGCGGCTGTTCCTCGGAGACGGATCGGCGCCGGCGGTCGTCCGGGTGGACGACCGCGACGACGGCACCGTCGTGCTGACGCAGGGCGGCTACCGCGCGCGCTTCGCCCAGGTCGTCGCCGCCCGCGACTGATGCCGCGGTCGCGGGTCACACCGCGGTCAGGGCCACCCGCATCCGTACCGAGCTGGACCCGTCGGCCTCCCGCTCGACGTGCAGACCGGCCGGGATGTCCTCCTGCATGCCCTCGACGTGGCTGATCAGCCCGACCACCCGGCCGCCTGCGCGGAGCGAGTCGAGCGTCTCCATCGCGGTGTCGAGCGTCTGCCGGTCGAGCGAGCCGAAGCCCTCGTCCACGAACAGCGTGTCGAGCCGGACGCCGCCGGCCTCGTCCGACACGACCTCCGCGAGCCCGAGCGCCAGGGCGAGGGAGGCGAGGAAGGTCTCGCCGCCCGAGAGCGAGGCGATCTGCCGCGTCCTGCCGGTGTGCTCGTCCATCACCTCGAGGCCGAGCCCCGAGTGGGCGCCGCGTTCGGCGAGCGCGTCGTCGTGGCGCAGCGTGTACCGGCCGTCGGTCATGGTGGCGAGCCGCAGGTTCGCGGCCGCCACGATCTGCTCGAGGCGCGCCGCGAGCACGTAGGCCTCGAGCCGCATGCGCCGGGCGTTGCCGCCTCGGACCGCAGTGGCCAGGGGAGCGGCGACCCGCAGCTGCTCGCGGGCGCCCGCGGTCGCCGCGACCGTCTCCGCCACACGGGTGGCGAGCGCCAGGGCGTGCTGCGCCCTCGTCGCGAGGTCCGCCTCCCTCTGCAGGGCCGCCCGCTGCTGCTCGAGCGCCAGCCGCTTCGCCTCCGCCGCCGCGTCGACCTCGGCCGGCGCCGTCGGCGCCGCGGCGACGTCGTGCTCCGCCAGCTGCGCCGTGGCCGCCGCCCTGGCCTGGTCGTGGCGGTGCACGGCCGTCTCGATCGCCTCCCGCTCCGCGACGGGCAGCGCGGCGGCGCGGAGGTCGTCCACCCCGGCGAAGCCGGCCTCGGCGAGCGCCCGATCGAGCGCGTCCGCGGCCTCCCCGGCGTCGTCCCGCGCCGTCGCGGCCTCGGCCCCGGCACGCTCGAGCGCGCGGAGCAGGTCGCGCCGCGCGATCAGGG